>JBEGJP010000314.1:0-4778 GCA_041184525.1 Pseudomonadota bacterium | reverse complement strand
CGATAACGGTATTCGCTCGCCAAATCGACTTCCACAGGCACGCGCGTGACCGATTCGATAAAATACTTCCCAAGACACGAGGCATAGTAGCTGGTGCCGCAAGCGATGATCTGAATACGCTGGATCGTCGACAGCGGCAGATTCGACACACCAAGGTCGACCAAATTGATCGAACCAGAATCTCGCTCCATCCGACCACTCAGCGTCTGTGCGATCGCCAGAGGGTGTTCATGGATTTCCTTCAACATGAAATGGCGGTAGCCACCTTTTTCCATCATCGCAACAGACCATTCAACACGACTGAACGGACGACTCACGGGCTGACCGTCGAAGGTTTCAATTTCAATTTGATTTGCCTTCAAAACAGCAATTTCTTGGTCTTCCATAACCAAGATCTGCCGCGTGTGTTCCACAAGGGCAGTGATGCCGGAAGCAAGAAAATTCTCTCCATCTGCCCGCCCCAAAACCAACGGGCTCCCCAATTTTGCTGCATAAAGGACGCCGGGCGTGTCGAGACAAATGATCCCAAATGCAAAAGCTCCTTTGAGCTGAGCCACGACAGCCCTGAGTGCCAGTCGCATCCTCTGCTCGGGAGAATGTGAAGAAAGTTTACGATACTCGTCGTGCAAAAGATGGGCGGCAATCTCAGTGTCCGTTTCGCTCAGGAACGTGTAGCCGCGGGCAATGAGCATGTCTTTCAGCTGGCGGTAGTTCTCAATGATGCCGTTGTGCAGAAGCACAATGGGGCCTGAACGGTGAGGGTGAGCATTGTTTTCCGTCGGCTTCCCGTGCGTCGCCCAACGCGTGTGTCCGATTCCCACCTGAGCCAAGGGCGGCAGCTGATCCAACTTCCTTTCCAGCTGGGAGAGTTTTCCTTCCGCACGTTGAATAAAGATCCCATCCGAATTGAGCATGGCGATACCGGCAGAATCATAGCCACGGTACTCAAGTCGCCGCAGAGCATTGATAAAAAAAGAAGGTGCAGCGCCCGAACCGACGTAACCAATAACTCCGCACATGATCGACTCCTTTAGGTTGGCACGTCGGACTGTTGGCACCAACGCGTGAAAGAAGCAATACGAGAGCCTTCCGGAATATGAAGATGACCCGCAAGCGAGACGAAGGGCTCAACGATGACGTTCTGCCCAAAAACCACAGTGTCTTCAATATAAACATGATCGGGCTTCAGCACTTGGACACCCGATTCCATCAGCTTCCGAACGAGGCGTTTCTGCATCCGCGCCGCAACGTCAGCGAGCTGTTCCTGAGAATTGATGCCAAGCACCGTCTCTTCCGGAACTCCCTCAAAAGCAGTCACACGCCTCCCTGAGCCACTCAATAACACGGGCAGGTCGGTGAGATAATATTCTCGCGCAGCATTCTCGGATTTTATTTGCGGAAGAAATTCAACCAGAGTGCTAAAATCACCGGCGAAAAAACCGCTGTTGCAGGAACGGATCAGACGTTGCTCGGGCGAGCAATCCTTCTCTTCCTGAATGCGATACACCTGCCCATCCATCGTCTTGAGCACGCGCCCATATCCTGTCGGCTGTTCGGCTTCAAAAGCCAACACACTCAGAGCGCTGCGATCGGCCACCATGCGCGCCAACAGTCCATTGAGAATGTCGGGTTCCACACCGGGGACGTCGCCCAAACCAATCAGAGCCGTACCCGCGCGAACACCTTGCGACTCGAGGGAGCGAACGCCACACAACGCGGCATGTCCAGTGCCCAAAGCAACGTCCTGAAACACATGACGCACTCGGCATCGGGAAGCCACTTTTTGAGCAAAGTTCTCAACAATCGCATGGACCTCGGGCTGCGAGGGCGAAACGACAACGGAAAGATCTCCAACACCCGCCTCAACAAAATGCATCATCGACCATTCAATCAATGGGCGGCCGAGAAGTGAGTGGGCCACCTTCGGGCGCGACGTCTTCATCCGCTTGCCCTGCCCTGCCGCTAAAATTATCCCCACCACATCTTGCTTTTTACTCTGCATCTCTGACACTCATAACCTCTGTAGTGTGCAAACGAATGCGACCCAGACCATCCGTACGAAAGGACAAACCATGGCAGGATCGTCCTCACAAAATCCACAGTCAGCCAGCTGCACTGTTCACGCTCCCACCCGCATTGATTTGGCGGGCGGTACTTTGGACATTTGGCCTTTGGCGGCAATTCTACAGGAAAAATTTGAGCTGTGGAACGCTCCGGTTGAAACCATCAATCTTGCCATCGAGCTGAGGGCCGAAGCCCATATCACTCTCTCCGCAGCATCCGGCTTTTCATGGGAATTCAATGACAAATCGCTCGGCAGAAAGACCTCCGGAAACACCTTGGGGCAGAACGACGCCGCCGACTTTGTCTTGCAGCGGGCCGTCACGCGCCTTTATCACGCGGCCATCCGCGAAAAAGGTTATGGACATGTGAAAATCGAAACGAACGCGCAAGCTCCGCGCGGCTCCGGCCTTGGTGGCTCAAGCTCACTGGTGATTGCACTTTTGGCGGCCTTCAACAAAATCCTCGGTACCCCAGTCGACGGCGTCGATCTCTGCCGCACGGCTCAAACACTGGAGGCCGGCATTCTTGGAAATCTCGCCGGCAACCAAGATCACTTTGCTGCATACTTCGGCGGGCTGCAGTGCGTGCAGCACACTCCCTTCGGCAGCACCACATCGCAAATTGAAAGCGACACCGAGGCTCTTTCCCAACACCTCGTTCTTGCGCATAGCGGTCAGCAACACTTCAGCGCATTCAACAACTGGCTGGTTCTTGAAAAGGTTCTCACCTCTGACACCGCCGTGCTGGAGCGCTGCGCCGCAATTGCGAAGATCGTCCCCGACATGAAGAGGGAATTGAAAAACAAGAACTGGAAAGCAGTGTCACGCCTGCTCAGTGCTGAGTGGGACGTACGCCGAACATTGGCTCCCGGAATTGTGACACCCATGTTGGAATCACTTTACGCAACCGCATTGCGGGCCGGAGCGACGGGCGGAAAAGTGTGCGGCGCAGGAGGCGGGGGCGTTCTGGTGATGATGGTCGACCAGCCCTCGCAAAAGGCCGCCGTAGAAGCTGCACTGCGGGCTGCGGGGGGTGAAGTTCTCAACTGCGCACCGGCCCACCGCGGTGTTTGTTATTCCTGATTGCGCGCGCGCCGACGCGCACGAAAGAAACTTTGCAACTGAAGTTTCGCCTTCTCTTCGAAGACACCCGCCTTCAATTCACACCGGTGGTTCAACCGCGGATCATTCAAAACCGAGGCCAAACTCTGACACGCTCCCGCCTTGGGATCCACTGCGGCATAAACCACGCGACCGATGCGCGCATTCACGAGCGCGCCGGCACACATAAAACAGGGCTCCAAGGTCACGAAGAGGGTGCAGTCATTCAAGCGCCAGCGGCCGAGACGGTGAGACGCTTCCCGCAAGGCAAGAACTTCTGCGTGTGCCGTCGGGTCGCGATCCGCTTCGCGTCGATTGAAAGCAGCTGCCACAGCGCCAAGCTCGGGATGAACGATGACACATCCCACAGGAACATCGCCTTCGCGCTCAGCAGCGTCGGCTTGCGCCAAGGCGAGAGTCATCCAATGTTCATCTGAGTCTGGATTTTGAAATTGAGTCATGGGTTACTTCGGGCAAAAAAAATTGCGGAGCCCTCTCACGAGAGACTCCGCAAAGGTGGCGGAGCGAGAGGGATTCGAACCCTCGGTAGAGTTACCCCTACGCATCCTTAGCAAGGATGTGGTTTCAGCCACTCACCCATCGCTCCCGCGCAGACTGAAACAGCGTACCGATAAGTTACCAAAAAAAATGGCGCGCGGTAAGCGATTCGAACGCCTGACCGCCAGATTCGTAGTCTGGTGCTCTATCCAGCTGAGCTAACCGCGCACAACCTTGTCACAAGGGACCCCTTGGATTTGGTGAAAGGTGGACTAGCCCAGCAGATTCAGCGAGTCAAGCTCTTTTCCAAAAAAAGCTTTTGCACGAAATGACTGGGAAATACGCCCTGACGCGACTCATTGAAGACAAGCGCTCCGTCGTCCAAACCCCACCAGTGACTCGCCCAAGCCCTGACATCCACAAACCGATGCAACGCCGTGATGACCGTTGCCCCCGAGCTGCGTCTTCGCTCCAAAAGGTTCCACAGGCCCCACCGCCAACGGGCATCCAAAAAGGAGTCTGGTTCATCGAGAAGGATGAGATCCGCATCCCTAGAAAGCCCCTGAGCCAGACGCACCCTCTGCCATTGACCGCCGCTCAGCGTCGACAGCCTCAAATCGAGAAGCTCTTTCAATCCGAATGCCTCTGCACATTCGTTGAGTCTTGCCGGCGAAGTCGCGCGCCCGCTCGCGAACAGGTGCCCGGAAGTTGCTACAAATTCCGACACCGCCATATCTTCACTCGCATGCAAGGACTGCCCCACCCATGCAAGCGCAGCAGGGCGATTCTGAGGAGACTTCGCTGCCCGTTGAAAATCACCTTCAATGTGCCAAGGGCGCGGCAAAACACCGGCCAACGCCTTCAACAGGGTTGTCTTTCCGGAACCGTTGGGCCCAAGCAGCACACACCACGCACCCGAAGGCAAGTCCGCAGAGACGTCTTTGACCAACCAACGATCGCCGCTCCAGACAGAAAAACCTTGCAACGAAATTTGCGGCTGAAGGATGCTCTTCACACTGTCGGTCGTCTGATTCATGTATGGGCCTTCTGGCGCAACAACAAAACTAGCAAAAAAGGAGTTGAAAAAAGGGCGGTGAAGACTCCCACAGGCAACTC
>JBEGJP010000313.1:0-4302 GCA_041184525.1 Pseudomonadota bacterium | reverse complement strand
TGTTTTTGAAAACCCCGAGGGAATTTCTCTCGGGGTTTTTTTTATGGCGATGCTCCTCGGATTCACGATACAGAGTATTTGAAGCGTTTGTTCATGATCTGAGGTGTTTGTTCATGTCATGTGACGATTTCTTGATTTCAGCTTTTTCTAATTGTGGAGGTCGAGGATTGCTGCTGCGGAAAGCGCGTTGGAAGAGTGTTTTCAGGCACGGTGCGGATAAAATCGGCACATTTTTTAAATCACGATGGCCCATTCAGAAGATAGATTTGTGCAACCAGAGGATAGATCTGTGCAAGCAGTGGATAGATCTGTGCAAGCAGAGGATAGATCTGTGCATGCGGAAGCTGGATTTGTGACTTGGAGGTTCGGACTCTGAAACGACGAAGGGAGAGTTGATTCGAGGGCTGGTGTCCTCTGAGAAATGAATCGTTCCAATCAGTTTTAGAAAGGCTTTTGTTGCTCAGGAGGGGTGTGAAAGTGGATCGAATTCTTCACGTCGCCGAGAAAAAAGTCAGCGCCACGAGCCAGATCTTGAAAAGCCTTGATTGCAGCTGTTTTGTCATCAAAGTCGATAAACGCTTCCCTATATTCGCCGATTTCTACGTGAGTGTACTTAATGATGACGCGGTATTTCCTGCTGTTTGTTTTTACGATATCGACATAATTGGCATTGAAACCGTGCGGAAAGCTCCACTGCGGTAACAGAGCTGTGGTGATGAAAGTGAGAAGGAACATCATTTTCCGCTTCATCTCTCGACCTCTCGCGAGGTTTATCGGTAGGTGTTGGTTTCGAGGTGAACGTCGGTGCGGTTGATGTCGGAGCCTTGACTCGGTGCCGGGGCATCGGCGTTCTGAGTGGAATAAACTGAAACATTGAATTTGCCGGGAATGCTTTCCCAACCGTGGGTGATGTATGCAAAATTTTCAAAGTTTTGTTTTCAGTTTGATTGACTACTGGGGAAAGTTTGGTTGTCTTTGGACACAGCCCTACGACGCGGCAATGGGAGCCGGTACCTTCCATCCTCACACTTTTCTGAAAGGTTTGGGGCCTGAGCCATGGCGCAGTGTCTATGTTCAGCCTTGCCGGCGACCCGTTGACGGTCGCTATGGTGAGAGCCCCTATCGATTTCAGCACTACTACCAGTTGCAGGTGTTTCTGAAGCCAGCCCCCTCTGACATCGTTGATGTGTTCTTGCGTTCGCTCGAACATATTGGAATCCGCCTGCAAGAGAACGATATTTCGTTGCTTGAAGATGATTGGAAAGGGCCGACGCTGGGAGCTTGGGGCTTGGGCTGGGAAGTGCGGGCCAATGGTCAGGAGGTGACGCAGTTCACCTATTTCCAACAGTTGGGCGGGCTCGACTTGGATGTCGTGTCGGGTGAAATCACCTACGGACTCGAGCGTCTTTACATGTATGCCACGGGTCTGAAGAGCGCATTGGACATTCCTTACAATGATCACTTTTCATACGGTGATATTTTTAAACAGAATGAATTTGAGTTTTCTCATTTCAATTTCAAAAATGCGGACGTCGATCTTTTATTTTCTCATTTTGCTCAATGCGAAGTGAAGGTTCGCGAACTTTGCGCCGTGAACCTCGTGTTGCCTGCCTATGATTATGTTCTTCAGGCATCGCATGCATTCAATTTGTTGGATGCACGGGGTGCAATTTCGGTGAGCGAGAGGCAGCGGTTTATTGGACGCGTGAGGGATTGCGCCCGCCTTTGTGCAACGACGTACCGCGCTGAAAGGGAAAAATTGGGATACCCAATGATGGCGCGATTGTCTGCCGATCCGCGACAGCCCTTTATCTCACATCCACAGGGACAGAGCCTTGTTCGGACCCACGGAGAAGAACCAGCAAAGAATCAATCCAAGGTCACTGCGAGTGACGCCCTGCAAACGGCCTTTCCATCGGCAAACGTCACGTTGTGTGTGGAGCTGGGCGTCGAAGAAATGCCCCCCTCGTTTCAATCAGCGGCCGCAGAGCAGCTGCAGGCTTCGTTTGATAAGTGGCGATCTGCCTGCATAGACAGATTCTCGTCCACTCCCAATTTTGTGCGCGAGATTGAAATATTGAAACCACAATTTCTCATCTCTGCGCGCCGTCTGGGGATTGTCTGCCCTCTTCTTCCTGTTCAGGAGCCCAATGTGAGGAGGGAATGTTGGGGTCCTGCACAAAGGATCGCCCGTGCAGCAGATGGAAGTTTCACACCAGCTGCGCTCGGTTTTGCGAAAAAAACCGGAGTCGATATTTCTGAGTTGCAGTGGCGGGAGAAATCCGATGGTGTGTTTCTCTATGCTGAGAAACAAGAGCTGGGCGGCGAATTGCCGAGGGCCTTGGGACAAGAATTTGTTTCTTGGTGCATGAATATCGAATCAGGCCTGAAGATGAAATGGATTGTCGAGGAAGGTGCCACACCGTTCGTCAGGCCTGTTCGTTGGATTTGCGCACTTGCGGATGCTGCTGTTCTTCCTGTTTCTGCCTTTGGATTGGAATCGTCGAACGTGACCTACGGGCAGAGAATTCTGCATCCTTATCCTGTTCATGTGGCGCATGCTGACCGCTATCTTGAGACTCTGCGAGGATTGGATGTTGAGCCGGCGCGGGAGAAGCGGATTGATTCGATTCGTGACAGAGCTGCGTCGCTTGCGGCTACGGTGGGTGGGAAGCTCGCCGATGGACTCGACGGCCTTGTCGAAAAAGTGGCCGGTCTCTCGGAATGTCCCCAAATTTTTATCGGGAAAATCCCCGAACGCTACATGCGTCTTCCTGAACGTTTGATTACAAGCGTGCTTCGTGAACACATGAACTATTTATCAGTTGTGAATACCTCCACAGGACAGGCGTTGCCCTATTATATCGGCGTTGCCGGTTACCCGTGTTCAAAGCCTGAAGGGATGGTGGAAGCCACGGCCACGGTTGTTGCGGGCCGGTTGGATGACGGTGCATTTTATTACGACGGCGACCTGAAAACCCCCTTGCACGATCTTTTTGAGAGGCTGAACAATCAGCTTTTTCAAACAGGAATGGGAACCCTCAGGGACAAGTCAGTCAGGCTTTCGAGTCTGGCACGTGAATTTGCTGAGCTCATGAGGAATACCGATTCTCATTTTATGAAGGCAGCAGAAACTGCGGCGCTCTACTGCAAGGCGGACTTGAAGTCAGGGTGTGTTCAGGAGTTTCCGGATGAGATGCAGGGACTCATGGGCGGAGTTTTGGTCCGAGAACAGAAATTGTTTGGTGCCGAGTGTGAAGACATCGCTCAGGCTATTGGTGAACACTACTCTCCATCGGGAGCCAATGCTCCATTGCCAGCGGGCAGGCTGGGACGA
Organism: Pseudomonadota bacterium; assembly: GCA_041184525.1. GTDB lineage: Bacteria > Bdellovibrionota_B > Oligoflexia > Silvanigrellales > Silvanigrellaceae > RFOM01. The sequence goes on along the minus strand of JBEGJP010000313.1, from coordinate 965 downwards.
CTGTTGAGTTTGGTCGACAAATTGGATTCGCTTGTGGTGCTTGTCGGTCATGGGACCGATGTGAAAGGCAACAAAGATCCGTTTGCTCTGAGGCGCACTGCTCTTGCGATTGTGCGTCTGCTCGGAGCTGATGGTGATACGGGTGTGCTGGACGTCAGTTTGAGAGATCTTTTGAGGGCCACCGTCCGTAATTGTGCTCGCAGCGGAATGAGCCTTCAGCAGGACACAGAAGAGAGAGTTTTTACTTTTGTACTCGCAAGACTCAAAGCTCTTTGGAAGACCCAATTTGATGCAGGTGCAGTGGAGGCTGTCAGTGCGAGGTTGTCGACCCAGTCGGTGGCTTCTTCTCTGGATTGGGTAAAGGCAACAAGTCGCGCATTGATTCGACAAGGCGAAGAGCCTGCGCCATTGGCTTTGGCGATGGTGCCATTCAAACGGTGTCGCACACTGACCGAAGATATTGTGCGTGATGGCGAAGTTCCTGCCGTGGAAATCGAACATTTTATGGAAGATGAAGAGAGGCAGCTGTATCAAGCTCTGGAACGTGCCGAAGCGGATGGACATGATCTTTTACAGAGCAACGATTGTGAAAGTTACCTGAGTTTGCTGGCTGATTTGCGCCATCCCATGGCGAATTTTTTCGATCGAGTGTTGGTCAATGCAGACGACTTTAAAATCAAACAAAACCGTTTGGCTCTTCTGATGCGCGTAAGGCGTTTGTACGACCTCGTGGCAGACTTTTCGCTTGTACAGGTCGCCGGACATGGTTGAGGGCGGAGCTCTTTTTTTTGGTCGCAAGGAGCTTGCGGCGTCGGGTCAGCCGATCGCGATGACCATCGGAAATTTTGATGGAGTGCATTTGGGTCACCGGCAGGTGCTGAAGAAGCTCATTGCATCCTCCAACGGTTGTCCCACAGTTGCTTTGACGTTCGACCCGCACCCCTCGGTTCTCTTGTCTCCTGAGT
>JBEGJP010000312.1:0-3583 GCA_041184525.1 Pseudomonadota bacterium | reverse complement strand
GCCGTGAAAGGCATTTCGGACATCATCAATATCCCCGGACGCGTGAACGTCGACTTTGCAGACGTGAGAACCATCATGTCCGAGATGGGAATGGCTCTCATGGGGATTGGCACTGCAACGGGTCAGAACCGCGCTATTGAAGCAGCAAGAGCAGCCATCAATTCTCCGCTCCTCGAAGATGTCGACATTGAGGGCGCGACTGGAATTTTGATCAACATCACAGGATCGAGTGAGATGACCCTCCACGAGATCAGTGAAGCTTCAACTCTCATTCAAGAGGCTGTGCATGAAGATGCCAACATTATCTTCGGCTCGGTTGTCGATGAAACCATGGGCGAAAATCTCAGGGTCACGGTGATTGCAACAGGCTTCGATCACGCACGCGTTTCGCTTCCTGAATCGCATAGCAAACTGTATCCCTCAGCATCCGTGGGTTACGGGCATCAGCCTGTGCAAGCCATGCCCACCATGGGCGCGGCCATGCCCAATCATGGCAACACGCCCTACGGCTCTCGCGGCCCAGTCGGAAACTCCGGTTATGGACACGGTCAGACAGATGGCCGGAATGTTCAAATGCAAAACACAGTGCACAACAGTCGTCCGGATATGGGAATGAATCGCGGATCGTCTTACAACGTTCAAAATCAGAATCCCAACACAGCGCCTGTCGCTGCAGGACTCTCGCTGCGCGCCCCTTACGAAGTCGGACAGCCCGTGAACACGGGGCGTCGCTCTGACAATCTCACTCATGAAGCTCCGACATCGCAGCCCGCCCGTTTTGCCGCTGCAGCGAGTTCTGTCAACTCGAACAACACGGGAGCGACAGCCCATGGAACGTCATTCAATGCGGGAAGAGGCGTCACCAACTCTCCCGGACTGGGACTCAACACAGGTTTTCAGAACGAATCTGCAGATACAACCGGTTTTCGTCATAACAACGCCGCGTTGAAGAGTGAGTTTGAAGAACTCACCCAGTGGACACTGGAAATGAGTCGGCAGACGAATTCGGACAAGCACAACTCTGCAGGCGGCGAAAACACTTCAGAAGCTCAATTGCAGGAAGAAAGCATTGCGGGTCTGAACCTTGCACATCTGATTGACGAAACTGAAAATGAAAAGGCCTTGCGTTTGGCCCGCGAACTTGCAGAAATTTCACCCGATGAGAGCGATTTCGAAACGCCGGCATTTTTGAGAAAGAAGGATGAGACACACAACCGGGTGCAGTGAACCTCTGCACTCAGAGGTGTCTCACGCCGCGTGATTGCGCTGTGCAAACAGATGAGAGTCGACTCCACAGTCGACCCTCATTTTTTCATCTGAAATGAAGCTTCAGATTTTCAAACCAAGACGGATTCCTGCACAGTTCCGACGGAGGTCGGCTGATAAACCGAGGGAAAAAATGTAGGAACCGACGATGTCAATGCAAATTTAGAATTCTCTTGAAGAGCAGCGTGCTCGAGAATACCCAAAAGATAGAGCCAAGAGGCCGCAGCAGGCGACGGAAAACTCAATCCACCTGTCCGTGCAAGAACCGCCTGCGAGAGTGCCCAAATCGGCCTCCTCCCGCCTTCATGATGAACATATCGTTCCCAAGAACAGGGCAACGTCAGCAAACTCTGACTCAGCTGAGGAGTTCTGCTTTGAACTCCCGCGGCAATCAATTCGGGTGACAACCGAGTCAAACCAGTGCGACCCTCTCCTCCGGACTGAACCGGCCCATAACTCACGTCTGAATCTACCGAACACACCCATGGTGCGGCCGAATCACGCTCCAACCTTTCGCCGGGAGAAGGAACAGGGAGATTTAAAAAACTGAGCACCTCATGAGTGAGTTTTGCGACACTCGTCAATCGTGCTGCGTAGTTTTTGCAATCTCGCGGCAAAAAATCCATCCCGAGAAATTTCCTCGGCATGAGACCATTTTGTCCGGTCACCAATTCCAACAATTCAAAGGTGGGAGCCGATTGCACGCAGTAAATCTCAGGGCCATCGGTATTCCAAAGGATCTCAAATGCACCGACAAGTCTATGGAAAAAAGAGTTCAAATCGGAGCGCGCGGATTTCGACAATGAACGGATTGCGCGCGCATCTTCCCACTGCCCCAGCCAAGGCTTCGGCATGAGAATCAATGTCCGTCTTGCCAAATTGAATGCAGGACGCAAATCTTGAACCAATTTGAGGACATTTTCTGCGAACAAAAAGCCCCAAAAATCTAAAACCAGAAGTGCAGGCTCACGCCGTTCCACCAATTTCCGTTCGAGGGCATCAAAACTGAATGCGTTCTCGCGAATGACTTCATCCAAGTAGGGCGAGTTGAATTCACTTGCCTTGATGGCAGGGTCGACCTGAATACAAATTTGGAGTTTCCGAGTTCCATTGCTCAGCTCATTGACAACGGACTCAACGACCTTGGGCAGCATACGCCCCCAGAAGACAACTCTCATAATGACTTTTCATCCCCCGAGACAGACGCTTCTTGAGGTTTGGAAAAAATGACATTCAACAACGAATCCGCAGCGCGTGCCCAACGAAAGTCCTGACCGCCGCCCCGTTGGCAAATGAACGCCCGAGGATGAACAGCATTGTGCATTTCATCAAAGAAACCCTCCAAGCCTGTCTTGTTCCTCAGCACCGAGAATATGGCATTGCGCCAGTCCACGGCGTCATCAGAGGCAATCCCTTGCCAAAACTGGGGATGAAAGGAGTGACCTTTGAAGTGTCCGTCAACGGCGGTGCCTGTTCTGTAGATCACGGGCAAGCCGGAAAGTGCAGCCTCCACGGGCGGAAAACCAAACCCTTCTGCTTGGCTGGGGTGAACCAAAACATCGGCACACCGATAAAGTTGAGCAAGAAGTTCATCAGGCAATGCTTCGATTTTCAATGACGATCGGTCAATCGACAGTGCGACACTGAGCGAGTGACTGGAATGGGCAATGCCGTCTGGGCGCGTCGGACGCGTCGAATGACGATTCGAAGTCGCTTGTCCCTCTTCATCACCCCCGACTCGGATAAAAACAATCCCTTCTGAGAGATCTGAATTGAGTTGTGCAATGGCTTCCTCAGCGAGAGGCCAACCTTTGTATTTCTGAGCACGACCAATGCCGATGATCCATCGGCGCCGCACAAATGCATCCAGTTCCTCCGGCGAAGGGTTGCTCCCCTCAGCTTCCGGATTTGCCACGGCCTGCCCAAACAGTCGGTCGAGAAAAACTTTTCGCGCAGCATGCAAATCGACTGAGTTGCGACAACGCGGCATGGTTCCAAAAATTGGTTCAATGCCACTCGGCAGAACATGCACGGGCTTGGTCCGCTTGGGCGACAAGCGTACCAATCGATCAGCCGAATCTTGTGACACAGTGAAGACAAAAGACAGACGGGACAAAGTCCGTTTGACAAGAATCGAGAACTGCTGCCGGAAGAGAAAACTCATGGAGCGTGGTTGATCGAGAGGGATGGTGTCATGAATCACTTGAACCAAGTGCTGGCGCAGGTGGCGGGGCAATAAAAAGCTGCTCAAGAAGGGCCTGTCCAGATTGCACGGAGCAATCCAATAGAACCGACCCGCCGACCATTTCAAAATCCT
>JBEGJP010000311.1:0-6092 GCA_041184525.1 Pseudomonadota bacterium | reverse complement strand
ATTGTGCACCGTTCGCTTTCGGAGAAAGTCTATGAGCAAACCCTCGCCTTGCGAGGAGAAAGCCGTTTTCGGATGACGGTCGGTGAAACTGTGAGCCTCTATGCGCAAGATGTGACTGCGGTGTGTTCTCTCTTCGAGGAAGTCATCCCGCTCATTGCCATTGCCGGTGTTCCCCTGCTCGCCTTCCCCTTTGCCCTGCAGGCCATGCACGATCTGCCCGCAGCCCCTCTGCTCACCGCATCAGGTGTGAGCTTGGTCATTTGTTTTTTTCTCGCACGCCGCCAAGCCCGTCTCTTTCGCAACTCGAAAATGGCAACCGCAGCACGGGTCGCCATCATCAACGAATGGCTGCAAAACATGCGGGCTGTGCGCATGCTCGGGTGGATTGCCCATTTCGAGCAAAAAATAATCTCTGCACGGCAGACAGAAACAACCGCTCGCCTGAAGCAAGTGAGCAATGGCTCCGGAATGAACGGCCTGATGCAAGTCATGCCCTACATTCTCAATGCGGTCGCTCTCTCCTATACCGCTGCACAACCTGATATTTCGTCCGGAAGTTTGGTCGCAGCGTTGTGGCTCTGCGGAATTTTTATGGTGAGACCGCTGCGGAGTGTGCCTTGGACGATCGTCAACACACTCGATGCCTTGGCTTCAGCGCGACGGTTGGAAAATTACTTATCTTTGGAACGGGAACCAAGAGAACACACACACCGACAAGGTGAAACTGAACTGAATCCGCGTTCGAAAATCAGGCCCGTGCCCAAAGATCACCCTGCTTTGAAAGTCCGCGGCCTGCGCGTTGTTCAGGATGGCCACGTGTTGCTCGACAATCTCAACTTCGACGTCTGGCCCGGACGTTTTGTGGGGATCGTCGGTCCCGTCGGGTCAGGAAAGACCATCTTACTGCATGCACTTCTCCGAGAAATCCCCTGCCAGTTCGATGTCTACGAAATTTATGGCCAAGATGCGCTGCACATGCCCTTAAGTGAGCTGCGTGCCTTTTTCGGTTTTGTCCCGCAGGACGGTTTTGTTATGAGTGCCAGCGTCCGCGACAACGTTGCATTCACCTATTCCGCACCGCGACAGCAGGACACTCAAACACTGAAACAACTTGCAGTCAGTGCTTTTTCGCCTGACTTGGCACTCATGAGCGAAGGCCTCGACACCGAAATCGGCGAACGTGGTGTGAATCTGAGCGGAGGACAAAGACAACGCCTCAGCTTGGCACGTTCTCTCGGTCTCGGGCGCGATATTTTATTGCTCGACGATTGCTTGAGCGCGGTGGATGTCGGAACTGAAAAAAATCTCATTGGCGATCTTCTCACGGGGCTCTGGTCGGGCAAGACACGTCTGCTCGTCACCCACCGCCTTTCTGTGCTGCCTCATTGTGACGAGGTTTGGACCCTCGAGAAGGGTCAGCTGAAGAGGGAGGTGCGGCCTTGAACGCGTCGGATAGCCCTGCCCTAAAAAAACAATTCCTTGAAAAAGAAGTTCAATTCGAAGGGCAATTCAAAACGCACGTTTGGCGCAGCCTTTGGGAAGCTTATGCGCCGTGGCGGAAGGCCACCCTCATCACGCTGTTTGTGGGGCTGCTGGCTCGGAGCTGTCTTGTGGGCTCCGCCAATGTCGTCGGATGGTGGGTCGATGCCCGCTGTACAGGATCAGAATGCCACACGGCGAGTCGTTTTTTCTCGCATTGGAGTGCGCGGGATTTCTCTCTGCTTTTGATTGTCATGGCAGTCGCTGCACTTGTGCTCAATCTCACTTTCCGGATTTTTGTGGCACGGCTCGGTACACGGGCTGCAGGCGTTCTGCATGACGAAGTTGTGGTGCGTGTCTCCCGTTTCCCGATGAGCTTTTTCGATCGGACTCCGGTGGGACGTGCCCTCACACGCTTCTCGAGCGACTTCGAAAGCGTTCTGCGGATGACCGGCGGACCGATGGGAGAGTTCATCAGCCTGACTTTCGATGCAATGCTGAGTCTTCTCTTCATGGCCTTTTCCGGAACGCTCGGCCTTCCGGCTGCTCTGGTTGTAGGTGCGATCTACACTTCCGTGTATGTGCGGAACCGCATGGCCATCCGCACCGCGCGCCGGCGGGTTTCAGCTGCACGCGGGCCTGCCATTGCCCATTTTGCCGAAACTGCGCAAGGCTCACGTACCGTGAAAGTGTATGGGCGCCAAGCACTTTTCACCCACCGCTTCAACGACCTGAATTGGAACTTGCAGCGCGAGCGCACCACGCAGCAACGCAAGACCGCAAAGTTCTCCATGCAAATGGCCTTCGCCACGGCAACGGCTCTGCTGGCCTTCGGCGTCTTAGGCCTGTGGTTGAAAAATCAGGGCTGGATCAGCCTCGGACAGATCGTCGTCGTGCTCAGTCAAATCTGGCTCCTCTCCACCACACTGCAACAGTATTTTGAATACGTTCTTCAGCTTGAGGAAGCACTCACCGGCGCCGAGCGGCTCGACGACTACCTCCGCCGTCCCACTGAGGAATTTTCCGCATTGCCTGTGCCGCGCCTCATTGCCACCACACACGCTCTGCGCAGTGAGAATGCCTCTGTGCCGAGGGGCGATCCGCAACAAGGTATTGTCGCGCGGGAGCTTTGCATGCGTTACCACCCCGACAAACCGCGTGTGCTCGATGGAGTGAATTTCGAAGTTCCGTCAGGACGAAGTTTGGGAATTGTCGGACGCACCGGCAGCGGGAAAAGTTCACTGGTGCAGGCTTTGTTCTCGCTTTATCCGCTCGAATCCGGAACTCTTTCCATTTGTGGCCTGAGCCCCGACCAAATGAACGGCCACATCGAAGAGCTCCGCGCCTTGATGGCGTATATTCCTCAAGAGCCCACGCTTTTCCGAGGCACCCTGCGCGACAACCTGAGCTTGCGTGCCGATCAGGATCCACAGCTCGTCGCATTGCTCGAAAGTGTGGGGCTCTCGCAACTTCTCGCGCGCGAAGGTGGGCTGAATCAGACCATCCACGAGCGTGGTGCCAATTTCTCCGCCGGCCAGCGCCAACTCATCTGTCTGGCGCGTGCCGTGCTGCAAGACACTCCCGTGATTGTCATGGATGAGGCCACGAGCGCTGTCGATCCGGCGTCGGAAGAAAAGCTCGAGCATGCCATAGGCGTTCTGCTGGCAGGAAAGACACGGGTCATCGTCGCACACAGGCTCAGCACACTGCACGCCTGCGACTTCATTCTCTGGCTGGCAGACGGCAGCGTTCGGATGTTTGGTCCGCGTGACGATGTGCTCGCTTCTTATCAAGAGGAACTTCTCGCTCAGCCTTAAAATGCCCGCTGTCTGGTGTTCTTGACGTTTGCACATCGGCGGCTGTTCTGATGTGATCAGGTTGTGAGCCGAAGTGCCGGAAGAGGGAACGTTCATCATGGTCACGTCACGGAAAAAATCCACAGCGACACGCGCAGCTGCAATCGCGGCTTTGTCATGGGCCGCAATTGTTTCTCAAAGCCAAACGGGCTGCAAAAGCAAAAAACAAGGCATGAGCAGCGTACGCGAAGTCCCTTACAAAGACTCTCCTGCAAAGGTCAAAAGGAACGGTTACAGTCTGAATCCGTCTGACACATCGTGCGGCGGCTATCCTGCTCTCCGCATTGAATCGATGGCGGGGACCTGTGTCGGTTTTGTCACACATCTCGAAGACGAATCTTTCGAGCCCCGCGTGATTCTCGAATTGCCCCAACGGAAGGGAGAATTCCTTGTCAGCGACTTTGCCGGATGGGATCCGAAAGACGGAAAAATATGGTTGCTTCAAACTGGCAAGACGGCAAAAGACGTTGTGATGACCCCCGTCATCCGAGGCCTGTCAGTGCCTCATCAAATGGCTTTGGGGCCGGAGAATTACATTTTCTTTGCGGAAGATCATCGCATCCGTTCTTTCCCAGCGTCTGCCATTCAAGGGCATCAGGTCATTCAAGCGTCTGCCATCAGCGATGTGATTTCGGGCCTGCCGGGGATGTTCAACGGCGAGCAAAAAAACAGCATGCACCCGCTCAAACACTTCGCCTTCGATTCAAATTTCAACCTCTATGTGAACGTCGGGGCCTACACCGACCATTGCAGCGACTTTCAGGGAAAGATGTGCCACGAAGCCGATATTTCTTTCGGCACTGCCGGAAGTCCTGATGTCCGCGAACAAGGTGCGGTGATTCGCAAGTACACCTACAAAGGTTCACTTCAGGCAGGATGGGATCCAAAATACCAGATTGTCGCTCAGGGTCTGCGCAATTCGATGGGAATGCTGTTCACCGCGAGGGGCGACCTCATTCAAGTTGAAAACGGGCGCGACTTCCCCGAGTCGTCCCGTCCGTTTGAGGAACTCAACGTCATTCCTGCCGCCGATCTTCATTCTCCTTCCGCAACTCCGCCCCACTACGGTTGGCCCTATTGCTACAACTTCAACGAAACCAGCGATGAGTGGCGAGGCTTTTCTTTTTCATGCGACCCGCAACTCAATAAGAATTATCGGCCTCCCTACCTTTTTCTTCCCCCTCACAGCGCACCTCTGGGCATCATCCGCTACACGGGGAACATGTTTCCGACGTTGAAAAATAAAATTCTCGTTCCACTCCACGGATACCGGAACGCAGGCCACCGTCTTCTTGCCTTTGCTGTTGACCCGTCCACCGAGATTCCGAAGCGCGGGGGAAGAGGATCCTTCAAAGAAGATGACATGTCGGGCGGAACAACATCATTTGAGCGTGCTTACCCTGAGCAAGAACCTGCAGCGAACGGAGAGGAAGTCATCCACGGTTGGTACGACGCTCCCGGTTATCGCCCGCGCGGAGCACCTGTAGCAATTACGCAAGGCAGTGATGGAAGCATCTGGATGGCCGACGACAAAGCCCACGCCATTGTGCGCTTGTCTGTGCCGGATCGGGAAATGCTGGCTCTGCCACCTGCACCGCGTCCCAATTTAGCTCTTGCCTATACACAGCTCTCATCTGAGCGGCCCGATTTCCGAAAAGCTTATGACGCACTTGTGACGAAGGTCATTCGATCGCCCCAATGCGAAGGCTGCCATGACAACTACACCAATACGCGTGACAGCACTGCCGACGGACTTCATCATATGCGCTACATCTTGGCCATGGGCAATTGGGCAGTGCCGGGTGATCTGAAAGCGAGTGTTCTTTTTACGAAGATGGATCCGCCCGGCAAAAGTGCCATGCCTCCGATCGACAAACCCTACTCTGATCTCAAAGCCGCCACCGAGGCGTTGGACACGGTCAAGAACTTTGTCATGAGCATGCCTCCGCGCGAAAAGCTTTGGAAGGTGAAAACGGGAAGAACGCCGGTCATCAAGGGACTCAAACGCGGCATGCCGGGGAATGCGGTGTGCGGAACCGTTCCCGCAGAATGGCATCTGCAAAGCGTTTCCAACGCGCCTGCCACGCTGGGCGGACAAAAGATGCTTGAAGTGGTGATCGGACAGCCCTCGGCTTTGGTCAAGGACATCGCATGCCAAGCCTTCGATGCTTTCTATGTTGCCGAGCAGGACTTGGAAAAACTGTTTGAGTGAAAGAAAAAACATCACGTCACATTACGGACACGAACGAAAACCATCTTGCCGCGCATAAGACGCTACAATCTCCTCCTCAAAAACCTCGAAATGTTCGAGATCATAGGACGTGGAGACCTCGTCCGCAAAACACCGACAGGCTTTCGTGACAGCAACAGGGTCGGCTTTTGACTCGCTGGCAAGTGCACTCGTCCTGCAATTGTCCACCAATTCGGCGACAGCTCCTTCCGGCCAGTCGGACGAAACAACTTCAGAGGATTTTTGCGGGACAGGACTCTGCATCTGCGCCGCCGTACAACTCTGGATGAGCAGAACGGCTGTGGAAGTGCTGATCTGAAGAATCACAATACCCAGTCTGTGCCACGTCATGCGTGATACTCCCCCGTTTACTGTTTTGGAGTGAATCGGGTCACCTTGACGACGCTGCCTGCGCGGATGACGTCATAATATCCATCAGAATTTTTGTCACTCATGGTATTTGCCACGAAATTGATCCAAGCCTGCGGATAGCTGTTGGTGACAGCAATCGCGCCTGTCCTTCGGAT
>JBEGJP010000310.1:0-8812 GCA_041184525.1 Pseudomonadota bacterium | reverse complement strand
TGTGCCTTACGCCCAATCACGAAATCAACTTCCGTACCTGTCGACAAACGCCAGTAAAACAATTCCTCGAATCGGCCAGCATACTCGTTGTATGACCGAATCTCGTGCGCAACCCAGTTTTCAAATGCCCGGCCGAACAGTTCGCCACCAACGCTCAATGCACCTCGTTGAGCCAACTGATTCACCACGCCCACATCACAGAAATAGAATTTAGGCGAAGCAACAACCCTTCGTTTTGGATTACGGGTGTAGGGTTCCAGATACCAGCCGAGATGAGTATCAACGAGGATCGAGTAGTATTCCCTGATTGTATTCGCCGATACGCCCACGTCCCTGGCAAATGAGGAAAAACTCACTATTTGTCCGTCGGAGAGTGCTGCCTTTTCCAGGAAATCGGAAAAATATCCCAGATTCCTGACCAACGCCTCGGCTGCAATTTCCTCTTTCAAATAGTCTGAAACATAGGCTCGGATGAGCCGAGGAAATTCACTTTCATTGCACAGATAATGATTGGGAATGTAGCCCCTGTTCAGGATGCGGACGAGATCGAATTGTTCTCTAAGTTCCGCCGACACGAAACCAAAGAGTTCGTGCCTGAGGGCGCGACCGCCAAGAAGATTCGCGTGTCCTCGCTTGAGCTTGCGAGCGCTCGAGCCGCACAATGCAAAAACCACTCTGCGGTTTTCGATGAGCCAATGAACTTCGTCGAGAAGCTGCGGAACCTTCTGTACCTCATCAATCACAACCATCGTGCCTTTTGGCAACATCGAAACTTCCTCCCGCAGGAGGTGTGGCGCCCGTGAGTAGCGTGCAAATTCGTCGGACTTGAGAAGATCAACAAATACGGCATCCGGAAAATTCATCCTCAGAAGCGTCGTTTTGCCCGTCTGTCTCGTTCCCCAGACGAAAAACGACCTCCTTGGACTTTTTTCTAGCATAATCAGTCTTTTATACAAATCACCACCTCTACTGCGGATTTGCATGAAATTTCGCAGCGCTGGTTACAGAATGTGGAGAACACTTCATTTTGTCAATATTACGTTGAGCAACTTTCGTGACAATGATTGCTTTAGACCCCTGCTGCTCGCCAGTGGAATTGCACCTCCAATTGCACCAGACCGCTCCCGGCAATTCCTTGATGGCAGCAATAGCAACGATTGGACGGGAGCAGATGTGGACTACGGTTGGCCCGGCTCACAGAGGGGGCTCCTTCTCATTCCACATCCGAAATAAATCGAGCCCCCCCCGCACGGTCAACCTTTCAAAAAAGCGCCGGACGGCACTCAGAATCTAAAGCCGATCCCACAGCGTCACAAAAAAGAATAGAGCCGGAGAAGCATGGCGAAGTGCCTCACTCGACAAAACAAGCCTTTCTTCGTCAACGATCTCAAGCCTGCGATGAGTCAATCCAAAAGCACAGACCCCAGCGCAAACTGCAAGTGCGGTCGAAGATGGTTTTTCATCTTTCATTTCTTTAACACCTGATTCAAACCTATTTCAAATTGGGGTGAGAGTGCCTCTCCGATGATCTTCCACTTGTATTGGACCTCACGCTGCCCGCTCAAAAGTGCTGCCCGTTTCTCGGCCTCAGGCCAGTCCTTTCTCATTCGGTGAATCCTGAGTTCTCCCAAGCGTCCGGATTTTCGTTTGGCTTCATACTCAATATTCATTTTCGTGAGCGCCGCATCCATTGCCCGAGGATCAAATCGGCCATCTTCATCCTCGATGAAAACATGGTAACAGCTGTTCTCTTGGTCCGGCCAAAATCTGAAAAATACGGCGTCGAGACCCAAACTCTGCATTGCTTCAATGCATTGGTTGGCATGGAGCTTTTCGCCGGTGATATTTCCCATATCTCGGCCTTTTCGCAAAAACCGCAAAGAAGGTGTACGTCCAATCTTTGGCCCTGCCTCAACAATATCGTTCATGTCATAACGGTAGAGGCCAGACCAATTGGTCACGAATATATAGTAGCTCTTGCCTTCTTCCAGTTCATGAATAAATAGTGTCTTGCCGCCGGTATTTTCAATTTCATCGACGGGCACAAACTCAAAAAAATTGTTCTCAATATCAGGAAAACCAAAGGCCGTGTTGTCCTCAATCGGCAAGGTGAAGCGTCCCTCGCTTGCAAGATAACCGAGGTCTCTCAAGGGGACGTGTTCGCCATAGTCAGCACGCACCTTTGTCGACAAAGACCCAACTGTTCCTCCGAGCCAACACCCTACGAGCGCCAATTTTGGCCAAGCGTCTCTTGGTTTCAGCGCGCCGCTGACATTCAATAAATGTTCCAATTCCCTTGCTCTTTTCGGGTTTCTTGAACGACGAAAGTTTTCTTGCAGAAGCTTGTCGGAAATAGAGAGGGACCCATCATGAATGTCTCTGATAATGTCTGGCGTCCGGCTCGAAATCACATTCGATAATCTTAACAAAGTGCTTGGATTTGGAGAGGTCACAAAAGTCACGTTCAATTCAACAGAAAGGCGTGCAATCGCGTAATAGCGTTCTTCGTAATCTTGTATTTCTGATACCCAATACGGCACAGCATATGTGCTTCGCAGGAAAAATGGAATTCTCTTGTAAATGCGCCCCGAGGTACTTCCGAACGGAATGCCAGACGGAGTGTAACCTTCAGTCTCCGGGCTCGTGATGCCCAAGCTTTGGCCCGAAAACATTCCCTTGTGGTCCAATATTGAACGAGCAAGCCAGCCCTGCATCAGCGAAGCACCAACTTTATCGAACTTCGCTGTCACTGGAATCATCTTCGGCTTTGAGGTGGTTCCGCTCGTGAGATTGAACATAAAAGGGCACCCTGGAGCCAAGATATTAGACTCACCATTGGCCATTCTTTCAACATACGAGCGAAGAGACTCATAATCTTGACGTTGGATACGTTCCTTAAAGTCAGCTGCCTTCCGGCAAGAATGAAATTGATTTTTCAGTCCATACTCTGTTTGAGAATGCGCGGACAGAATTTGCCCCAAGATTTCTTCTTGCGCCAACTCAGGAGCCATTGCCTTCTGCAGCAAAGCGCGAGCTCGCTTTTCGCCCCTATGGATGACAATGGCTTGAAAAAACCTATTCATGCTTGAACCGTTCTGACAGTTGCGCGTTCAAGTTTCTCTCGAACAATATCGACCCCGAGTCCGACAGCGGCATTCAATGGTGCCAAGCCGCCAAATCCAAACTGATAACGGTCACGACAGATATCCTCAGATAAAAGCAAGTTTCCATAGGAGCCCTCAACATAGAGACAGTCTCCAAGGTGCGCGGCGAGGGTTCTCGCGGCAGCAGAAAGAATGCACGTTTCGCCAACCTGGCAACCCAGTTGATAGCGCAGTCCCGCGCTTTTGATTCTTCTCGCCAGCTTCAACAAGCGCCCGACGCCACCGCACTTTGCAATACGAAGATTGAAAATTTGGCACGCTTTGTTTTCGATCAAGCTTATTGCATCTTCTTCCGTGACAAAGGATTCATCCGCAACAATCGGTATGGAAAGACGCTTTTGCAGATCTGCCCACACCTTGGCAGGCAACCGCGGTGTGGGTTGCTCGATGGCAGCGATATGGTGGCTTTGAAATTCGCTGTCGAGGTCAATCACTTCATCGGGGGAAAAATCTGAGTTTCCATCGACTCGAAGCGAAGCGTCAGGACCAATCGCTTCCCGAGCACAAGCTATTTGCTCGCGGACTCGCTCCCTATCAATCTTCAATTTGTATTCAGTAATACCAAAGAGTTTCAATTTCTTCGCTGTTTTCCTGACTCCCTCAGCAGAACTCGCCGTGATGACACCGCTATAACGTATCTGCTTGACTTCAGGCGATGCAGGGAGCACCTGATGAAGTCCAGTGCCATTCGAACGCAGAAACGAGTCTATCAATGCCAATTCGACAGCGGCTTGCGCACCGTGAAAAGCGACATTGCCCTCGATGGCATCGGGAAAATGTTGGCACAAATTGAGTGCATCTTGCGCGATGTCTCGATTGAGAAGCACGGGCCAAACTTTATGTAAAATATGGTCGACGGAGGCCTCGACCGTTTCGCCGGTGACGTAGGGACGAGAGACACCCTCACCGTAACCGACCATGCCATTGTCAAATTCAATTTCGACCACAAATGAATCGCTTGCGGTGCGTGATTTGGCACTGTGCGCAAAAGCTTCCACAAAGGGGATCTGAAGCTCATGTAGTTTAATACGCACAGGCTTCATTTCAAGAATCCCTTGTCGTGGGCAAGAGCCTGGTTTCCAAAATACCGTTTGATAAAAATATTTTCGCGAAAGGTGACATCGATGATAGTTTCGAATGTGTCCTGATCGATGTCGTAAAATTTAGCGTATTCTAAGGTAGCCTGAAGACCCTCCTCAGCGTGGCCTATATCCACGTCGGAGTGATGAAAAAACCATGCCAAGTCGTCCTCACTGAGCATAAGACTCTTTTGAAGTGCACGCCCCATTCGTCTCGACAGGCGCGAGAGCATCCATTCAAAACCTACCACTTCAAGCATAACTGAGAGTCCGACGTCCCTGAGGGTTCCAAACATGAGAGGCTGAATCACCATATCACGAAGGCGTTCATCTGCGGCACGTCTGACTTTTTCCCAACGCAAGGTATCAAAGTGACATGCGTCACCAAGGCGTCTTAAAAGATCGGGATGCGATGTGCCGTCTTCTTCCTCTATGCCCATTTCTTCAAGCACATTGTGCTTCAAGGATTCATCGGCATGCGATGGAGCGAGGGCATAAAGAAACGAAACAATTTTCGGACTATGTAAATGAGCTTGGCAGATGGCCTCAACGAACTCTTCGCACTCGAAACGGGTGAGTTTTCCACCCTCGAGACCGGCAAACTGACTGCATTTTGAAAAGGCATCGCTATGAGTCTGATATGTGCTTTCGATCAATGATCGTGACATAGCTTGTTCCTCAATATCTTTTAATAAGGCTTAATTTTGAGGTCGATTTTTGAATTTTAGTTACACTGCCTAACTATAATCTTCTGAGTCAACAAGTTGGCGTCATTAAACCATCAAGAAGGCGTTCAAAAATATCTGTAAAGCCTGTCACGAGAGGTGAATGAATTTTTCAGGATCGGACATCAAGCAGTCAACATCTTCCTGCGGTGGCGAAACGAACTCTGCAGTTATGAGAGTTGCACCTTGGAGTTGCCCCTCCAATTCCGCCTAAGACAAACCCACTCCGCCAATGGCCGCAGGAATTTGCGGCCACGTGCGGCCAGCGGGGGCACACAACCAAGGATGTCAGAGGGTGTTGGTGGATGTCGTCGAAATTTTAAGTTCGGAATTTAACTAAATTGTTTAATCATTGCGGGTGCGTAAAAGACCGCCAACGAATCCCCCCTTCTCCGCCATGCAAAGCCCTAGTTCACGAAGAGCTTGGGCTTTTTGTATTTTAAGCACGATTTGAGTTCAATTTCGTTCAGCTTGATGTGGTGAGGGCGTCTCCGCCCCCTTCGCTAAAACTTTTAAATTCGACCGTTCGGCAATGGCGGTTGTCTCGATGATCAGAAATCACAGCTGCTCATCGCCAAAAAAATAAGAGACAACATCCTTCCTATTCAGCACTGGACCAAAATGTCCGGGAAAAAAATACTCAACGTCAGCCGCTTCATTCTTCAAGAAACTTCTTATGGTTTCACGATTTTTTTCAACATCACAAATATAAAAGTGAAGAGCAGGCCCGTTGCCCAAAATACTACCTCTGAACAGATCACCTACAAACGCGATTTTGCCTGTGACAACGGCCAACGAACCCTCAGTATGGCTGGGCACGGGAACCACCATTCCTTCCGAGCCCTCAATGAAATGAGAGAGCGGTGTTGCACTCGCAACTGTTGAATTGCCCATGGGCGGAACAAAGCGGTGTTCTTGATCACTCTTGAGTCTCATTTTTGCAAAAAAATTGGTCGGACAAAGTGCATCAGATTTACCCTGACTGAGCAGGAGTTTATCGCCTTCGCCCAAAATGACTCTAGTTTTGTATTTATCCTGAAAATGTTTCGCACCCGCGGCATGATCCCAATGTGCATGAGAAATAAAAATGGCAAGTATTTTTTTCGGATCAATTCCCTCACCAATCATGTTATTTTCAAGCTTGACTGCGTCTTCATAGCCTCCGGCATCAAACATAATATAATTGCCATTGAGGAGTTTGATGATGTGGCTGTTGGTATAGGAATGTCGAATACTCAGAACCTCATAATTTTTAATCCGATTCAAGTCTTTTGCGCTTGCGCATGCAGCTAGAGTCAAGATCGTTACTAAAACTAGAAGAAGCTGGGGCATATCTATCCTCTCAGAACTGGTGTGAAGATCTAATGGAATGACGTAGACGCGTTTTTCTCAAGGCAATTCCGAACCACGATTCAGAATCTCAACAAATTCAAAGTAACTAAAAACTCTGTTGCGCTTCTGTGAGGTGAGCTCACGTACAATCCCAAGGTCGAGCAAATGGCCCAGAGACTTGTTGACCGTGGCAGGGGTTAAACTCGTACTCTCGACCAAAAAATTTGATGTCACAATGGGATGAGTGAGCAATGCAGTGTGCACTTTCAAGGCGCTTTCAGATGCCCTACCAATACCAGCAATTTCTTCACGATGATTCGCGGACAACGCAATAAGCTGTTGAGCTGTCTCAACAGCCTGTGAGGCAGTAAAGATCACCGCATCTGCAAAAAAATCTAGCCACGACTCCCAGTCGCCTTTCAGACGAACATTGTTCAACAGGTCATAATAATGCTGACGGTATGTTTTGAAATAAAGACTCAGATAGAGCATCGGTTTCTGTAAAATTCCCTTTTCGCATAGCAACAGTGTGATCAAGAGCCGACCCAAACGCCCATTCCCATCCAAAAAGGGGTGAATTGTTTCAAACTGAACGTGTGCCAGCGCCGCCTTCAAGAGAACGGGTGTCGATTCGGGCCGGTCGTGCAAGAAAAGTTCCAACTTGCCCATGCACTCTATGACTTCTACAGGTGGTGGTGGAACAAAAGCGGCGTTCCCGGGGCGGGTTCCGCCAATCCAGTTTTGACTGCGTCTGAATTCTCCCGGTGCGAATTTGCTTCCGCGGCCCTTGGCCAACAAAACTCCATGAATCTCTTTGATCAATCGCAGCGATAACGGCAAACCACTCTCAAGTCGCTTCAATCCATGATTCAACGCCGCAACGTAGTTGCTGACCTCTCGCACATCATCCAATGGCACACCGGGCTCTTCATTCAGCTCGAAGATCAACAAATCGGAAAGCGACGATTGAGTGCCTTCAATCATCGAAGAAAGGACTGCCTCTTTTCGAACGTATGCATACAGAAAAAGGTTTGCATCCGGCAGCAGAGTAGAAACACTGTCGAGTCGGCCGAGCGCAACCAGAGCCTGATCAAATTTCTCACGTAAGGACGGAGTCCAATCAATCGGCGGCGATGGCGGTAACGGGGAAGGCACAAAGGCCTGAACTTTTTCACCCACGTTCGAGACGGTGATATATTTTCCCTGCATTTTGCGCTTCATAAAGACCCCAACGAAAAAAAATAGAATTATGTATTATTTTACTTTATGACATTATCGTAAAATAAATTAAATCTTATTTTAGGTTGGCGACCTCTCCGTGAGGTGCAATCAGCGGTAGGTATCGGACGACCTACGAATTGCGTGCAATCTCCTGCCCTGCATTTGCGTTCAATTGCGTGCACCGCACGGGAGCTCTGGTGAATGTCGGTGACTCTCGGTAAAGGTGATGCCGTTGACAGGAGGCTGTGATTATTGAATTAGTTGATTAATTTCGAGTAGTCAGCGGCACAGGGATTGGATCCCCCCTTCTCCGCCAAGCAAAGCCCAAGTTCACGAAGAGCTTGGGCTTTTTGTTTTGCGACAAACATTTGCAAACACCGAGAAATTTAATTCAATTCCCAGAGGTCTAGAAAAGCAACTCTGCCTTTAATTCCGGAATGATAAAAGCTGCGACCAATGAAGCGATTCTCGCAGGTATGGAGAAGGTTTCTCTCTGCATCCCCCTCGCTGCAAAGAATAGATTCCACAATATTCAATTCAAGCCCTCGCAAATGCCCTTTCGTAGCGCATGCCCAGCGTGGCCTCTTCGCCATTTTCCGCGGGCCAGAATCTGTGTTGTTACAGTAGGTTAAAGAACAACCTTGCCTTAAAAAATCTTTTTCTGAGCCAGCCACTTATTCGCTGTTCTTTTGCTCTGATTGTGCTAGGAATTGGGCTGAAGGAATTCCACAGCTAGTCAGCGAGTTTGTTGCTCATGGTTAAGGTGCCGTGGTTTTTATCGACTGGAGATCCCATGGCTAATGCAAAATTGTACGTCGGCAACCTCTCTTATAACTCAACTGAAGAAACCCTCGCTGAGCTTTTTTCACAATTCGGCGAAGTTGTTTCAATGCGCATCGTAATTGACCGCGAAACTGGCCGTTCCAAAGGTTTCGGTTTTGTTGAAATGGCATCAGCTGAAGCTGCTCAACAGAGCATCGCTCAACTGAACGGCAAGCAGATTGATGGCCGTGCGCTCACAGTGAACGAAGCTCGTCCTCAAGAGCCTCGCCAAGGTGGCCGTGGCTTCGGTGGCGGCGGCGGATACGGCGGCGGTCGTTATTGATTTGCCTTTATCGAACGGTTTCTTGGAAGACTCCAGCTATACGTCTGCTTTAGTGCGACAAGAGCCGAACTGATGACTTAAAAAAGTCTCGATGCTTGACCAAGCACCGAGACTTTTTTCTTTCCTCAACCGTTTTTCTAACGGTGATCCCAATGCCTTCCTCTCTACCCTCCCCAGACGTTTTGC
>JBEGJP010000309.1:0-2563 GCA_041184525.1 Pseudomonadota bacterium | reverse complement strand
TGGAACGGCAGGTAATCAATTTGGTCAGTTGGGCAACGCTTCCACCACAGCCCTTTCAAGCACAACCACGGCTGTGCCTGTCAGCGGCACTGCTCTCACCAACAGCGCGACGAGCTACGTGGTACAGGTCGTGGCTGGTACCGACTTCACCTGTGCTCTGCGCAACGACGGCGCGGTTTACTGCTGGGGACTCAATTCGAGCGGCCAAGTGGGAGACGGAACCATAATAAACAAAAGTGTTCCCACCGCTGTCAGCGGATTGGGCACTGCCAGCGGTGTGGTGTCTCTCACCGCCGGCGCTCAGCATGCGTGCGCCTTGAAAGCGACGGGAGAAACGGTGTGCTGGGGTGCTAATGGAAGCGGTCAGCTCGGCGATGGATCGACCTCCCAAAGAACATCACCGGTTGTTGTGAGCGGCACGACAGGGGGCTCTACCATTGTTGCACTCTCTGCCGGCTCGGCGCACACCTGTGCGGTCCGGTGGGACGGCACCGCGTCCTGCTGGGGGGCCAACACAACAAGTGGCATCTTGGGGGCCAACTCTTCCATTGCTACGAACCAATCCAGCCCTCAGGCGGTCCAATGGAGCTCAGGGGTGACGGACAATCCAAACCTTCGTCCACAAATGTGCAGCAAATACTCAATCCCCTGACCCCAATCGGGCGGTCTGCAATTTATACTTCGAATTTCTTCATTTTCATCGCTGCAATTACATCAATGGTTCTAATTATTTAAAGAAAATCACAGAGCACGACCGTCAGATTTCCCATCCATTTTCATTTTTCAAAGAACTTAGCCAAATCAGAACTCAAATTCAGACGCAATCATCCGATTTATGACTGAGGAGGCGGGTGATGCCCTCTCAGAAGAGCACAGTTATTTTGAATAAAAACAGGAATGGCAGGAGCACCCGAACCTGGCTGGGGTGCTTGTTGCTCGCAACAGCGGCGACCCACGGCCTCGTTCTCACTGGCTGCGATTCCAAGGCAAAAGTCAATTGGGAAGACAAAGAACGCACCGGAATTCAGAACAAATTTGGAACCATCATCACGGACACGGAACTGAGTGTTTTGTATGACAAGATTTCGGCAAGTCTGACTGAAGAGGAGCGACCCCTTCTCAATAGCATTGTCACGACGATCATGGAGAGGAATCCATCTCAAGCACAGAAGCCGGCAACTCTGAGGGCCGTATTCAACGCCATAGAAAACCTGAAATCCAACGCAGATATGCGGAGCAAGTTACCCCTCTCCCTCGCTCATCTTCTAAAAATCTCCGAAACACTGGATATCGCAGTGCAACGTTTTGCGGAATCGATTTCGGCAGAAGCTGAGTCCGAAAGACTTCAGTGGCTTGAAAAGGCCAACAGTGTTGCGAGCACCGTCGAAAAAGCACTCCCGATTAAGGACCACCTAGAAAGTGTTTCCACGAAACTTGATGCGGTGAACTTCGGACGCATTGTCAGGTTGTGGGATGCCTCCGGCATAGAGGGAGAAAATCAAGAACGTCTTTTAGATGCACTGCTCACAGCAGCAAACGCAGGCGATTCTGGCGAACTCTCACTGCTTCTCACTCAAATCGAAAACGGAACCAACAGACAAGATATTTTTTCCGTCCTGAAAGAAATGATTTTTGAGGACAAAAACCTATCTTTATTCCAAAAGATATTGAACAGGGTGACGCCTGAAATTTATCCGCACCTCATTTTCCTTATCAAAATTGCAAACGATCCAGCAACGGCAAATGACGTTCTCAACGCACTCATCGAATCATTGAGAAAAGCCATTCCTCTGAATCCTTCGCTTGTCGGCCAATTCATTTCAACGACGCGTTCCGTTGCCGAAGGAAAAGACGCACTTGTGCACCTCAACCAGCTCACCGTCTCTGTGGATACTCTCAGCGGCGAAGGTTTCTACACGAGTGTTGGCTTTTCCAATAAATACATGACTGACGCCGAACCCCTGCAATGTGAGGTTTTTGGACTCGGGAGCGAGAAGACAGCCTTTTCCTTCCAATGGACGACAAATGGACTTTCAGGCGGCTGGACAACACCGGACAGTTCTCTATCGAAGAAAAACACGACAAAATCTCTCGTCGGGGACAAAGTTTTTTGTTCTGTGAAGATCCTCGTCGATGGAATCGTGGCAACCGTGCCTGAACTTGAAAGCGACCTTGTCACAGTCAAAGCCGCTCCTCCGCGCTTCAATAGCGGCGATCCGCCGTCGGACCAGCTGATTGCGATATCACAAGGAGAGCAGATCGTCAGCGATGCTGAGCCGTACACTTATACAGGCACCTCTCCCGTCACCTATAAGATCAGCGCTCCGCCACTGCGCGGTGTGGCGTATTTTTTGAGCCAGAATCGGATCCTCTACACTCCCCTGAGATCTTTCTTTGGAGAAGATTCGTACAAATACAGAGTCTGCGACATAGAAGGGAATTGTTCCGCCGAAAAGAAAGTGACCCTCACTGTCAAACAAGGCAACCTGCCTCCGTTGATCAACAGTCTTTCCTCGAGCACCACCGGTGTTGTGGACGAAACAAAGATGCTCATCACGCTGCA
>JBEGJP010000308.1:0-3400 GCA_041184525.1 Pseudomonadota bacterium | reverse complement strand
CAACAAGGACTGCTTCATGAAAAACAACCGAAGGACCGTCTACGTTTGTGGTCAGTGTGGCTCACAGCAGGCCAAGATGTGGGGACGCTGCCCCGACTGCAGCGCTTGGAATTCCTTTGCCGAAGAAGCCGTCATAGAAAAAGCCCCGAGCTTGAGACCGGAAACTCAGGGCAGTCGGCCACAAGAGAAGCCCATTCCCCTGACGACGGTCCAGATGGAAACCGTGCCGCGCATTTATTGCGGTCTGCCCGAACTCGACAGAGTTCTGGGCGGAGGCCTCGTGCCGGGGAGTCTCGTTCTCATTAGCGGCGACCCCGGGGTCGGCAAATCTACTTTGCTTCTTCAAGCGCTCTACGGGCTCGCCTCACGGGGCTACAACGTCCTCTACGCCAGCGGTGAAGAAAGCCGAGAACAAATCAAACTCCGTGCAGACCGCCTGAAAACAGTGCACCCGAACATCCTCTTGTTCAACGAAACCGACCTTGGAACGATCGTTGCGCAAGCCCTTCAACTCAAACCACATGTTCTTGTCGTGGATTCCATCCAAACTGTGGCCCATTCCGATTACCCGAGCAGCCCGGGCAGCGTCACACAGGTGCGCGAATGCACGGCCCGGCTCATGGACGTGGCCAAGTTGCACGGCATCACAACATGGGTGGTGGGTCATGTGACAAAAGAAGGTTCTATTGCCGGCCCGCGCGTGCTTGAACATTTGGTCGACACGGTGATGCACCTCGAAGGCGACGCAGCAACGGGTTTTCGCATTCTGCGCAGCCACAAGAACCGCTTTGGTTCGACCGGTGAAGTGGGTGTGTTCTCCATGCAGGCCAACGGATTGTCCGACGTTGCCAACCCCAGCGCCCTGTTTCTCGAAAGCATGAAATCGGGAGTCGAAGGTTCAGCAGTTGCGGTGAGCATGGAGGGAACGCGTCCGCTGCTCGTTGAAATTCAGTCGCTTGTGGGCAAGTCCACTCTTGCCACACCGCGCCGCACGGTCACCGGCCTCGATACCAACCGTTTTTCCATTCTCCTCGCTGTTCTCGAACGAAGAGCGGGAATCGGACTCGGCCTGCTGGATGTGTATGCCAACGTTGCAGGTGGACTCAAACTCACCGAACCTGCCACCGACCTCGCCACCGCCGCGAGTGTCCTTTCGAGCGTGATTGAAACCCCATGGCAAGGACGTACCGCCTTCTTCGGTGAGGTCGGCTTGAGCGGAGAAATCCGCGCGACAACGAATCCTGTCGGCCGTGTGCAGGAGGCCATGAAATTGGGGTTTGACAGAGTCTATCTGCCCAAACGCAATTTTCAGATGGAAAAGGCATCCCTCCATGAACTTTTGAAAACGGGAGAGAGAACGGACCTTCAACTCTATCCCATCGAACACATCAAGGAACTCAGATACGGCTCGTAACTTTGCTCCTTTTTTGAGACTGCACTTTTGACAGAGGACGTCATGAGAAAACTGCACAGCGCGTCTGTATTAATGGCTGCGATTTCTGTTTTGAGCATTTCTTCCGGTTGTGTGCAAAGGCACTACAACCACTCTGAACTCAAAGAATCATTCGGCAACTTCAATTCACCGGAGAGTCTTGGGTTGTCAGCGAACGCCATGGACTGGAATTCAATTCGCAACGAGACCCGCGGGCAACGTGAAAAAGCATGGTCTGACACATGGTGGCCTCATGCCAACAAAGGAATCGCAGATCGCTACATTCTCCGAAAAAGTGCAGCACAAAGCGAAAACCTGAGTGGACGTGAAGCCATCTTTGCAAAATACGTCTTGCAGTATTTGAAAACCGTGGAGAAAAAAAATCCGCAGGAACTTGCTCTCCTGTCGCCGGCGGAAAAGTATGACTACCTCATGAACAAGAAAGACATCCCTGAAGCACTTCTCAACAAGATGGATGCACAGTCGAAGAAATTTTCATCTTCTTCGGCTGAGAAGGTGCTTTTGAATTTGGAAGTTCAATTGGAAAAATTGGGCTCCTACGATGACTCTTACAAGACTCTGAATGCGCAGTACGCATCTGAAGCCAAGGCCAATGCACTGAACTTCAAGCCCCTTCTCAAAGAAGGGAGCGATCTGAATGAAGAAATGAAGAAATATCTTCCGCTCGTTTCCCATGACTGGAAACTTTGGCTCGATACCTTCTCGTGGGCGCATGATGAAGAGTGGGCGTGGATGGGAATTTGCAATGGCTGGTCGCCCGCTGCCCTGCGTGAGAAAAAACCTCTCCACAGTGTCTTAGTCAAGCACGGCGGGCGCGAAGTGCTCCTGACCGAAGGCGACATCCGAGGACTGTTGAGCTGGGTGTGGGGATGGCAGTTCCCCAACCAGACCCTCGGTGCCGGTGTGCGCTGCGATGCCAATGAATCGCGCACGATTGTCAAAAATAAGAGGATCATCGACGGACGGTTGTGCGAAGGCACGGGTTCGCGACCTGGTCGGTGTGTTGCCGCAAACACCATCTTCATCAACAAAGATGATCCGTTTGCTCGTGTTCCCGGTCGGAAAGTGACATTTGGTTTTGACCCGCAAAATAACGCAACGCATGAAGCAAAATTGAAAGCACCCTTAGGCAATGCCTATTACGAAGCGGAAGTGAAATCGCTGCAGAGCGGAGAAACCAAAACATCTCTCATTCAACTCACCCAAGCCTGTCGTGACATGAATGCCGGCCTCTTCCATGCCGCATTGGTGGATCTTGTGGCGCGCAGAAAAACCGGCTTCGTTGTCGACGCCGATCGCTACACACAGGTTTGGAATCAACCTGTCTACGCATACGAAATGACTTACCTGCCCATCAGAAAAAAAGACGGCTCCACCGCTCCCGCGGGAACACCCGTTCTCGTGGGCGATATCATGAACGATCCTTACGCCCTTTTCCGCGCCGACTCTTCAAGCCAAGTTGTGCAAGTGCGCACCAAGATGATCTACGGCTCCGAGAATGGTCCTATGGCGCAATACGCCGCGGATGGCTCGCAAGAAACTCATGAAGAATTGGTGGTCGACTACACCTTGGAAATCAACCGCAGCGGAAAAATTGTCGGAGGTGAATGGGGACTTCTTCCCGAAACTCCCGGTGTGAGACCCATGAAAGCCAGCAACGCTTTAACGCCGACAGCTCCTGATTTCATTTGGAACTACCCTGACAACGCGAAGCCGGAAGGAGAGCTTGTCGACCTGAAAATTGTGAAGAAAATTCACGATTGCTCACTCCAGTCTTCTCCCACGGGTCGATTTGATCTCTCCCCTTATGTGCGCGAGCCTCTCGCTTATGTGGAGTGCCGTTTGGATTGAATGCTCTGCAGCGGGCGCAGGAGCACCTCCGCCGGAACACTCCACTTCAAGGGCGACTCGATGTGCAGAATTTGAAATTTATTCA
This sequence comes from Pseudomonadota bacterium, assembly GCA_041184525.1. Classification (GTDB taxonomy): domain Bacteria; phylum Bdellovibrionota_B; class Oligoflexia; order Silvanigrellales; family Silvanigrellaceae; genus RFOM01. Next base: position 11 of record JBEGJP010000308.1, on the reverse strand, counting down.
GTCTTTTGAAT
>JBEGJP010000307.1:0-6987 GCA_041184525.1 Pseudomonadota bacterium | reverse complement strand
ATCAAGAACAATCAGTTCGGGTTCCTGAGCCAAGGCGCGCGCCAGACACACCAGTTGCCGCTGGCCTTGACTCAAGTTGCTGCCTCTTTCGAAAATCGGAGTCTCCCATCGCTGGGGCAGTTGAGCGAACCATTCGCCTAAACCCACGGCATTGAGCTGTATCTCCGCTCTCTGCAGAGCAACAACGTCATCTGAAGTTGCCTCAGGAAGAATATTATTGAGGAGATGCCCACTGAAAAGTATGGGCTCTTGAGGTACAACTGCAATCCTTTTGCGAACATCGCGAGGCGCAACATCAGAAAGTTCGACACCGTTGAGGAGAACGCGACCCGATTCAAGTGGCACAAAGCGCAGGAGGGCATGAAGCAAAGTGCTCTTTCCGGCACCCGTTCGACCCACCAAAGCAACCATTTGCTTTTGCTCCATGACTGCATTCAAACCGTCCAAAACCAGAGCGTCTGATCCCAGATACCGAACCGAGACATTTTCGAAAGCTAATACAGGGACGCGTGCAGAATTCGGATCGTTTTTGATTTTGTTCACTGCAAGTTCTGCGTTTTTGCGTACGGGCTCGTTCAACACCTGACTCAAGAGATGCTCTTCGCTCGGCAGAGCAGAAAATTCATTCATCCGTTCTATGCTGACAAAGCCCTGTTCAATGGTATTGACCAGCTCAATCACCAGCACAAAATTGCGCAGAACAATCATCAGCAAAGTCACGACTGCACCCGCCTCACCCAGCGAGATTGCACTGCTTTTGTTCCAGTATCCCAACGAGAGAAAAGCCGCAGCTATGACTGACAAAGCCAGCGCAGACTGAACAAAGGCCCGTGTGTTGTTTTCCTCCGACGTCACAAGAGACCAACGGGCTGCCTGTTGCAGCAAATCCTCCATCCGAGATTCCAATCGACCGGACAATCCCAAGGCACGAGAGGCAATTCCCACGTTCATTGACTCATTGAGATGTGCCATCATGAATGCTGTTGCACGACTCGATTCTCTTTGAAATTCGCGCCCCCTCCTTCCGAAAAATCGGCTGGCGAGAAAAATTCCCAAAGCGAACGGTGAAGCAGCAGCAAGGACAAAAGGAGACTTGAAAAGTATCGTCAGACCGCCGAAAAACATGGCGCCCAGAGAGTAAATAAAAGTCGCCATTGTCCGGTCTAAGGACTGCGCTGCGTTTTGAAAGTCACTCGCAAAACGTGCGACAATGCGGCCACTCTCAGTGGTATGAAAAAAATGGAGAGGCGACTGGAGCACGGCATGAAGAGCTTTGTCGTGCATCTCGGTGAGCGCTTTGATGAGCGATTGATTGATCAGGAGACGCCCGTACCTGTTGCCAAGATACATCAACGTCAATATGGCTAACAAAGCAACAAAATAAAGAAACACAATGCTGTCAAGGTGAGCAGCAAGGCCCAGACGACTGAGGGCAATGATACGATCCACCAAATGACCACTCACCACACTCAAGGCGGACCAACATCCGGAGGCAATGACAAGAGCTCCCAGCCCCCACGCCAACGAAAGACGCCTGCTGAGGGCGGTCCAAAAGAAAAGTTTGACGCTCGACCAACGAATCCGGCCACGCAAAAGTGATTCATTCATAGTTTTCAAATATAGTGTATGCTGGCTCGATGCGAAACCAAGGCCTCCAACCTCTTTCAGGGTTTGTTGATTTCAGAAAGTGACGGATGTTCTGTCCTTTTTGATTGCCGAGGATGCGACACTTTGGAATTTTAATGCCCACAACTCAACGCACACGTCAAATCACATTGCTGGCAAAGCAAACCCAGCTCCTCGAGCCTTTCAAGACGTCGATGGAGTCGTTGGGTCAGAAGGTCATTCACATTGAATCGACCGAAGAAGCCGTGCAGATGGTGAGAAACGATGCATGCGAGGTGCTCGTCCACGTTTTACAGGACTTTGAGCGCAACGATGTCGGATTCTTTCACCACCGATTGGTGCGCTCAGAACATGGAACGAAGGTCAGCCGCTTTATTGTCTATCGGGGCGAGAACACTCGCGCCATGGCGTTTGCAGCAGACTGCGGGATGCTCAAAGGAATACAAGCGGAAAAGGCAATCAGCACCATGGGTGCAGCACTTGAGTTCGCCCTGCAAGGCTTCGAGCAATTGACCGCCGACGTTCAAAAGGCACATCAACTGGTTGCATCCGGCGACTGCGTTTTTGATGCAGAAACTGCCGACTTTATCCAACAAATCGCACAGCAGTACCCCAACCTCAAAAGCTTTCAGTGTGCTTCGGCGCGCTTGAGTCTGATGAAGGGAGACATCAAAAAGGCCGCTGTTCAAACACGGCGCATTTTGGACGATGAGCCTTGGAACGTCAGGGCACTCTCACTTCTAGGGGATATTCTCCTCGAAGCAGGCAATGTGCAGGAGGCTCAACGCCTGTTGATGGCAGCCGAAGGGATCGCAGCAGGGAATCCGTTTCGATTGCTTTCGCTCGCTCGTCTTTATATCAAACTGGAGCAGGTTGAATCAGCAAAAAGCTGCCTCCAGAAATCCATCGAAATCCGGCCTATCCCTGAAACTATCAACAAAGTGCTCAACGAATTGTCTCTCGATGATGAAGAGAAGAGCAAGATCAGTCTTTCGATTGACGAAACCATGGCGAAGATCCTGAACTGAAGCTCCGACCTCACCTTGGTAAAATCAGCCACATCATGAGCAAATGCGTTTGCTGTGAATCTTTAGACAATGAGTCATTCAATCACCTGACTCATTTGCAGTGCTTTCAGTACGTTCAACCGCCCACCGCTCGCAACTCTTCCTTCATAAGCTGGAAAGCGATCGACGCTCCTGAATAAAACACTCTTCAATTGCTGAGCAGTGAGAGACGGTTTGAATGATTTGAGAAGTGCAGCGGCTCCTGCCACCAAAGGACAAGCCATCGAGGTCCCGCTCATATAGGAGTATTTGTTTCCCGGCACGGTGCTGAAAATAAAATCACCCGGAGCTGCGAGATCCACCGACTGACTTCCGAAGTTTGAAAAATCCGCCAGCTGTTCTGTGCGATCGGAAGCTGCCACCGAAATGATGTTGGGGATCTTGTAGGAGGCAGGATACATCGGCAGCAGGTCATTGTCTGAGGCATCATTTCCCGCAGCGGCAACAAACAAGACGTCCTTCTCGGCAGCGGCGGTGATCGCCTCCTCGAGAGCTTGCGAATACTCGTCACCTCCCCAACTGTTGGACAAAATATGCGCCCCTGCAGCAACTCCATAGTTGATGGCTCGGATCGCATCTTCCGTACTTCCTGTCCCATCATGCGAAAGGAATTTGAGAGGCATCAGACTCACACGCTGCGCCAATCCTGAAATGCCCGCACCGTTGCCGCCCACTGCACCTACCGTACCGGCTGTGTGTGAGCCATGCCCCTGATCATCCCACGGGCGATTGTCGTTGTTGGAAAAATCCCAACCCAAAACATCATCCACGAAGCCATTGCCGTCATTGTCTATCCCGTCATCGGGAATTTCTCTCTTATTCCGCCAGATGTTGTTGATCAGATCTTCATGGTTGTAATCAATACCGGTGTCGATCATGCCCACGACAATGTCTTTATTTCCTGAATTCAGTTTCCATGCGGGAAATGCTGAAACTGTTTGAAAACCCCAAAGCTTGTCGATTTTGGGATCTGCACGTGAAGGGCGGGGCAGACGCGGTGGCTGATCAGGAAGCGGATCGACAGCAATGTTTGCTTTCCTTTGATTGCCGAGGGCCCGCCAAAGGCGATTGGGTTCAGATGCGAGCAAGCCGTATTTTTCAAAATCAGATTCACTGAACACATCTTCGAAACGTGCCGCGCCCGAATCCTCAATCAGTTTGTACCAATCGCCTTCTGACGTTTGCAGAACAACGCGCGGTTCAACCAGCAGGTTTTTCTCCTGAGCAAACCGCACAATTTGCGACCGCTCGCGCACCTTCACCAAAAATTCACGCACGTTTGAATTGAAACCGGCCGCTGGAGAAGCGCTCAGCGTCGAAGGCCAGAGCAGAAACAAAAAGGCGGCAGGCAAAAACCTCTTTGAGCAGCACTGTCTGCGACCTTCTGCTTGCGGTACGAACTGACTTGAAAAAAACATCGGAGCTCCTTCCAAGGATACTCCGATGATACTACGGCTACTCTGAAAGAGGGTGTAAGGAAGGCTTGCCCAATGGAAATGCCACTGGCGCTGGGAAATCAGTTCCCAGATTTCGGCTCACCGTAAAGTGACTTCGAGATTGCAAATGCTTTGGAAATGTTGAGACGACCACCGGTACTCACCTTACCTGCAAGGCTGCTCAATTGCTCCACTGACTGCATCAGCACATCCTTGAGTTCTTTGGCCTTCATGTTCGGATAGGCTGCTTTCAGAAGAACGGCTGCACCGGTGACGTGAGGTGTTGCCATCGATGTTCCGCTGAGGCTTGCGTACTTGTCGCCCGGAACAGTGCTGAGGATCTTGACCCCCGGAGCCGCCAAATGAACCGACTTCAAACCAAAACAGCTAAACGAAGCCAGCTTATCGCCGGAGTCAGTCGCTGCGACAGTGAGAACGTTCGGCAACTCATAACTTGCAGGGTACTGAGCTTTGCTGTCGTTGTCAGTGCCGGAATTGCCGGCTGCCGCGACAAACAAAATACCTTTGTCGTTGGCGCGCGAAATGGCATCAAACATAGATTGCGAATAACCGCCGCCGCCCCAGCTGTTGGACATGATCTGGGCACCATTTTCTGTGGCATAGTCGATCGCCTTGACAGCGTCTTCCAGAGTTCCGGAGCCTTGTGAACCACCAAGAAAGCGAAGACTCATGATGCTGGCCTGTTGAGCCACTCCAGAGACTCCAATGCCATTTCCGCCGGTCGCGGCGATGGTTCCTGCAGTATGGCTGCCGTGCGAGTTGTCGTCGAAAGGCCGCGCATCTTTGTCACGGAAGTCCCAACCCACAACATCATCGACATAACCGTTTGCATCATTATCGATGCCGTCGCCTGCGATTTCCGCGGGATTGTGCCAGATGTTGTTGATGAGGTCTTCGTGATTGTAATCGATACCGGTGTCGATATCCGCAACAAGAACCTTGGAACTTCCGCTGGTGGTCGGCCACACTTGAGGTGCACCAATTTTGGAAAGACCATACATTGTGGAAATTTGGGGATCAGCAACAGGAGGAGTTGGGAGTGCGGGTGCATCCTTCAGGTCCGGCCCACCTTTGCCGCTTTTTCCCGGAGTCGGAATGTTCTTTTCGTTTTCTGATGACGCGTAATAAATATAGTTAGGTTCTGCATAGAGAACATCAGCATTTTCGCGGGCAGAGAGAATCGCTTCGCGCAGTTTGTAATCGTCAGCCACCTGTACTTTGTACCAAACGCCGGACTTTGAGCTGAAGAGCGGTGTTTTTTGCGCCACAGAACCAACGGATTCCCGCTGACTGTCCAACAGTCTTTCCAAGGAAGCACGTGATGCTACTTTGACAAGATATTCACCGCGAACGTAGGGATAGCCGTCCTCTGTGAAAGCAGTTTGCTTCGGAGCGCGGCTTCCTTCGGCACGGTCGAAAAATCCAATGCAGCACAGAGAGGCAACAGCAAACAGCGATGACATCGACCGAGCAGACAGCTTCATACCGACTCCCTTCGGATAGAACACACACGGCCAGAACGCGCATTCCCTTTCGCGCTCCCTGCGGGAACCCGGGCACAATCCATATGCAGGTCACCGCAAGCCAATGCTTTTCCGTGTGTGAATGGTCCGGAGTCTAGGAGGCAATGGCCAGCTAGTCAAATGACACGGAACAATTTATCAAACGAAGAAACCGAATGGACCTCAAAGCAACAAAAATAAATAGATTAATCTGAAATTCTTCATGAGACACCAAACACATTGGAGACAGAATTTGCTGCGCAAAAAAGGCGCACTCTGAAAAGTCTGCAGCGAAAAAATGCTCTGATGAGCTGCAAGAGCGTCTCTCAAGTCCAAAGCGCACAGTGAGTAGACTGCAGAGGAATGTTTGGAGGTCTCTCATGATCAACGCATCTGGTCGACTTCAACCACAGGCAGCGCAACAAAAAGTACAGACCACTCCCGTCCCACCCTCAGGATCCGAACGCGAACCGTTCGCAAATGAGGCCAAAGACATGCCTACGGACGGTCTGCTCACAGGCGGTCTGGGAACACTCCCGACAGCACCCCGCTCGGCCACAGCTTCGTTCAGCGAACTCCTGAAATTGAGTCAGCCCGAAAAAACCCCTCAGAAGACAGAGAAGATCCGTGACGACGTCAAAGGCAGTGACAATAGGCGCACGGATGACGACGACACAAAAAGCAAACCGACAGAAGCTTCAGGCAAAAAAGCATCAGGTAAAGGCAACTCCGCGAAAACGAACAAGCCCAAACAGTCCCCGACTGACGACCAACAGTCGCTGGCCCAGCTGCTCACTGCTCAACAGCAGTTGCAGAACTCCAACACACCCAACAACATGCCACTCTCAGCCGTTGGAGGTGAGAGTAAAACGACCTCTGCTCCGACAAACTCTGCCGTCAGTGGAAAAACACTCCAGCGGGCGTCAGGCGATGACGTCTCACAACCCAAAAACTTGGGTGAAATCCTGCAAAACCTTGAACGAAAATTGAATCCGGAAGGCGATCAAAATACTCAGGATGATCTCATTTCCAAAGCAATGGCTGCAGCTGTGAACAAGAAAGAACAGGCAGTGAAGACAGAAGGCAGTGAAGTGATTCCGATACCGGCTGAAACTGCGGACAAACTCAGCCTTGCTGCGGCCGAGAAATTCCGCAGAACAAGCGAGAGAAATTCAATTGAAACCGACTCCTCTCGTCAACAGGCAGATGAACTGGCAAAGCTCAGTGCCAAGTTTGATGACGTCAAAATGGATATTTCCATGAATCAAGGGAAATCCGACGCCAATCTGAAAAATCAACTCAACGCAGAGCTGCAGGCAGAAAGACTTTTGCAGA
>JBEGJP010000306.1:0-3334 GCA_041184525.1 Pseudomonadota bacterium | reverse complement strand
GAGGAGAAGAAAAACGCCCGAGATGATAAAAAAATGAAAGATGGGCGCCGTGACTGAGCCGCCGCCGACAGAAAAAAGAACTCCGGCGAAAGAGGCGATGCTGAAGGCGATCAATCCACCGCCGACAAAATACGATTCAATGCTTTTTGAGAGCATCGAACGGATGGTGAAGTAGGGTACGGTGAGAAAGATGAGTGCGGTTGTTGTTTGCCACGTGCGCAGCCATTTGAAGAGCGGAGCTGCGTGGGTGATTTCGCCGAAAAGCGCTGCGAAACAGAAGAAGGCATAGAATTTCCAAGCTTTGTTGAGAATGCGGCGGGTGTCGATCGAGGCAAAAATCGTGTCGAGATAAAATGAAAATGTCAGTCCGCTCAGATAAAGGGAGAGAAGTTCTGTGCTGTGTCGGACTTTCGCCCATTCAGGAGAAACGCGCAGCGTGTAGGAATGACTGCCGACAAAAGTGCCGATGACGATGGCGAACAAACCATAAGCCAAAGGAGTCTTGCTGCCGCGGATTGCGACAAAAGCAAACAGCGACAGAGACCCAATGAGAAGTGCAAGCACAAACAAAGCGAGATTCGGCAATCCCAACCAAAAGTAAAGTTCGGAATTGGATGTCCGATCGCCGATGAAAACGCCGTCAATCACACCAATGTTCGCGGCTGCTGAACCCACGCGCAGCAACAAAGGCTCTGACAAATTCAATCCTGCAAGCGGGATCATGTGGATGGGATAACCGCGAAAACCAATTTCTCCATCCTTTCCGAATTCGCCCCACGCATAAATTTCTTTGCCTGATGCGTGCACGGAGAGGGCTTGGATGACAAAGGGCAGAATCAGAACCGGAGAAGGGAAATCTTTCAGTTGATCGGGCTGGATTTCAATCCGGTACCAAAGCTCTTGCTTACCATCCCAGTGGTAGGTCTTCTTGAAACTCTCCAGAGGTGTCCAGCGGCTCGGGGTGTTGCGCAGCATTTGGACGGTTGCGGCAGCGTCGGGGGACGAGGGAAGGGCCATGACGCTGGTCTGAGACAACACACTGGTACGGAGCAGCTGGGGTTCGGCCCGTGCCTTGTCACTCCAAACGAGGATGAGCAGCAACAGACAGAGGCGGACGGCAGCGGCAATTTTCATTGAACCATCCTGTGTGTCTCAGAAAGTGAAGTCTTGAGTGAGTCACGTTTGTGGGAGGGGCAATCTGTTCAAGATAACATTCGCAAATTGTCATCACAATCGCTGCAAAGGATGCTCGTTTCTTGGCGGTTGTGACGTGTTCAATGTCCAATCTCTTTACACTGTGCTTATTTGGTAAGATTCTAAAATATAAGTAGTTTCTTCACGGCACGCTTTCTGCTGGAGGGAGTGTTCAATCGCAGTTTTTACTTTCAGAATTGGTGTGCATGAGGAGGCATGAATATGAAATGGAACCGACCTGCGCTTGCGAAAGCTTTTTTCCGCACGGCAGCTGTTGTGACCCTGTCATCCGCAGTTTGGGCCTGCGGTAAGACTCATTCCACCGCGTCGCAGGTTCAAGATTTCAGTTCGCCTCAACTTCACGGTTCCGGTCTTCCGGACGGCTCGATTTCTCTGACGTTCGATGACGGCCCCGGGCCACGCACGGCCGAGCTGTCACGTTATTTGAAGGCGGAAGGAATCCACGCCACATTCTTTATTCAAGGGAGCGCCGCAGCGGCTTATCCGGATGCTCTCCGTCAGTTGGCGGAAGACGGACATCGTTTGGCCAATCACACTTATTCGCACCAGCATATGCCTCGCGTGACCGATCCGGTGAGCGAGGTGAAAAGAACGGATGATTTGATCAAGAAATACGTCACCGACAACGTGTTTATGTTTCGTGCACCCTATGGTGACTGGAACGGTCAAGTCGCGACGGTGTTGAACAATGCGGGTCTCACCAAATATGTGGGCTCCGTTTTCTGGGACATCGGTGGAGAGCGGCAGGAACGTCCGGACGGCCGCCTGACGACAGCAGCGGATTGGGCTTGCTGGTCGTTCAACGACAGTGTGGAAAAATGCGCCGACGGCTACATGAACGAGACACGCGATGTGGGCCGCGGAATTATTTTGATGCACGACGTCCACAGCCGCACCATTGACATGGTGAAGAACATCGTTCCGCGTCTCAAAGACGAGCGCTTCCGTTTCGTACGTCTTGAAGAAGTCCCTTCTATTTCCGCGGCGCTGGCGCGCCGGAGCAAGCCCGATACAGCCGCTTCGCTCCACTGCCCTGCCGGATTCGCCGCAGTCGAAGTCGGCCAAAATGGCGGACATATGTGCGCTTCTGCAACGGAAGTTTCCGGTCCTTTCACAGAGGGTATGCAGGCGTCGTGTCGTGAGAAGGGTGGAGGCGATGCCTGCGGGAACGTCCGTTGGTCGAAGGGTTTGGCTCTTTGGTTGCATGGAACCGGCCGTTGTCCCACGGGCGCTGCCTTCGATGAACAATTGAAGGTGTGTGTGGAAGGTGAAAATGCGTTCGGGCCTTTCGATGTTCAACTTGTGAAGCGCTGTCGAACGGGAAGTGCCGAGCCCAATTCCCCCGTCTGCGACAGCAATCGCTGGGGTAAAAGTTTTCTCGCAGGTCTGTTGCAGTGAGTCCATTCGTTTCAGTGATGATGTGTGTCATGCGGAGGTTTGAAGTGGAAATGAAAGTGAATGAAAAAATGAAGAGACATTTGAAACAAACGCTTTCGCCGATGTGCTCATTGCTTGTTCTGATGGCGTTGACAGCCGGAGTGGAGGGTTGCAAGCCTCAACCCGAAATCTCCACTGCGACAACGTTGAGCGCAGATCAGGATTCAGACGACGCATTTGAACTTCTGACAGCCAAGCAAAACACGGTGCTCAAGAGCACTCTGATGCAATCAGGAAGCCAATCCGAAGGTGCCGTATGCCCGATTCCGGAGGGCGCAGTTCTGACTCTCGATGCGATCAAGCCCGAGGGTGTTGACCATTGGAGAGTGTTCCGACTCTCAGCCATCAAGCTCCCGTCGGGTGAAGTGGGCCGTCGCGCTGAAACTCCCGATGTCACTCCGACTCCAGCTGCTGGTGCAGCGCAGCTCACATCGCCTCAGCTACAATCTCAGGTGCCATTGCAGGCGCCCCAAATCCAGCACCCGATTTCGAGCACATCAACTCCAAATGAACCTGTTCTGCCTGCGTCCAGTCCTTCTTCAGAGTCGCGAAAAACACCGGCTCAGCTGCTCAATTGTGCGTTGTTGGATGCCGACAGCTTTTTGGTTTTTTCCCCCCATTTTTCGAGACAGATTGCCAATGCACAGCGTTCGGTCAAGCCGGATTCCGGCGTGTCAGACGC
>JBEGJP010000305.1:0-20069 GCA_041184525.1 Pseudomonadota bacterium | reverse complement strand
CCTTGGAAAGATGATATCTTCCGAGTGACCATCGACGAGGCGTCCGGCAAAACAAGAAAATATGCCATTCCCGGCAAACAACGCTGTGTGGAATGCCACAAAGGGGGCGAAGACTTCGTCTTGGGATTCACGTCTCTGCAACTCAACCGACGGCCTTTCGGAGCTGCCGGACGCGAAAGAGATATCGGTGCAGACGAAGCAACTCAAATTGAGCGGTTTCTTGCCGCGGGCATTCTCAAAAATATCAGCGCTGCCGAGGAACTTCCTGTTCTCGAAAATGCGGGGGGACGAACCTCTCGCAACGTGCATGAAACGCGATTGCAAGGGTACATGGTCGGAAACTGTGCGCATTGTCATAACCCGAGCGGTTTTGCAATGAAGGACAACAAAGTGGCCCTCGATTTGCGCGAAGGCCAGCTCTTCGATTTTGATGTCCGCCGTATCACCCGCGACTCTTCACGCACGAGCCCCAAATATTTTGCAAAACCCGGCGATCCGCAGCAGAGCCAAATTTACCTGCGCGTGTCTGTGAGCAAGATTGGTGACGGAGGCCGTTACCTTCCGATGCCGATGCACACCCCCGGTGATGCCAATTGCAAGCTCCTCAATCTGACGTCAAAGTGGATTTATTCCCTTTCCTCAGACCCTGCTGTTGCTGCTTTGGCAGAAACGGAGCCCGTCGTATGCACGCCGAACGACGATTTCAATTGGATTGATCTCGATCTCACGTGGCCCAAGCAGAATGGCTTCACGCCGCGGCGCGCCGACTGGAAAGATCCCGTCAATGGCATGCCTCAGCGCTTTCGCGACCTTCAGCAAGATCCTGCTCTGACAAAAATTCTCCGCACTCCCGTGGCGGTCGACTTCTGGGATCGTATTTTGGCTCCTTCTGGAAAATGGGAACCCAAATGCGACTTCCCGGCAAAGCAGGCACCCCGCAAACCGGTCGCATGGATGCTCGACGCCAACGGCGCATTCAAACAACCCGCGAGCGAACTTTACACTGCAACACCAGGCGCACATTTTTACAACACCACCTGTGCCAAGTGCCATGGCAATACAGCCGACGGCCGCTCCGGACTTGCAACAAACCTGCTTACGTTGTCGGGAGGCTCCATTCGCGTTGCAAACCTCAAAGACGGACTCTTCGGTGCAGGAAATGCGGCTCAGTTTGAAGTGACAGATGCCCGCGGTCGCGCAAAAAATCTCGCGCCGCAGTATCTCATTTGGATGGCGATGGAAGGCACACGCGTCACCTTTCCCCCTGAAATGGAGCCTTATGTCGGAAGGCACAAGGCACAAATGCTCAACCAACTGCGTGAACGTTGCAAAAACTTTATTGCCACGTCGCCGCAGAGAGCAACGGAACGGATGAAGGATTACCTTGCATTCAAGGACATCTGCTTTTTCAGAAACGGCAAACCCACTGACAAAAACCTGCAGTTCGATCCGAACACCGATCAGCCGTTGAATCCGGAAGCACTGGAAGCATGGGCAGACAAAGCAGCCATCAACATCGGTTGGGCAATTTACGAGTATCTGAAGACAGAGGGTTCAGCCGGAAAATGGCAACCGGCAAAGAACGAATGTGAGAAAGTACATCCGGTCCGAACCGGACCCTAAGAGCTCTTGACCAGCTCTGAACGTTTTTTTCCCCTTGAAGTGAAGCAACACTTCAAGGGTTTTTTATGAGCATGCGACTCAATTCCGGAGAGCGACACGACGGGATGTTGGCTCCGTTCTTCTTCAGCGCAGACGAAATAGATTCGCGCACAGACAGCCCCGTGTCGACTGGTTGCAACTTGATGCCCGCCTTTTCGAGAAAGGTTCGCGAAAAGCTGGTCACTGCCAGAGTCCAAAGCCGAGGCATGCCGGTGCTGCTCCCGCTCGGAGGAAAACGGATTCCAGTGGTTCGAGGTTGTGGGGCGGAATTCGCTTCGCGTTGCAGAGCAAAACCCTGACTCAGCAAAAGATAATCATGGGGGCTGGCCTCATGCGCCCGGGCAAATGCGAGCATTTCACTTTCCGTCAGCGGCACAACGTGCGCTGTGTTGTCATAAGGGATGATCTCAAAGAGTTTTCCGAACGTGAGATCGCCGGCAGGAATTCCGCTCCGCAAAGCACCGGCATTCAAAGCAACCCCATCAATTTTTGATGCGTTGATCGCTCCCCACGTCTCGTTGCTTTCCCGCAATCCCTGCAACCACGCGTCGGCCAAACAAGCTGCGGCGGGCGACTGTCCTGTTCTGTCGTTGCTCAGATCGACCGAGAACTTGGCCACCGGTTTCGACAACTGCTCAGCAAGTTCCCGTTTGTAGGGCGCCAGCACGAGTGACATACGACGGCTGTCGGAGTCAGACACAGGCTGCGAGAAAACTCTCGCGGGAATGAGGTCCCCCAGCTGGCTGATTTTGTTTGTCCGCCATGACCACTCATCCGGATGGCAACCATTCCAGTTTTGAAAATGATTCGCACACAGGTAGATAGGATCGAGGGGGGTCACGCGCGGCCGACCTGCAATGAATTCTACTTTTGCATGCGCCAAACTCATGCCCAAACCCGTACTCTGGACGACAGGCACTCCGGAAATCACATGGCGTTGCGCAGAATGCATATGGCCTGCAACGACCAAATCCCAATCCTGTTTTGCATTTGGCACTTTCCGCAGTGCTACTCCCAGCTCATCGGCATCTGACGGAGGGCAAGCACGATCGCCCTCCACCGCAGGTTGTGTCATGTCGCACTTTCCGCCGGCATGAGACAGGAGAACGTTCACCTGTGCACCCTGCTCCCTCAGTGGCTGACCTTCCGACTTCAAAACACTACTCAGAGAGGAGAACTCCAATCCCTGAACATTCGTTGGGATACTTTTCACGGAAGCCGATTCCGTGGTGTAGCCGGCAATGCCCACTTTGACACCTGCCACATCGAAGACCACCGAACGTGCAAATCGTGGCGCGTTGAGCTCCTGCCACGGAATGGCACGCCCCTCGGCCTGCCACTTCAGCGAACTTGTGACATACCAAAATGAACGCTCGCGAGAGGCAAGCCACGCTTTTATTTGGCCCTGACCAAAGTCGAACTCATGATTGCCGAACGTACTCGCTTTCAAGCCCAACGCCGAAAATGCTGAAAGAACTGCTTTGCCCTCGGTCATGTTGGAGAGCAGAGTTCCCTGATAGGAATCGCCCGCATCGAGGAACAGAAGCCGTCCTTTGTAGTGGCGACACAAGGCAGTCAGATACGAAGCCAAACGCTCCATACCACCCACCTTCATCCTCTGCTGACGACCCTCGTCTGTCTTGAGCAAAACTTCCTGTTCTTCCACATGGCCGTGCAGGTCATTCGTGCTGACAATTCCCAACGGAGCATCCGCCGGCAAGCCCTGCGCAAATTGCTGACTTTCCTTTTCAGACAAAAGTGTCCCGCACGTGCTGGACGGATCTTTCTCAAGAAAGGCCCGCGGCAGAGAGGTCGTGGTCTTCTTCCTTTGAATGCATCCATTCAAAACAAAGACACACAGCATGACAGCAAAAAAAATAACTTCAGCCCTTTTCTGGGCCGAAGCAGACACTCTGATTTTAAAGAGTGAGTTTCGATCTCTCATTTGACCGGAAAGTCTGAGCAATTGGATTCACTTGTGCAAACACGAACACCCGGACAGGGAACATCTGCCGTCTTGTATTTTTCTTTGTATCCGGAAATGGAAAGTGGCTTTCGGCATTTATTGAAGCTGGAGGAATGCCCCGCAAAACCCGGAGCTGGTTTATAAAGCGTGTAACTGAACCATTCACAAGCGGACATGGCCATCGTTTCTGCCGATTCCGGCGAAGGGGCGCGCGCGAGAAAACGGGTGCGCGTTCCGCCCATGTAGTTCCCTTTGTATCCCAGCGGCACAATGTTGGATTCGTACTGAGCAACATAATCGCATTTCGATTTGCCTTGGTCCTTCGATGCAATTGATCTGTGAAGCTCATCCACAAAATTGCGACGGCCCGAATCCGATTCGATTTGCGGAATCACGCCGGCTCCCTCCACACTCTTAGCCGACGCCGTCCCAATGACCGCAGACTTCAATTGTGCGAGCGAGTTGAATTTCGAAAGTTCAGAAAGATGCGCCACCACATTGGCTTGCGACCAGTGCAAGGCTCCAACGAGAGTGCGCGTGGAAGCTACAATCAGATTCATGGCTGCTTGACCCAATTTGGCCGGACCATCGCAGAAAAAACGCACCTCACCGGCAGAAACCGGCCGAGTGCAATCCATCACGTAGATCCCGCCTGCAGCCAGCGCCGCTGCGGCCGCCTCCGTGGACACACCGATGCCGTATGCAGCACCCGCAACCACAGGAACGAATTGAACATCGCCATCGGGCCCTGCAACTTCCGTTGAGCTTGGATTTTTACAACCAAGAAACGCAACTGTTAAAGAGCCTAGAGCCCACAACCGCAAAGCGTAACGCATGGCAAAACCCTCCCGTTTCGGGAGGGTTCGGACGAATAGAACAGCTCTTGAGTTGCAAATTTGTGAAATAAATCTCAAAAGTTCATGGGATATTTAAAACCCAACAATTCCGGACGAATAGAACTCATTTCAAAACAACGCAGGACAGAAACAGTTCATCCACATCGAGCTTTGCCTCGACATCCTTGTATTCCAAGGTGGCCGCCAAGAGGCTTCCGCCCTCACCGTCTGACTGGGCTCGGATGTCGAGATCATAAACCCTGACAGGCAGTCCATCCACAGAGGCATAGGCCTCGAACTGAAAATGCTTGCCATCGAGGTCCTTTCTGAAATCAACAATTTTCGGAGTCAACTCAGAGGAATAGATTTCGAACTTTTTCAGATTGGGAGTCAAATCATTCAAGGGCTGCTTATTCGCACTGGTGTCTTCATACTGACTGACGACAAGTGACGTCAGTTTTCCCTGCTGAAAAGCGACAATCGTTCTCATGAAACGGAGTTTTTCGTCCATTCCTGCACAGTTCAACTTCCCACTCCCCTCTTTCAGCGAATGCACCTGCTGAGCAACCTTCGGAATAGCATCTCTCTTACCATCGTCATTTTTCTTGCTGGAGATGGTTGCATTCTGCGAATGACAGCTCACCGAAAGAATTGAAAACAAAGACAAGGCAACAATTGAAAACTTCACACGCACCTCCTCAAGACGAAAATGGCTCAATTCTCTTCATTCAATCTTCCGAAAGCGCGCCCAATTCCCCATTGTTCAGAAAAACGGAGCAACGGCTGCGTTCGTCATCAAGGATACACTCGAGAATCATTTTATTGTCAGACGAAGAAAAACGTTTGTAAGTGAAACCCTGCAGATCCCACTCTTTAACGCTCAAAGCAGCATAGAGTTTTTTTGCATCGACGGAATTGCGAAGTTGAAACATATGTTCGTCAGCTTCGGAATCCGACTCGATGAAATTTTCGGAAGCCTTTGGCTTTAAATTCATAGTCAATGAACATTGTTTGGACACATCAGTTTCGCCAGAATTCCTGCAGGAAATACGCAAATCACCTTGTTCACTCGAAAACATCTCACTGATAGCCGGTCCGTGGGCATCTTTGTCGCTGGAATCAGTGGACTTCGAGGACTTTAAGACTTTGGACAAGCGAACCGAATCGGCCGAAGAGAGTTGAACAGTGAGAGCCTGATCGCCTGTTTTATAAATAGTTTCGCTCTTCTGGCTTGAACTCGAAGAGCGCGACTTGGCGGTAGATGCCACAGTCCCGCAACCTGCCGACACAGCCACAAGGGCAAGGAAAAGCGGCAGAAAAATACTCCGTTCAACTCTCTCTTTGTGCTTCGAAGGGTTGCCAAAGTGTTCCATGCTGCACCTCCGATAGCGGAGGAAGCACGAAGTGTGCCTGACTCTCGGCAGTCTCCCCCATCCGAGAAGGAATCTCTGAAATCCCTGAAAGACCCTTTCCTACTGCTGCAGCGGAAATGCCCAAATCTTTGAGCATAGCCGACATGATTTTGTGCGGCTGATAGTCAGTCGAACGCAGATAAGCTTGCGCTCGCATGGGTTCGTAGGCTTCAGGCTCGGCAGCAAAAAGAGCGACTGCTCCAACAAAATCTTCGGGAGTTCGCGCCAGAAAACCACTCACACCATGGTCGACAATGTCTGCAGGACCCTTCACTGCATAGGCACACACAGGCAGGCCGCAACTCATTGCCTCAAGAACCACGCATCCGAAGGTGTCGAAAGTCGAAGGGAGCAAGAGGAGATCGGCTCGGTTGTAGAGTTCGCAAAGACTCGTTTGTGGCTGCCATCCCAGAAACACGGCTTCAGGCAAAAGCTCGCGCAATTTGCCTTCCGCGGGTCCGGTACCGGCAAAGACAAGGCGCACGCGTGGATTTGCATATCGCGCAGCAGCGTATACAGCGGGCAATTCAAAGACACCTTTTTCTTCACTCAGCCGGCCTGCATAAAGAAGAACAATGTCATCCTTCTTTAAGCCAGCAATGGAAGAACGTCTCAGTTGAGGCATGCGGCGGAAATTCTCAGATGCCCAATGCGCTGTTTGAAACACGCGCGGCAACTGAAAACTTTCGCCTTCGAAAAGACTCTTCTGCTCCGAGTTGAGGACAAAAAGACCATCAAATTGAGAATACAATGCACGCATCAAACGACGCACGCGATCGACATTGACCTCACGCAGAGTTTCATTTTGTTGAGCAAACGCAAGCCAATCTGTGTGAACATAAAAGTACACCGGCAATTTGAGAGCGTGTTTGAAGTACAGTGCTGCTGCAGCCATCGGCCCCTCGGTGGAACACACGATGTTTGTGTAGCCACCGGCTTCAACAATATTTTGCAACTCGGCAAGGTTGGGAATGCGGAAGGGCTGCTGCGGGTAAAAGGAAAGCGTAAAACTTGAGAGAGGCCGCACCACCCGAAGATTCTCTCCACTCTCCAATGAGTCATGACACACCAGAAAGTCAATCGGCAAATTCCTTTGAGATGAATAGTCTCGTGCCAACTGGAGAACACTCGAGACACCATTCTTGTCAGCAAAGGTGTCTGTCAGCCAAAGCACACGCTTCTGAACAGCGAGTTCGGGATATCGCACGGCGAGCTGATCTGAGAAAGCTCTCTTGCCATGCAGCACACGTGCTGTTGCAAACATTGAACCTGCCACCAAACCCGAGGCAAGAAAGGGAAAAGAGAGACCGTCGAAGAACTCTCCCATGGAGGGAAGCGACATCTTTCGACCTGCCCGCGCGCGGCTGCGCTCACTGGGCTGCACGAGTGTGCGCACCACGCTCGGCAATTCCAATTTCTCGATCATTCCTTCCAGATTGCCCAACTCACTCCAGCCGCCTTGTCCCAATGATGAAACTTTGGCTTCGATCCGGCGGCTCAGTTTACCTGCAAAATGTGTGAAAAGTTCCTCTGCTATCGGAGTTTCAAGATGACCAATTCCCTCTTCTGAAGCGCGCACCAGTTTCTCTATGACCTTGAGAAGTTCGGGCTGGTAGCGGCGGAGCAAGAAGCGAGTCATGACCGTAGGAGGTTGGCCACGCACAGCCCCATGGAATGTTTTCAAAAACCGCATCGTGTAACGATGCCGGCGCACTTCATGAATGGCATTGCTGATCAGCAGCGCACTCATCTTCTGCCAAGGCGTACCCTTGTGAAGCAAGATGCGGCCAAGGCCCGGATCCTTCAGATTGAGCACAAGACCAGCGAAATAATCGAGAAGTGCAAGGTTCAGTTTCCGACCATCATTCCACTCGCCAAAAGGAGCCACATTGCCGGCTCGCAGGGCAGAGAGAGCCAATTCGCTTGCCTTCATCTTGTTGCGGAGCGAAGAATCCAAATGTGATGTGCTGAGCAGAGTCCCTGTTCTTCCGGCGAACACTCCAAAGTGGTCGTCGGAGCCACCCACACCCGTTTTTCTCCATGGGTCACGACAGAATGTTCCGGCAGAGAAATCGAACCTTTTTTCCAGTCGTTCCAAATGTTCTCTATCGAATGACCGGAGCCACTCCCAAGTCAACAACGAAGAATAGGTATCGCGTTGGCCATTGAGCACTTCGAAGTTGTTAAAAAGAAGAAACACCTTTTCATATTTTTCAAGCGCCGGAAGCCCATGGGGCGCATAGAAATCCAAAGGATGAGCGAGTGCAGTGGGAAGATCGTTTTCGGATGTGTACTCCAGAAAGGAGTAAATGTCGCGCCTGAGAATTTTCAGTCGTTCTTCTTGTTCAGGAGAAAACCCATACGTGAGGACATGGACACCAACATCCAGATCAGGAATGTGGCAGGAAAACTCAGCCCCCGGAAGGACATCAATTCCTTTGTCGAGCAGCTCCCAACAGCTCCGTGCATTATTGTGATTCGTAATGGTTCGGGCCGTCATCCCCGCCTTGTCTAAGGTGGCAAGCAACTGCGAAGTGGGCAGCCATGTTTCAGGTACGCCGAGAATTCGACCCAAAGCTTCGTCGGGAACGTTGCTGTTGTGGTCGTGACAGTGGAGATCTATTCTAAGAGCATTGTCACCAAGAACCGATTGGCTCTCTGAAATTCTTTCACTCAACTGCAGTTTCAGTCGGCTTTGAACATCGTGTTGAGATTTCATACCGCAGCTCCTTTTGCCCGCGAAAAGTATCTCTCACCGCGCAGGGCACACTTAAATTTTGTTCGACGTTGGGTTGGGATGGCGTCCGTATCAGAATCTGCTTGTGTCAGGCCCCGCGGCAACGACAGATAGAGCTGTGTTGTTTCTTCACCTTGCCAAGGTTCCAAATTCCATCGCGCCCAGACACCCTCGGCATCACTCTCCAAAGTTGCAGTCACACGGCCATGAAACGTGGGTGCGTTGTGAATGGACACGGAATTCCCTTCCGTGATCCAAGCAGAAGGCACACCTTGAAAAAGAGAAAGATGACCCTCGCTCTCGAGAACCAAAGATTGTCGAATGACATTGCAAAACTCTGCCGCCGCCCATCCATGATCGCCGTCCCCCATACACCCTCCTTGGGTGCGCGGGTTGATCGCCTCGGGCCATGTGACGGTCGGTGAAGCAGCGCCAGAGATGGCTTTCAACACATCGATGGCGCGCGGATCTTCCTGATGAATCAAGACCCGCGCCACCTGAGCAGTGAGATAGGGGTTCAAACCGGTGTGAAAAACGCTCTGGAAGAAGAGTCCGCGGTGGAAGTGAGCATCCAAAAGATAATCGACCGTGGGCTTCATCCAGTTGCGACTGAGATCATGCAAGTCGAGCGGGTCACAGGCAATAAGATTGCCGATACACGCTGCATCGGGCCATCGGTAAGGTGAGACGGGTAAAACGTGGCCGCCGACTCTCTCCAGAGTTGCTTGAATGGACCGTCGCAGACTCGCCTCGAATTGAGTGCTTATCTTCTCCAGTTCAGCCGCTTCACGTTGCCGTCCCAATTTCCTTGCTGCACGTCGCCCCAAATTTAGGGCGTGCAGAGACCAAAAGTTGTCCCAAAAGTAGTGATCGCATCCGCCAAAATGTTCGGCAGAGAAACTGGCAGGCAGCAAACCTTCATGCAGAACGGATCGGCGAGGACTGCGCACACGCTGCTTATCGATCCAAAGCAACCCGCGATACACGCTGTCGAAGAGTTCCCTGAGCAGCCTCAGGTCACCAGACTTGCGGCAGAAGTTCAACATCGTACACAACGCAATCGCATGAGAATCGAGCTCGCCGGGGTGATCGACAAATGCCCCTGAGTTCTGTTGACGCATTGGGTATTTTTCTACCTTATCGCGCACCTCTTTTAAAAATCCCAAATTCGTAAATGCTTCGGAAATGAAGTAGGAGTCGCGGTACCAATGCGTATGATAAAGAAAAGTTCCCGGACTGAAGTGTGTCAAGTCGTCGAATGCCGGTAGCCTCAACTTGATGGCATCGAGCTGTTGTTCCATTCTTTCGTCGGGCAATTTGATGCGCACTGCGCGCAGATCCTCGAGCCTGAGCTCCTCTTCCCGCGCACGAATGAGAGCATCTGCTCCCACATGCAGCCGAGGGCGACGTGCCCGCCTCTTTTTCGTCTTCCGTTTTTCAACATCACACCAAATGACAATCCCGACAGTGTACTTCTCCCCTGACGCCAGAGTGCGATCGTATTCAACCGACGCGGCAGAGATTCCAGAACGGGCCCGCATCACACGCAATTCGCTCGGGGGGAGTTGTCCCAACGGATGCTTCATGGGATCGCCCGTTCCTCGGTCGCCTAATACGACTCGCGTCGGAGACTCCAAATATTCCACATCCCAGAGACGGTTCACGCGCAGAACGTCGCCCAGATTCTCGAGGTGGTTGATGTGGCCAATCGAGAGAACGTTGTAAGGCCGTATTCCAAACCCAACCACCAGAGGAGCAGACTCGTCGCCTCGGTTGATCACATCAATGCGACAGGTGATCCGCAATGCGCCGTCGATGAAGGTGGCTGCAGAAGTGCTCGACCACTCCAAATTTCCTGCTCTCGGGAACTCAGTTGTGACAATCGGGAGGACTTCATCGCACAACTTCTGTTTCACTTCTCTACCCAAATGGGGTGGAGCCTGGATTCCCGCCGCGCATTTCAAATACGGCAACAATGACCAACTGTGGGGTTCCACCGTCACCATGCCCACGGGATCGACCATGCATTCGAGCGGCGATTCTGCGTGTCCGAGAGATGTCCAATTGCGGCGGGAGAGGTTCGCGCCCAGAAGACCAGCACCGGTGGGAATGAAGGCACGGGAGAGAGGCTGCCACTGTTCTTCAATCCAAAGCGGCCAAACCCAGTTCCGATTTGTGTGTACAGCCAACATATTGTTTGCGCCAGAAAACAGCACCCACAAGGCCTGATCCAAAAGCGCCGATGAGCCCATCATTCCGCTGGGCTTGCCAATCCATTCAATACTCCGCGCGTAGGGCAACAGCCAGCGCTTGTTGGTCGCCTTCAGCACCCACTGAACAATTCTAAAAAACATCCGTCTTCTCGCTCCTGCATTGCTGGCTTCATTTTAATGCTTACAGGGCAAGGATGTTGGAAATGGGAACAGTGACAAATCAGTGAAAGCCAAGTGGCTTGAGAACCTCCACCAAAGCGGCAAATATTTGAAACAATAAATTCACAAAACCGACAAGACTCATTGAGGTGGCCAGTGTTAGCGGAGGCCTCTGACGCTAAGTTGATTTCCGGAGGGAAAAAATGAAGAAGCTTTCCTTTCTCGACCGCCACCTGACTGCGTGGATCTTTCTTGCCATGTGCTTTGGCGTGGCGGCAGGGTCACTCATCCCCGCTCTGCCTCAGGCGCTCGGCTCAATGAGCAGCGGCAGTATTTCATGGCCCATCGCACTCGGGCTCATCCTCATGATGTATGCACCGCTGGCCAAAGTTCGCTATGAAGAGCTCCCGAAAGTCTTCAAAAACTTGCGGGTGCTTTCCCTTTCACTCTTCCAAAACTGGATCGTTGGCCCTGTCTTGATGTTCGTTCTGGCTGCGATTTTTTTACCTGACAAACCGGATTATTTCGTTGGACTTGTGATTATCGGTTTGGCCCGCTGCATTGCCATGGTGATCGTCTGGAACGATCTTGCCCAAGGCGATACAGAATACTGCGCCGGACTCGTGGCATTCAATTCGCTGTTTCAAATCCTCTTCTTTCCTCTTTATGCATGGCTGTTGATCACGTGGCTCCCAGAGGCCGTCGGACTGACGAGCATGAAGGTCAATATCGAGATGGGAGAAGTCGCGAAAGCGGTTTTGACCTATCTGGGGATTCCCTTCGCAGCCGGCGCACTGACAAGGTTTGTTGGGGTGAAATGGAAGGGACAAGAGTGGTACCACGGAACATTCATTCCCAAGATCAGCCCCCTGACTCTTGTCTCACTCCTCTTCACAATCGTGGCCATGTTTTCTCTCAAAGGAAATCTCATTCTGACAATCCCCTTTGATGTGCTCCGAATTGCGTTGCCACTCGTGCTTTATTTCATTGTCATGTTTTTCGTGTCGTACTTTGCAAGCCGGAGGGTCGGAGCCGGCCATGCCCACAGCACCACACTTGCTCTGACCGCCGCATCGAACAACTTTGAATTGGCGATTGCCGTCGCCGTGGCCTCTTTTGGTTTGTCGTCCGGTCAGGCCTTTGCCGCGGTAATTGGTCCACTTGTAGAAGTGCCCGTGCTTCTTCTTCTCGTTCGCGTGTCGTATCGTCTGGCAAAGCTTAAAGTGAACACACCTCAAGGAAGTCTCAAATGAAAATTGTATTCCTGTGCGTTGCCAACTCAGCACGAAGCCAAATGGCTGAGGGTCTTGCACGTGCCCTCGCCCTGCCAGAGGTTGAAATCCTGAGCGCGGGTTCTCAGCCGTCGGATGTGAATCCTTTTGCCATTCTCGCGCTTAAAGAATGGGGCATTGATATTTCTCAGCACTCTTCCAAAAGCACCGCAGAGGTCGACTTTTCCGATGCCGACTTCGTCATCACACTGTGTGCTGACGAGGTGTGTCCTCTTTATATCGGACGCGCCGCCAAACTTCACTGGCCGTTCGAAGATCCCGCGGGCGTTGGTCACAGCGATGAAGAAAAACTGAATACCTTTCGAAGAATCCGTGATCAGATTCATTCCCAACTGAGTCATTGGCTGACCGAACAAGGGATTCTGCGTGCCGAAGTTAAGCTCGAGAGAGTTTGAAAATTTCAGAGAGTCCTTGATTCCAATGCAAGCATCGCACTCCGTTGATCACCTGCGCAGTCTCACATCGGGTTAAATAGAAGCACTCCGAGGCTACATTTTTTCCAATGGCACCCAACTTTTTAGCCTCAGTGACGTCGACTTGAGTGCTCGACTTGATTTCTATGAAGAAGACCTCACTGCCACGACTCAAAACAAGGTCGACTTCTGCCCCCTCTTTTGTCGAGAAATAGCTCATTCGAAAGTCAGCTTCCAGATAGCGGTTGAGTCTAAAAAACTCGAGAATAAGAAAATGCTCGAATGTTTCCCCAAAATAAGATGTTCCGGGCGTCGCCTGTGATCGCAACGATTGCTCCAAAGCCCGTTTGATGCCGATATCGAAGTAATAAAACTTGGGTGAAATCAGCTGTGACTTTCGAATCGACTTGTGAAAGCTTGGCAGACGGAAACCCAAATAGGTTTCCTCAAGGATCAAGTAGTAGAGCTGAATGGTTTTGACGTCGACACCCACTTCTCGCGATAATTTGGAAAAGTTTAATATTTTTCCGTTCATCTGCGCGGAAACTTCCAAAAACTCTCGAAACGGTTCGAGTTTGCGGACGAGTTGTTCGATTTGTATCTCCGTCCTCACGTAGGTCCTAATGTAACCTCTGAGATAGTTCGCTTTGTCTTCCGAACCTGAAAAGGAAAAAACGGACGGAAGAGCTCCAAAATTCAGGACATCTTCCAATACAAATTCATTTCCCAGTTCCATGGATGTGAGGGGCATGAGAGAATATTCAAAGGCTCGCCCTGCCAATAGATTTGCGCCTTCTTTTTTAAGCTTTCTTGCACTCGATCCAGAGAGAATAAATTTAATTTTTTGCCTCTCGATCATGGACTGAACAACATCGAGCAGACGTGGGATCTTTTGAACTTCGTCAATGACAACCCAATGAGGTTTGCTGGGAAGCGCAGCCACCTCACGCTTGAGAAGTTCCGGATCCTTGGCAAGAGCTTCTTCGACGTCGTCGTTGAGCAAGTCGAGATAGTAAATGTTTTGAAAGAACCATTTCCCTTTTTCAGAAAGCTCGGTCGGTAAAACGATGCCCCAGCTGGGCAGAAGCTGTTTTTCGATGAAGGTGGACTTTCCAGTTCCACGCGCACCAAAAATGAAAAAACTCGACTGATTCGTCGTCCGAAGGGATCTCTGAAACATAGCAGTTATGGGACCTTACATTAATAGTGGACCATACTCCATAATAGTCGACGAATTATGGAGCGTCAACCACAGGCTTTGACCCGCCTGCGGTTGACCTTGGTCATTCGATTTCTCGGGCATCTTCCACGCTGAAGCGGAAGAGCGAAGGAACCACGGTTCCGCTGCCGAGCTTGACCACATCCTTGAACGTGTCGAGGCATTGGAACAGATACTTCCCGTCGGGAGAGATCTTGTTCGCACGGCACAGAGAAACTCCCTTGTCGCCGCGAGTGAGACGTCCCATCCGATAGCCGATGTACTTCGGTGTTGTGATCACCAACTCATACGAGTTCGAGATCTGCCAGCTCGTGCCCACACTAATTTCCAGCAGTGTTTTGGGGTCGACGGTGCGCAAGTCAATGGCACCGCCATTCGAGCTGTAGAACTTGAAGTGCATTTCATCGACCTTGATGGCCTCAGAGATGAATCCCACCTTGTCGAGGTAATCTTTGCAAACATCGGCGAGCGAATTCCTATAAAAGCCCGTCAGTTTGATTGCATCGAAATACTCGCGCTTGGGTCGGGTGTAGCTGAAGTCCACCTTCTGTGCCTTGTCGAACGACACGCCGACCGAAATCGGAGCGTTGGCCTTTCCAAGAGCATCGATGAGTCCCACACGTGCACTTCCTGTCACCTGAAATGAACTCGATTTCATGGGAAGTTCTGTGTTGTCCACAACCCGCAGCTGAGTGGGCTTTCCATTCATGCTGTTGGGAAAGCAAGCCTCCGGAGGTGCAATGAGCTGCATCTCGTAAGGATTGCCACCCACAAGTGTGCCTGTGCCGGCAAACTCCAGTGGTGTTTCATATGGAATGAAACCGACATTGAGCACTTCACCCCGAAGAAGGTCTTCCGGTGTGGCGCTTCCACAGGATGCGAGTATCAGTGCACTCGCGCCGTAAAAAAGTAATTTGACCATAGTGACTCCTCCCTTGTTGGTCATGAGAGGGTTCGGTTTTGCCCATGAAATATTTACCTGTCAGAATTTGCACAGCTTCTGACACACCCACAGGAAGTCAGGAATCTTTGATTTTTTGACGAATCTTTGGAGAAATAAAATTTGAAGCAGTGCGAATTTATCGCACGCACTGAATCCAGCTCTTCGATTCAGCGTAGCTGATCCCAGCACTCACGGCACTCATGCAGGCAGCGCCAATGCCGTCTCCCATAAAACCTGCCATCATGCCTCCTCCCCAAATCAGAAGCTTGATTTCTTGCAGTCCCGGAATGGTGAGTGTCGCGACATCGTAGTCAGCTTTCTTGCGCAGTGCGAAACTCTTGAGAGCCCATGCCTCGAGCTCGGGCTGACAGATGTCCGTGGACATGACTTTCTTTTCGGCACTGCTTTGCACGAGAGCATCGTTGGAAATGTTCTTACCGGCGAGTGTTTTGTCGAGATGGATGTCTTTGAGCACCGCGAGAGCTTCCGTGCAACTGCGTTGGCTCATACGGCACGTCGTGTTGTTGCCCAAGGCCAGCATACACGCTTCAGAAGTTTCCCTTTGCTCTGAGGCTCTCAGCGTGGCCGGCTCAGACCACGATGTGATGTACTTGCAGGAAATTAAAATGCTGCAAGAAAAAAGTAGGGTCAAAACGGTATTTTTCACACTTCGCCCCCAGTTGTTCCAAGGTCAGATGCCTGACACAAATTTAGCGGCTGGGGGCAGAGAAGCCAAAAAGAAACGTCAAGCGGCACCCATAAGGCAGCGCTTGACGTCCGTTCTTCAAGACATTTGAAAACTCAGACACCTCGCAGGAGCGTTCCCGCCAGACTCTTGAGCTGCGCGGGCGACATGATCATTTCACTGCGCGTCCGTCCCTCGCATCCCATCACCTCAATTCGATAGTGCCCAGACGCAAGGCGTGTGATTGCCATCACACCGCTGCTGTTGGCCATCTCGCAACTTCCACCTAAGGCGAAGCCGGTGTCGCTGCTTTGCGGCCTCAAAGCCACTTCAACCTGCTTCTTCGACTGGAGGAACATCTGCTCTACCTGCTCTCCGCACGAGGGAGGTTCTGAAGCTGGCGGCGAATTCAACATGGCACGTGCCTTTGGGGCAAGCTCAGAGGACGTCCCTTTCAGAGACGATGGAGCCAAGCCCATGTTGAGATGCGTCTTACCTGCCATTTCCATCGTACGAATCGCTTCAGTCAGACTGCTCCACGCCTCAGGTGTAGTTTTGCACCATTCGAATCGCTGATCGCCCGAGGCACTTGAGTGCGAAAGGCCCGAGGAGGACGCCAAACTGTCTGACTCTTTCGGCTTGCAGTGAAGAAGCGTGAGTGCAAGCAGCACTCCAGACAGCGAAGGCACCAAGCGACAGAGGATCATAACTCAACCTCACAGCTACAGTTCAGGAGCGTTTCACCCAGAGAAAACCTCTTCCCAGAAGCTCACCCTAAGCACCCCTTGTTTCTTCGACAGGAAAAATCGGGAAATTGACCTGAATTTAATATACTTCAATATTTTCGGTACTATAGACAAATGATGGAATTTCTTCGCACGAGCTCAGAGCATGCTGCGGACCTGAGATGCAGGGCCTCGGAATGCTGTCCTCCTTCGGAAATTTCTGCTAGCCCCACCTCGCGCAAATTCAGTCGCGTCTTGGCGTGGGAACAGAGCGCTGAAGAGGCTGCAACTGGAACTTGTTTCGACTGATGGGGAAAAGGGGACAAAGGAATGAGGAAACACCGTTTCGCAGCGTTTTGCCTGACACTCACCGCCTGCGGTCCATTCTCGGAGCCACCCACTCCCCAAGCGTCCCTCAAGACGGTCGCCTTCTCACACTGGAACAAAAGAACAATCCAAACATGCTGGGAGTTCACCTCGCGCAAGACTCTTTCATTTCGAAATGAAATCGAAAAAAATGTGAGTCGCGCATTTTCCAATGCTGTGGTGCATTTCACGGGGTGGCAGCAATGCGCACCTGATGTTCCTTCTGATGTGAAACTTTTTATCTATGATGATGAAGGGCAATTTTTTAATTCACTTTATCGCTCTTACGTTGAGCAACTCATCAGCGAGAACAATGGAAAAAAAGAAGGGGCGGGGCACCCGCGTTTGCGCGACAGCAATCGGCCGATGCGTGTGGTTTTGAACTCGACCTTTAAAGATGCTGAGGCTGAATTTGTCACTTTGTATCATCAACTCACACAGCAAGGGAGAAAAAACCTTGCCCTGACGGCTTCCATCCATGAGCTTGGGCATGTGCTCGGTTTGCGTCACGAGGACGCGCATCCCGAGCGCACGTGCGACACATTTTCAGAGGAGCTCGATGGCGCACTGGTGGTCACCTCCTACAACCCCTTCTCGTTCATGAGCCGTTGCTACTACCGCACTTTCAACTTCAATCTCGGTCCGATCCTCCCCAACTCACGGGATATCGATGGCATCAACACCTTGTATGCCGAAGTCACCGAGTGAAGGTCGCTCAACGAGAGCGGCCGCCCCGAGCCGAGGGCACGCCTCTTCTTTTCAAAAATTAATGAATAGATTCCGGTGAGTTAAATTAAAACAGCCGTCCCTCTGACAGTCTGGGTCATGTTTTGAGTCCAGACTCCGATCTTCCTCACAGAAGAGAACCGAGAGTGGGCGGACACGGTAATGAAACTCCTCGGGTATTTGGGATTGATTGTTTTGAGCCAGTTGGCCGGATGCGCCAACGAGCTTCCACGTGCAGGAACTCAGGTTCCCCTGCGCGTCACAGCACACTTTCCCGAAAACACGGAAAGCGAAACAAACCCTCTGGCGCAAAAACCAACTTCGCTCAGAGACAATTTCACCGGCGCAGACCTGCTCAGTTCCACGATGAATCTTGACGGCACACTTTCCACCACTGAGCCTGTGTATTCTCCTGAAAAACTGACCGAGAGCGGTGAATCGCGTTTTGTTTCGAAACGCGCTCTGCGTTGGTTCAATTATCGCATCTCTGCTCCCTCTGGCGTGCTGACTTCAGGATCAACGGAAATCACCGATCGCAGCCAAGAAGAGCTTGACGCTATTGAAGTGCAGGTTCCCGCCGGTGAAAGCATTCAGATCGAAATGAGCTTCCTGCAAATGGATCAACTGCAGGATGATGCACAAGCTCTGTGTGCTTCTGGTCTGCCTGTTTTTGCACGTTCGTGGGTGGCAAAAGATGCGTTTACGCCCACAGAGAGTGGCGAAGTGGCGCTGACTTTCAAAGAGGCAGGCCGCAGCACACTGCATATGGCAGCTCTAAAAATTCCAAGCACCGCAATGAAATCTCCGAATCCGAGCGAATGGAAGTTCGGATTGCGCGACGGCATTACCGGCGCTGTGCTCATGAAGGAATTCTGTCCCGCCGAGGTGATCAATACCGAGAGTCTAAATGCAGACTCCACTTTGGTGCGCATGCCCCTCTTTTCTCTCCCTCTCCGCGCACACCAGATGATGGTGCTTGGGCCTAACTTCAAAGCGACCGTGGACACTGTCAACGCAATACAATCCGAATTTTTTGCTGGCCTGAGTGGCGATGCGCTCACACAGTCGTCCTCACTTGCGTTGAAACTAGGAATCACAGCTGCATTGGAAATGTCTTATGCCAATCCTGAAAGCTGGGGAACCGCACGCTCATCGCTCTCGGCGATCTTTCCCCAGCCGCCGGTCAAGACAAACACTCCGCCCCAATTCTCTGCGAGCAATGTGCTCTCTGCCTCGAGTGCAACAACACCTTTGAAGATTTCATATGACCTTCTAGCAAAGAATTTTCCCGGGAAGGACGATTCCACGCAGACACTGGGTTATATGATCACGAGCCTCACGAACTCGGTGGGCAAGCTCTACCGTATTGTGAGTGGGATTCAAGTGGGCATCACTGTGCCAACCACCCTCATGCCTGCTGACGTTATTTACTGGCAGCCGCCAACAAACCCAATCTCATCGGTTCCCGTTCAGCTTTTTAAAATGCGCCTCGTGGATTCCGATCTTGCCATCTCTGAAAAGGAACTCGATGTCCAAGCTCTGGTTCCTCCGCCGACCACAAACACTCCTCCTCGAGTTCAGACAAGTTCAAACCAGCTTTCCACGCAGAAGGACGCTCCAATTGTCCTCTCGAGCAGCAACGGAACTTCATTCACAGTCACCGATATAGAATCAAAGTTTCTGCGCGTCACCCTTTTTGTAACAAATGGACTCCTCAAACTGAATTCACTGACAGGACTCACCTTCACAGACGGAAGTCCAGACAATTCAATTCACGTGGAATTCGCAGGGAATCTAAATGACATCAACACAGCACTCAACGGTTTGACTTACACACCTGCTGCAGGTTTTGTCGGAGACGATGCACTCACCGTGACGGCAACCGAAGCAGACACGCCAGTCGGAGAAACTCCTCTGTTCGGTAGTATGCAAATCAATATCGCCATCAACGACATCGCAGCACCGCAGGCTCCTGTTGTGAACGTGAGCGGCGCGAGTCCGGATTTCACTGAAATGAGCCCAGCAGTCTTGGTAGACGACAAAATCACTTTGACTGATGCAGACAGTGTTCAACTCACGTCTGCCAGCGTGAGAATTTCGGCCGGCTTCTCGGCAGGCGATGCTATGGGCTGTTCTATTCAGTTGAAGGTCACCTGCAGTTTCAATGCAAATGCGGGAATATTGTCGCTCAGTGGTGCGGCGAACGTCTCTGAATTCGAGGCGACGTTAAGGAGTGTCAATTTCAAATCAACATCCAAGAATCCGACCGTGAATGCAGCGACACGCACATTCACTTGGAGCGTGAGTGACGGTGTGAATTTATCTTTGCCTGTGACA
The DNA here is from genome assembly GCA_041184525.1 of Pseudomonadota bacterium. Classification (GTDB taxonomy): domain Bacteria; phylum Bdellovibrionota_B; class Oligoflexia; order Silvanigrellales; family Silvanigrellaceae; genus RFOM01. The sequence goes on along the minus strand of JBEGJP010000305.1, from coordinate 378 downwards.
AGCACTGTGCGCATTGTTGCTCAAAACGATGCTCCGTCCGTTGATTCCATCTCCGCACAATCCACAACCGAAGACACACCCACAACAGCCATTGCCGTCACCGTGAGTGACGTCGATGGCCCTGCACAAACGTGCGACAGCACGTATTTGAGTTATACATCCGGAACGACCAGTGTTGTCGCTGCTACGGGTGCTGTGACATGGGGAGGCACGTGGCCCAACTGCACGGGAACCGTCGCCCCTTATGCGAATGCAAGCGGCACAGCGCTCATCACTTTCACGGCGAGCGACGGCACAGCCATCAGTGCTGGGCAGAGCTTCACTCTCACGGTGAATGCCGTCAACGACGCGCCGACCGTCGCAGCCATCACAAACAAC
>JBEGJP010000304.1:0-5097 GCA_041184525.1 Pseudomonadota bacterium | reverse complement strand
TTCCCGTCCAAACCCAGTTTTGTTCATTCGTCAGACAACGGGTTGCACCCAAATCCGACCGATTGCCGGACCCCTTCTCCAGCATGCCGAGACGGTAGCAATACTGGCCGCCAAAGGGGATGTGTGACGTGGTGATTTCATAAATCAATTTTCCAGCCGCATGTTCAACCGGTGTCAGCAGACGTTCCTTCAACGTTTTGGCTGTGGGCAACTCGGCCTCAGGAGTTTCTTTGTCCTTCATGTCTTCATAAATTTCGTAGGAATCGGCGTTCGTATTGCCTCGAAAGGTTATTTTTACCGTTCCATTCAAGCTGCGCTCGGCGCTCACCACTCCGCCTGCGGCGAAGTCGCGGTTGTCACCCTGAAGTACTTCACTGATCGATTTGTCCTGACACGCCGTCGCCATTGCAGCAGCCGTGAAAAACACCGCCCAGCAGCTTACGCGTGTCTCGGTTCGACGAATCATAGGATAAACTCCCAACATTCCTTCACGTTTATGTCATCGGAGGATCCGCTCAAGGGTTGAGCCGTCGGCCACGGGGCAATTTTTACCCTGTCAATTCGGAGTGTTGATTGAAATTCATAGAGTGGAACTTGTTCTTGTATCCGTGGACAGATGCCACAGCCTTGGATTGCCTCGCGCATCCCGCCCGAGACTGGACTCAACGTATTTCAGCGGAAAGGGAACGGAGGGAGGAAAAATCGGACGTCAAAACCGCGCACGCAATCCCACGTTGAGCAACACTTGATAAAAGACAAAGGCAGGAACTGTGACGGGCAAAGTCGATCCGGAGAAACGAACCTCTCCGAACAAAGAAAAGTCAGATGCTCCCGCCTGAACCGCAGAAGCTGGGAGCTGAGCCGCACTCGATGATTGCCTTGCAGCACGAGGCGAAGAAGATCCCGAAAAGGGATTCGATTTCAGGTCCCATTCAGCACCCGCAAAAAGATGCGGACCCCACGCCTTGACATTCGATTCGCTCAGCGTTTCGTTTTGCGACAGAAACACCGAAAGCTGATCCACACGGGACACGCCAAAGCCATAGTAAGGTTCGATGGTGCGCATGCTGGACTGACGCCAAAACTCTTCTGGCCCAAAATTTTCTTGGCGATAGAGATAGCGCCGAAAACTTAAGGACCAAATAGACAAATCTTGGAGGCGCGTATGCGTATCGAAACCGAACGAACTCTCAAGTTCAAATGTGCCGGCGGGGGTCCAATAACCCAGCTTCAATGAGGTTCCCAAGAGCCGTGCGTAAGAGGCACTCCCCAGACCTTTCGATGCTGCGTGCGTGAACATGGTCGAATACCCAGCCGACACGTCAAAGTTCACTGCGCGCCCGCGCGCGGGCAAAAATGCAAGCGCAAAAACAAGAGCAAAAGAAAAAAAGGATTTTCTTCCTCTCACTTTCATTTCAACGACTCAAGCAAAGCCTTTGCTTCGCGTTCTGCAGGTGACAATCTCAAAGCCTTCTGGAGATCGGCTTTGGCTTCGAGCGACTTGCCTTGCAACAACCTCAACTTGGCGCGCAGGACAAAAGCCGTGGCCGGCAAAAATTCCTCACTGATCTTGAACAGCTCTCCTGCGGCAATTTCTGCATCTTCATTCATGGAAAGAGTCAACACTCTTTGCAACTGTGCCAATTGCAGTCCGACATTGTGCTTCGCGTTGTTCTGTTTTTGGAGGGCCTCCTTCAGCTGTGAATTTGCCCTGCGTTCCGCATCCAACTCCGAGCGCAATGAAGCTGCCTCACGTGCCAATTTGCCATCCTCTTTAAAGAGCGTGACCTTCACCTGCTCGTCAGAGCCGACTTCGGGGACGAAAAATGCCAGCGGCTCATGCCCCGCTGCCGAGAGTAGAAACAATTTCCTTGAATACTCTGATTTCCCCAAGCTGACTGTGCCTTTGCCCAAAAGTCTTCCCGCATTTGCATTTCGGACTGCCGCCAGACTTTCAATCATCCGGATTTCTGCTGAGGGTGGCTCGACTGTCACCAACAAACGGCCCGACGCGCATGAGGTCAGAAGGAAGCCAAGAGGAAAAAAGAAAGCTTTTCGTAGGCAAAACATTCCAGTGCACTCCGTCTGAACACTGACTCTGGGCACAACAGTTCGCGTTGTTGTGCCTCTGGATGAGCGTAAATCGAAGAGGCGCATCCTAGGAGAAGCAAATGTCAATTATCCTTGGGTATCTCTTTCTCATCATCAACGTTCTTATCGTGATTGCCATGACAACCGATAAGCTCAGGATTTACGCGGACCTCCATTCCGTCATTTGCGTGATTGGCGGAACCACACTTTCGGCGATCATTGGTTTTGGCGGCGGTGCCGTCAAGAGAATCTTTCACATCTACTCCGTTGCTATCAAGAAAAAGGCGCCTGACGTGAAGAAGCTCGTCGACGAGATCGTCAAGATTGCTAAAGAAACCAAAGGCGACATCAATCAGGGTTACGTCAATAACTACAGCGGCGAATTTCCGATGCTCAAAGAAAGTCTGTCGCTCATTGCCGACGGATTTTCGAAAGAACAAATTGAGACCATTCTGGACGAAAGAACAAACGTGGCACATGAACACTTCAAGGAAGATGAAAAACTCTTCCAAGCTCTCGCCAAAATACCGCCCTCATTTGGGCTTGTGGGTACAACAGTGGGTCTTATTGCGCTTTTTGCGGAAGTCGGCGGTGCAGATGCGCTCAAAAAGATCGGCCCCGCCATGGCGGTCGCTCTGACTGCAACGCTTTATGGAATTTTGACTGCCTTTGCCGTTCTCAATCCGATGCTCGAACGCGTCAAACAGATTGCTCTCTTCGACCGCACCGAGCGGGAAATCATTCAAAAAGGAATCCTTCTGCTGAAGCAAAAATCCTCTCCCATCTACATCGAGGAAATTCTGAGGAGCAATCTCCAATTCGATCCGTCTGAAGATGCCGAAAAAGCAGGATGAAAAAAAGGGAGAAAACTGAAGCGTGTCATTGAAAGTCAAGCGAAGAAGAGAAGAACATGGAGAGGAAGGGGAAGCGTGGCTCATGTCCTACGCCGACCTCATCACTCTTCTTCTTGCCGTCTTCGTTCTCCTCTTTTCACTTGCGTCCATCGACTCCAACAAGGTCGCCAATGTGACAAAAGCCATTGCGACCTATTTGAACACAAAGACAGTGGAGAACACAGTTTCCATTGGTGATGTTTCGCTGCAGGAGCGCCAGATGCTCGCACTCCGATTGCTGAGCACCTATCTCGACCTTGGCCATCCGGATCAGGTCTTGCAGAAACTTCTGACAATTCAGGAAAACACTGAGGAAATAAAAAAGCTTCAGGCCCTTGCCGAGCGGCTGGGGTTGTTTGGCAATGCCAAACTAAACACTCCTGCGTTGAAATATGAAATCATTTTTCCGGAACGAATTCTCTTTGACCAGCACTCACCATACATGACCAAGTCGGGATTGCGGATACTCGCAAGTCTGACACCCAAAATCAAAGAAGCCCTCGCGGCAGAGGAAAAATTCGTCGAGATTGTTGCAGAGGTGGATGGAAGAAAGAAGCCTCCCACGGGCTTCAGTTCTGCCCACATCTTCGCTTCAGCACGCGCCGAAGCAGTGTCCCTTTTCATCCAAAAAGGCGGAATTCCAGCCTCCCGAATTCAATTGACGGGAAGAACCAGCGACGTACGTGATGTGGCCAAGCCGGCCGACGCCGCAGCAGCGTCCGGAAAAGGAGCAGATGTGGGGTCCCGCCTGATCATCTCCATTTTGACTCCCCAAGAACAGGCTCAGTGATATGGCAACAAAAATAAAGTCACTGTTCAGCAATTTGAAAAATGCGGTCGCCCAGACGAATCTCCTTTCACTGAGCTTTCTTCTTCTGTTCACAGGGGCCGCTTCCATTCTTGTCCTCAAGAGCTATGAGCTGCAGAAGTCCCGCCGCTTGGAGATTCAAGCCAACCAGTTCGCCTTCAGCAGAAATTTAGCTCAGAAATTATTTGTTGCTGAAAGAGAGCTCGCCGCATTGCTCGTTGACTCTCCCGATGACGAACGCATTTATCACAACGATATTCTCCTCGACCATGCCAAGAATGGCGCTTTCAACGAGACCGGAATCAATGAAATTGCCCGCCTCAGAATCAACAATAGCGGCAGGTTCAAAGCCGTCGACGGCGATAACAGAAATTACAGTCCAAAGGCGTTCTCGTTGCAAAGTTTTCCCGTGCAAGGCTCACCGCTGCACTGGCTCTACAACTCAAAAACAGCATCCGGACTTTTTGTTGTACCGACACGCTCCGAAGTTTTGGTGGCCAACATTCCCGTCGCTTGGTTTGCCAATATTCTGAAGCTGTCGCAGAAAATCGCACCAACGAAGTCACGCGGCTTGAGCCCCAGAGAAACCTTTGACTGGGCCATTGTCTATGCACCGAGTGAACTTGAGAAAAAATCTCTGAAGGAAGAACAAAATCGCGTCATGGCGAATCCAGAGGGCACAAATCCTCAACCCGCGCCCGCAACTCCCGCCGCCCGTGCTGCCGCTCAGCAGCTCACTCAGTCCAACTTCGTACTCTCAAGTTCCGATTCAGTCCTGTTCCGACAAACACTTTCGGCAGAACTGCTCTCTTCCGGAATTCTCGATGGACCTGCCCGCTATCTCAACACCCAAGGCAGCCTGACAGAGCAAAGCGCACTGGCGGTGGTTCCGGTTGAAAAGAGCAATCTCCGGCTCCTGACAAAATGGACGAGCCGCTGGAGCTTTCAAGACATCATGATCATTCATAGCAACGATTTCTGGCTCCTGTTGATCCTCTGCGCGCTGTTCTTCCTTTCAAACGTTGCCTTCAAGATGAAGTTCAGCCGACTCACCGGAGAACTTCGCAATGCGCTCGTGGAACTGAACCCCAGCAATGCGAGCGCCCTCACCTCCGGCCCTCCCCGTCGGCTGGAGCGAATGTTTGCCGAAATTTTCGAATCGGCGGTTTGGCTGTATCGCATTGCATCCCAACGACAGCAAAAATATTCGGCATTGGCTCAAATATTCAAATCTATTGTCAGCAACGACAATGTTTTCCTTGTTCATGTCAATGAAGGCGTAACGACTCCGCTGTTCCACTTGAC
>JBEGJP010000303.1:0-4038 GCA_041184525.1 Pseudomonadota bacterium | reverse complement strand
CAAGTTATTCCGCGCAGCAGGCAACTTTCCAACTATTTCATTGAAAGCGAGCTCAACCAGCTGCGCGCAATGGCAATTCTGATTCCCGCTGTTTTCATGGCTGTGACGCTTTTTCTCCTCCACATCACGATGGCGAGAGTTCTTCTCACACAGAGGGAATCCCTCGGCACATTGCATGCCTTTGGTTTTTCGAAATTCGAGCTGCAACGGCAAACCTTTCTCCTCGGTGTCCTCTGTTTGCTTCCGGGTGCGGCCATGGGGATGCTCTTTGGCTACTGGCTCTCGCAACAGATGGTCGATCTCTATGGCCAATATTACCGTTTTGCATTTTTCAGGTTTCAGTTTGACACACCATCCGCATGGATCTCCCTCAGCCTGTGCATTCTCACCGGTGGTGCCGGAGGCCTCATGGCACTCCAAAAAATGCTTCAGGAAACCCCCGCAGCCCTTCTCAAGCCGCCACCACCCGCGCACAACCGTGCCAGCGCGCTCGACTCGCTCGCTTTCTTGCGAACATTCAACCTTGTCTCAAGAATGAGTCTGAGACATCTCTTCCGCAGGCCTCTGCATTCTTTTGTGACGCTTGCGGGGCTGATTGTCTCTCTCGCATTTTTGGTTTTTGCCAAATTTGAACGCACCGCGATTTCATCTCTCATTGAACAGGAGTTCGGACAGAACCAGAGGCAAACTCATTCCCTGCTGTTCTCGAAGCGTCTGCCTTTACAAGCACGCCATGGGGTTCAGCAAAAAATTTCCTCCGGTCTGATGGAAGCCGAATTGATTCTGCCTGTGATTTTTAAAACCGGACTTGTCACGAGGGAAATCAACCTCATTGTATCGCCGGACAACCCTCTCTTGCGTGCGGAACGGATTGAAAAGGGCGGACTCAAAGAGAAAACGGGGTTGGGAATTTCTGTCGCTCTCGCAGATGCGCTCGGGTTACAATTGGGCCAGACCGTGACGCTCACCACGCGGGACGCCACTCCCGAAACAGCGTCTATTCCAATTTCCCACAGAAATGAAAATCTGATGGGTTATATTGCCACACTGCGCAGGGATGACTTCATTCGCATCTGGAAAACTCCTGCCGCATTCAACTCTGTTCTTTATTTTCTTCCTCACAATGCGATGATCGACTCTAGAGCACTTTTGAACTCTATTCCCGCTCTCTCCGGAATACAAACCAAATCATTTGAAAAAATCGCTTTTTCAAAAACATTCGAAGAAAATATCGGCGTCATGGAAAATTTTATGATTGGATTTTCCATCCTCATTGCAATGGGTGTCATCTACAACAATGCCCGCATTCATCTTTCGGAACGACAGTCGGAACTCGCACTTTTGCAAGCCATCGGATTCAACAGAAGTGAGCTGACACGACTGTTCTGGACCGACACGGTTCTTTTGTTCTTCTTTGCGCTGGCACCGGGTCTTTGGGCAGGACGCATTTTTGTTCTTTGGATCATGCTCTCCATTGAGACCGAAATGTTTCGAATGCCGCTGCAAGTTGAACCCGAAACATATTTTTGGGCGGTCATTATCCTCATCACAGGACTCCTGAGCACAGCACTGCTCATACAACCTCAGCTCCATAAACTTCCATTTTTGACGGTCCTGAAGGCCAGAGAGTGAGGAAAACGAATGACCTTTAAAATAAAGAAAAAGGGCGTTCTCGGGGCTCTTATTTTCGCAGTGACCGCTGTCCTTTTTTTGATATACAATCGACGCAAGTCGACACTCATACTGGCAGCTCTTGCGACACGAGGCGAACTGACAGTGGAAGTCACTGACTCCGGCTTCACCCGCTTCCGCTCCGTGCACACCGTTCTTGCTCCTCAAAACGGGTGGATCTCGGTACAATATGTGAACTTGGGTGAAAAGGTGGAGGAAAACGAATCGCAGCTTGCGACGATGTGGGCTTCACAATCGCCGCTGATTGACGTGCGCACGCGAGAGGTGCTGCAACAGCAAGCTGAGGCCGCGCGGGCCCAATTCAAGCAAAGCAAATCCCAAATCCAAAGGATTGAACTTCTCAGGACTGCAACTCAAGATGAGCTCAGGCGCACTGAATCGGTTTTGGTCGCAGGAGCCGCCAGTGTGCAAGATGTCAACCGGCTTCGGAACCGCTTGGCGGAGCTGAGTTCTGAGCTTGAAAGTGCGCGTGCCGCTGCGGATGTCGCACAACATTCGAGTCAGGCAGCTGCAGCAGCGTTGTCATCGTCAAGGCGCACAACGTCCGTCGATTCACAAATTCTCAAAGCGCCCGTTTCGGGAGTTATCAGCTGGATCTATGATGAAAAACCGCGCTTTGTGACTCTGGGCACCCCACTCTTTGATATTGCACGTTTGGGTGAAATGACGTTCGAGATCGATCTCCTTGCTCAGGACAGTCTTTCGGTGCAAGCCGGACAAAGCGTACGATTCACTGAATCCAATCTCCGAGGACGCGTGCGCAGGATTTCACCGACGGCGTTGGCTCAGACGTCGCCACTGGGCATCAGTGAACAACGTGTGCGCGTTTGGATTGACTTCGATTCCCCTGTACCACCCGTATGGCCGGCCGGTCTCGAACTGGAAGCCCACATTCAAACTCTCACGAGGAAAAATGTGGTTAAGATTCCTCTTTCCGCAACGTGGGAAGAGAACGTGCAGCCCTTTGTCTTCGCCATCCGCGACGGTACGCTTAAAAAAACGAGACTCACGCTCGGAGCGCGGAATGCGATCGATGTCGAAATTTTGGAAGGTCTTTCCGAAGGCGATGCCGTGGCGCGCCTTCCAACCGAAGACATGAAGGAAGGTCAGAGGGTCTCAACTGGCATTTGATCCCGGCTTGGGCTGATTGGTGATCTTGGAGATCACCTTCATGCAAAAGAGAGTGAGTTCGGGTGTACGCTCACTGACCATCAGCAATGAACCCAGACGATGAGCCATCACCGCAGCAAGTTCTTCCACGGGAATGTGCTTATCGAGAACCGCCTTTCGGATGAGGACATCAAACTCCTGCGAGATCCACCAAAGCTTGATACTTTCGGAGCTCATGGTTTCTTTTTTTTGCGCAGTTTTACGTTTCGTCTGAGGAGTTTTTCGTGCCTGCTTCTTTGGTGCGGGCACCTTGCCTTTTTTCGAAGTTGTCTTCTTGCTTTGGCTTGCTGTTCCGCTTTTTTTGAAACTCAGCACTTCGCCCATGATTCGCCTCACTTCTCAAAAACAGGCACTGAACGCGCCAACTTGAACTGAATCCATCTTACCACAGCCCCGAAGGGGTGTGCTTTTCCCGCCAAGCGCGAGCCGCTTCTTTTACCGCAGGAATATCGGCCTCTTTCTCCAGAGTCTTGAACAGTTCTCCAACCTCCTGTTTTGACACGGAAGGTTCTTTGGCCCAGCGGCTTGCCAAGGCCAACCACGCCTCCTGCTCCTTCTGTGCCCCCTGAGACTGCAACCATGGCAAAAGCAGATGCCTATCCCGTTTCAAGCTCGGCGTGGATTGGGTGACCCCCAACGACTCCAGAAAGACTCTTTTCTTGCAGGAAGACTGTGCTTCAGACGAACGCGCCAACTCCATCCAGCGTTCTGTAGGAACAGAGGTCACAAAAGAATCCCATTCCCGCGCAGAGAGAGTCGATGACTCCAGCAAAAAACGATCGCAGAGCTCGACGCGATCCAAGGTGCGTTCCGGAATGCGCATCACCTCAGCACGCATCACAAGCCGCAAGGCTTTTTTATTTTTTTCCGGCTGTTCCAAATCCCATTGCATGACCCTGACGGCAGCCAGCTGTTTCCAAAATTTTTCGTCATCAATGGATTGTGACTTTTTCTCCTCCAAAGTGCGCACGAGCGACCACAGGTCGTCCTGCCCGTCACGGCGCAAGGCGGAAAACAATTGGGCAGCTTTTTTATCATCCGGTTGTGCGGACATTTCGAGAGCCAGACGAACGATCGTTTTATCGGCTGTTTCATGTGATGTTTTTGCATTGGCCTGTCGCGAATTTTTCTTCTTCTCCAACCGCACCAACTCCGGCTGAATCTTTTTCAAAATCT
>JBEGJP010000302.1:0-2936 GCA_041184525.1 Pseudomonadota bacterium | reverse complement strand
AGTCGGTAGAGCTGGAGAACAACCTTGTAGGCTTGGGCTTTGGCCATAGGTTCGAAGAGTGCATTGCCGAGAAGTTCAAGGTCCTCCTTGGGAAAGGCCTTCCAAATTTCACGCGCCGCATTGGGCCCGACGGCTTCCGAGAACGCAACGAATTTGGCTCCATCGCGTTTATCTGCAAGCCAATCTTTCAACACACTGAGCATCGTGTAACGAGACTTGCTCAGATCGGCCAACAGGCTCTGAGCCTCTTTTTCAAGTGCAAGTAGCTCTTCGGAAGTTGAGTCGCTCCCACCTTGAAGCTGATTCTGTCCTCCGAGAGCGCCGCCCGGCCCGACATTGATAGCTTCAGACCCCTGCTTGCCCTGAACCTTCGCCGCCTGCACAATGGACTCACCGATTTTTGCAACGGCACTTGAAACTTGCAGCATGGTGGCATTCATTTCATTGCTGGCCGATTTGACCCGACTTGTTTGAAACAAAACAATGAAGAGGACACCCGCAAGAGCAAGCAACACCGAAGGTATGATAGTCAAAGGAAGTTCGATTCCAGCCATAAATCTTTTAGCTTTTCCCATCATCGTCTTTGAATCGTCGAGAAGATCCTTATTTTTCTGATTCAATTCGCCAATCTGTTTTTTCAGTTCCTCATTCTCAAGAACGATCTTTCGCCGTTCTTCTTCTGCTTTGGTGGCTTTTTCTTGCTCATCACGAATGCGGTTCTTGGAATCATCGGAAAGCTTTTGCGCCTCGCGCATTTGTGACTGTGCGTCCTGCTCTTTTCTTCTCAGTTCTGCTATTTCCCTCTGTGAGTCGGCCTCTCTCCGACGGACGGCCTCGAGCTCTCGCTGAAGAACATCCACCTGTCCTTTGTATTGCTGACTTTCCTTTTCCGCGCGCTCAATTTTGAATTTGGTTCTTCCGGCCGTCAGATCCTTCTGGATGATGTCCACTTTATCGCCGCGCTTTGCATACAGCCGGAGAGCTGCAAAAAGTGATTTTTGCATCTCGGCAACCGAATCTTTCGGGTACGACAAGTCGAGAGTCACAGTGACAATGATTTTTCCGGCGTTCTGCAAAATCTCGACAGGAGTGAGTGCATTCAAAAGGCTGATCAGTGCGTCGTCGTTGCTCACTCCCTTGGAGATTGCTCCTCGCGAGAACCGCGTCATATTTCCGCCCGCACTTTTTCGCAAAGTACTGAGCTTTTTGATGGGAAAGTCGACTTTGATGTTCGTGAAATAGGGAGGTTCTGCCAATGCCTCGAGGCGCTTGTTGACCCTCTCTTCGAGGTACGCCTCGGCTTCGGCCACTTTGGCATTCAACGTCTGGCTTAGGTTGGCGCGACCGCTGGTCTGAGCAAGTGCCATGGACGCATTCCGTTCTCCTGATGAAATTATCAAGATCAACAGCACGAGGGCTGCTCTGAGATTCCTCAGCCTGGGAATATATATCGCTACCCAAGGGTTCTTGAACATCATCCACTCCGCTCTTCTACGCCAAGCAAGGCACGCTTTCTCCGGAGATGCATCGGCCCGTGGTTTGAAACATTCATTCAGAGGCAGGCAAAACCTTCCCCCCTATCTGATGTTCCTGACTCCGGCACGCGGGTGAATGTTCTGCATGGAGGTGAATTCATGCCTCGCGCCAGAGTTCTCAAGTTCTGATGAAGGAAGCCGAATCTCTCAGGGAACGGTCGATCGGAGGGGTGTAGCGTTGGCTTTTGAAAGACTGCAGAGGCGGGGAAAGGGAATCAGTGTCTGTGCCGGACTGCTTGTGTCGCTCACTTCGGGGTGTGCGACACTGACGGTCACCAGCAAACCTTCCGGAGCCGAAGTCGTGTTGGCCATTCCGGGTCAAGAAGCGGGCAAGGTGATCGGGAAGACACCTCTCAATCAAGATCTCGCCGAACTTAAGAAATACACCAACAAAAACACAATCGTTCTGAGCATCAAGCGGTCAGGCTTCATCACCCAGTCTTTCGTCGTGCCCAACTTGGGAGGCGGACAACTTGAAATCGATGCAAGTTTGCAGCCTCTGGGTGCAGACGATGCGAGCAGCATCAACCTCGCCGTCCGCCTCATTCTCGAAGCAGAACGGCAGATCATCGACAGGAACTTTAAAGAAGCCCTCAAAACACTGGAGAAAGCGAAAGCAACCAACCCTTTCATCGCTGCAGCCCATATGTTCGAAGGAATGATTTATCTGCTGCAAAACGAAAAGGAGAAAGCACGGGAAGCACTGTTCAGAGCTCTCGCCCTCGATCCTCAGGACACAGAAGTCCGTTCGATGCTGACAGACGCGGGAGGGACGCCAACGGACACCGGAGGTGGACGAGGGAAAAGAAAATGAAGCGCGCACTGGCACTCATTCTCGCACTCACATGGACAAAACCGGCACATGCTGAAATTGAATCTGCGGTGTCGGCTTCGACCGGATTGATTGTCGCTAGTTTGCAAGGCTACACAACGCGCACCGACATCCTCCCCAAAAATTATGACCTCCGTTGGCTTTCATTCCGATCACGCGTTCACGCCGCGGTAGGTGAGCTCCAAATTGGACTCGCCAACGACGTTCAGGCCACCCAACTGATGGAAACCCGCGTCGGAGTGCACTACTATCCATTCGCATATGCTATTGATTTCGAAAACTTACACCAAAACAGTCTTGTCCGTTACACCGCCGGTGCCAGACCTTATGCATTGGCAAAGTTAGGCTATGGGCGTTACCGCGTGAAAAGCGTAGGAACGCTTGGAACTGCAGAAATTTCCGCCAATTATTTCTCCATCGGCCTCGGGTTGGGGAGCCAATGGAACATCACTCCCACCGTTTCCATCGACGGAAATGCCGATGCATCGCTCGCAGTCGGGATGAGCCAAATTGCATTTTCGGCAATCATTTTACGCCCTAGGCTAGGCATTTTTGTGATGCTTTGAAAT
>JBEGJP010000301.1:0-16649 GCA_041184525.1 Pseudomonadota bacterium | reverse complement strand
ACCCCACCAACGCTCAAGTGTTTACTGCAGCCGGTGAAGCGGCTCTCGTCGGGCCCACAGATTTTCTTCGTTCCACCAATCCCGGTGTTTTTGCTCCGCGCAACAATCGCACACTTGCTTTGAAATTCACGCTGCAGGAAACCACCTTGGCCGATCCGCAAAATAAGGAGGGTGGCGCCATTTTTGCCACAGACAGCTCTTTGAGGCCGCCTGTGGTGGAATCCATCAATGGGTTGCCGGTGCAATTTGAGGGCAGTCTTTTTGGTGTGGGTGGGGCTGTCACAGTTTATGACCGCCGCAGGGGGCAGTGTTTGTGGATCGGTGGGTATGCGGGTCAGGGTATCGACATCGGCGATTACCCGTCCCGAGAAAGCCCTACGATGTGGCAATACAACAAACGCAGCTATGCCCAGCGTCTGCAGGCCTATGACGGGCAGAATTTTTGGGAGATCTATTCTCGCGGCAGCTCACCCTTGCCGCGCAGCCAGCCCGTGGTTGCGTACAATCCAATCCGCGACACGGTGATGCTTTTTGGTGGTCTCACACAAGACAACCCGCAAAAGGTTGCGGCCGACACGTGGGAGTGGGACGGATCGAGCTGGACGCGTTTGAGCGCAGGGCCCGCCACCGATCAATTTGCTGCCAACGAGTTGGGCCGCTACGGCGGCAACGTTATGGCGCTTGATCCGTTCCGCAACCAGATGGTGATGGTGGGCGGGCGGTACGCTGTGCAGGATGGCGGCACCACGAACAATCAATTGCAATCCCAAGTGACCACCACCGGCCGAACGGCGGGAACATGGCAATCGCGCTGGAATGACGTGCGAAGAACATCCATGCATCATTTTGTCACCGACCCTGCGACAGGCGCGTCCGATTGGCAGGCGACTGTCACACTGCCGAGCACGTTCCCTTCAGGTTACCCCGCTGCGCTGGTCGCGGTGCCGGAGGGTACCGCGAAGGGGCTCTATTATATCAGTTTCAGACAGACCGTGTGCTGGAATTGCGGCACGACTGCAAATGATGTGTGGTGGTACAATGGAGTGGCGTGGCAACCCATTGTGGGATCCGCACTTCCTGACAATCAGGCAAGTTCTTTTCTGTATGCGGCCTACGAGCCGGTCAAGAAAACCATTCTTGTGACGATGGGCAACGGAAATGATTCACTTGCAAAGCGCGTTTGGGAATTCAATCCGCAAACGCAAACGTGGCGCACCGTTTATCGGAACATCGGCAGCGCGCCTGTGACTTTCGGAAATATGCCCTGCTTCAATCCTGTGCGCCGCGAGCTGGTCGAGTACGGCGGAGTTCCGAGCAGTTGGAACTCCAACTATGACACCCGCGTGAGGGAAAGAGTCCCTCAAGACGTTTTGATCTACAGCACGGCAAGTGAAAGTTGGTCGCGCTCTCCCGTGCAGTACGACCGTTCGAGCAGTTATGGGCACTCTTTTGGCTTGTTTGCAAAACTGGGAGGAGTGTTTACGCAAGGTGGCCAAACTTTTCGGGGCTGGCTAGGAGCCTGGGAGGAGCACACCAACGGCTTCGTGTCGTGGTTGTTCAAAGATGGTTTTTGGCAGCGGATGCTCAACACGGATGTGGCCAAAAAAATGAACTGGTGGAACCCCGGCAGCCCCTCGTTGGCAGCTTATTTGCGGCCGACCGTGTTGAATGCGAACACTGCCACGGAATCGCTCGCTGTTGTGGAAGCAAGCAACTTCAATGACGCGACTGCGGCAACAGGGAAGGGGCGACCCAAAACGCTGCGGTTGTTTGACGGCACGGGGTGGAACCCGCCCAATGGAACACCATCGAACGGCGGGCCGGCAAATATTGATTCCTCTGATATCACCTTTCCCCAAGAGCGTTGTTCGACTCAAGCTGCGGCCTCACTCGCGAACAACACCAACCCGCCTGAGTATTGGAGTCTGTACCCTCACAATCAAGCCGGGTTCAGCCGACTCTCGGTTCCATGGGGTGGGGGGAGTGTTCTTATGAAAGGGCCCGGCTTCTCCTCCTTTACGGTGTATGAGAACGGCCAAGCAGCAACTCCCAATTGCACCTCGACGAGCAAATCGTGGCGTTATGCCGATTCACCGTTTTTGTTTCTGCGACAGGAGAGCGGCAACTGGAAGACGCGGGAACTCAAGCAATTCAGTCAGGCCCTGTTGGCAGACCCGTTTAAATTCTGCAGCACGGTGGGCGACGGCACGCCCAATAATCCTGATGTTGCCAGTGTGTTCAAACGCAATCCCGTGCAGATGGTATGGGATGCGCCGCGCAATCGGGTTTTGCTGGTGGCCTATGATGATTACACGAACGGCACTCCGACGACCATCTTTCCGAAAACGATGCAAGCGTTGCGTTGGGTGAGCGGCACTTCGTCGGGGTGTGTGGCTGTGGACAACGTCACTACAGTCTTTCCTGTCTCGACAATGACACAAATCGGGACCAGATCGGATCGTTATGACCGCGCTCTGCATGACACCGGACGCAATAAATTATTGCTTCTTTCCAACGGCGATACCACCAACACCTGCAGCACGGGCTGTGGCGGCAATCCGGACGGATTCATCTGGGAATTCGACCTCGCGACTGCAACGTGGACACAGCGCATGCTCCCACAACCTTACTTGCGCCTGACTGCATTTCACGGAGGATTTATCTTTCATGCCAGTGAATACCCCGGCAGCACCAACGAATGGTTTTTGCATGCCACGCATGAGCACGGTTCCTACAATCGTCCGATGGCTGAAGATTATATTCTCAAAGTCACCGACACCGAAATTACGTTGCGTCCCTCATTGCCCCGTTTCGGCGTGACACTGGGAGCCGATGGCCGATCTGGATACATTTCTGTCCCCGGTGACAAGGGCGAGCCCATGCCCAATACCGTCGGGGGTCAAACGGTTTATTCGGGCCGCCGCAAATTTGCCAACGACCTCGTTGGGACTCAAACACTTTTCATCACGTTCAACTCCAACAGCACCTACAGTGTCTATTTGAACGACACCAACAATCCAGTGTTGTCGAACATCACTTGGGCGGGGACGACAGCAGGCCTCTATTTGAACGATTTTGTTTTGGGTGCGCGCAATGCGGTGTGGTCGCATGTGGGCTGGGGTTCAATCGCACGGTGGATAGGAGCCGGCAACACCAATACGAGCTTCGATTGGCTCAAAGTATTCGATAAAGCTCTCACTTCTGAGGAAATTGCCTATTGGTCCACGCGATTGCCGGAGGAACAATGAGCACAGAAAAGTTCCTCCGAATTTTAATGCGTGTGAAAGAGGTGGCAGCACTGTTCCTTCTTCTGTTGGGGTGTGCGCAGGGGAATTTTAAGTCTCCCTTGGCGACAGACACAGGTTATTTGTATCCCGGTGCAGCAGCACTGACGGCAAACGACGACGGCACTTATTTGCTGACGTGGCCTCTTCCGCCCGTTGAAAAGAGTGTGTTCAAGATTTATCGACGCGTCGATCCGGAGCCTTACAATTTTTCAAAACCTTTCGCTCAAACAGAAAAGCAACTTTATCTCACGGAAGATTTGCGCTTTGCACCAAAGACATGTTTTGTGGTCCGGTTTTTTGTAGATGGTTATGAGGGTGATAAGAACACAAACGAAGTCTGCACCACGGTTGTGGACTTTAAATTCGCGGGTGCGGACAGCCTCATCAAGGATGATAAAAACATTTGGACATTGAGCTGGCAGGCAACTCCGTTCAAGAAAACGGTCTACCGGATTTTCGAGGCGGACCCGAATGGCTCGCTCCAGCCCACGCCGCTGCGCGAGGTGGGCGAGACATCGACCCGCTTGGGACCTTATGCAATCGGTGTGCTCAAATGTTTTGTGGTCCGGATGGTGGTCGGGGGCAATTCCGACGGCGACAGCAACTCGGTCATGCGTTGCACCGATTCCAACCGCATCGGCAAATTCACGGGCATTGAGAGAGCAACGTCGGAATCCACGGGCTCCGTGACACTCGAATGGACGCCGGCAGACAATGAGAATGTCGTTGGTTATTTGGTTTACAGCGGAACAACATTTGTCTCGTTGGCAAGCAAAGTGGATCTGAGGCAAAGTTCCAGCGTCAGTCTGTCTGATCTTCCGCCCTCGAGTCAGCAGACTTTTGGTGTGCGCGCTCTGGCGCTGGATGGTTCGGAAGACACCAACACGCGCACCATGAGCGTGGTCGTGCGCGACATGCGTCCGCCTGCATTTGCGGGAATTGACAAGGCCGAGTTGACCGGCAAGGGCGAAGTCAAACTCACGTGGAGCCCGACTTCGGTTGCTGAGCGTTATCACATTTACGTGGGTTCCGCTTACCAATTGACTCCATCGAGCAACCCGCAACCCGATTTCAGCCAACCCTACATGACCATCAGCGACGCAAGTGTGAGTCAAGTGTATTTGCAAAATCTGGCAGACGAAAGCCGCTATGTTTTTGTGGTTCGAGCCGTCTCACGCTTTGATGTTGAAGATAACAATTTGGTTGACTGCAGTGAAAGGAAAAACTTTTGCCGCAGTGTGGATATTCCTGATCAGGGTGCTCCCGTTTTCCGTGGCTTGAAATCAGCAGCCATGCTTCCGGATGGGACGGTAAAACTCACATGGGACGCGGCCATCGGGCGTGTCAATCAGTACGATATTTATGCTGTGCAGGGGGCCGCTGCCTCCATCGACTGGAGCAAGCCGAGGGCCGGCGAAGACTGTTTGAACGGAAGCGCGGCAGTGGTGAACTGTCCTTGGACTTCTTATATCGTGGCCGGTTTTCAGGCCAATAAACAATACACATTTGCAGTGCGGGCTAAAGATGCGTCCAACCAAGATTCGAACACTGCGACTGTTGAGTTGACGGTGGGCCAACAGTCGTTGCCGCAGTTTTACGGATACATCGGTGTGAGTGCTCTTGCGGAACGCACGCTCAAGGTCGACTTCAACGTCACAAACAATTCCGACATCATTCAATACCGCGTGCGGACGAAAAAGAAAGGAGCGACCTCTTGGATTGATGAAAAGTTTGTCCCGCAACCTTTGGACCTCACGAAAACCTCATTCGTTTCCTACATGATTGGAAGTGATCCCCTTATGTCGCCCTTGCGACCCAATACAGAGTACGAAATTTTAGTGACGGCTTTGGATCGGTGGGGGAATGAGTCCAACAACACGGCCACAATAAAGGTGGCGACTCTGGACGAGACACCTCCGAGCTTCAGTGGAGTTCTGACTGCAGAGCAGGCAGCGGGGAGTCCGGATCTCAAATTGACTTGGCCGCTTCGGAGCTCCAACGACATCGATAAGTACGTTGTGTATTGGGCCAAGATCCCGATGGACGGGAGTCAGCTTTCTGTGTCGGGTAACCTTCCGACGGGCGTTCAAAAAACAGCCTTGCTCGAGGGAACTGCCACCGGCTACACGATGAGCAATCTGGACAAAGGGCTCACATACTATTTTGTGGTGCATGCGCTCGATGTGTTCGGGAATGAAGATAAAAACCTGACCATGGTGAGTGCAACCGTACGCAATTCCTACCCGAGCTTGGTGGCAGACATCACCACCATGCGTACGCCGGAACGCGAGCCCGCGGTGATGATCAACCTCACCGCCACCGACACCAACATGAGCGATGCTCTCTCCATTGTGCGCGTTTCCACCACTTGCCCATCCACAATGAACTTGCCCGAACTCACATTGATGACCCAACTCGGAGGAGTTCTCAAAGCACAAGTGAACTGGACTCCGTCACAAGATTTTATTGTGGCCGGCGTTTCGGAACGCACCTGCATAGCGACGTACAAGTCATTCGACGGCGAGGCCAGTTCCCCCCTCGTGCTGATCACTCTGACGGCTTACAACCGCGCCCCGCGCAATGTGACGGCCACCATTGCACCCGTGGCAGGCGGTTACAAACGCAATCAGAATTTGGTGTGCAACGGGGCCGCCACGGATGATGACGGGAATCCGCTCAGCTACGATTACCAATGGATCAAAAATGGAGTTCTGATCAGCACTGCGACATCGTCGACCCTGACGCCGGCGATGGCCGCATATTCACCCAACGATCGGGTGTTGTGCCGCGCGGGTGCGAGCGATGGTCATGACCGCATTGTTGCCGAGAGCAGTGAAGTTGTCATGGACAACACAGCACCCGTGGTGAGCACCTTCTCTATCCAAGAAGATGGCGGCACTGCACCGCTGAAGGTGGGCGATCAGATTGTTTGTGTGTTGAGCGTGACCGACCCCGACGGAGACCCTGTGACTCTCGGTGCACTGTCGGTGGAATCGTCCTTGGACGGACTGACAGGGTGGGCGGAAGAAGCACTGTCGACTGTGCCATGCAACATCAGCGGCGGCGGACGCACGTGCTTCGGCGTGTCGCCCGTGGTGCGCCGCAAAGCTTTGCGCTGCAAGCTCGCCAGTTATACCGACGGCTTTCTTCCGACCACCACACCCACATATTCGAAAGGATCATTTGCGACCGCTCTGGTGGTCAACAGCACGCCTGTGATCAAAAGCGTGTCTATTTTCCCTTCGACCTCTTTTGAGGTCGGCAGCTCTCTCACATGCAATGCCGATGTGGCCGACGCGGATGGAGACTTGCTCGTTTCACCCCCATCCATTCGCTGGACGCGTGACGGCGTTGCCATCACAGGAGCGAATGGGACAAGCTACACAGTGGCACGGGCGGACAGAAACGCGCTTTTGCGCTGCGAAGCGTCACTTCCCTTGAATGCGGACGGCTTTGGTTCTGCCGCAGTGTCACCCGTCACGAGTTTGGCCAAGTCGTATTCAAACAGTGTTCCCAAGATTGATTCCGTTCAAGTGACTCCTGCGCTCGACGCCAAAACAGGAGACACACTCACATGTGCAGTTTCAGTGACGGACCCCGACGGCGATCTGGTTCGGACAGAGTCGCCTTACGGTATTTTTGGATGGTTTGCCAACGATGGAACCGCAACATCCATCGTACAAGGGCAAACCGGTCAGAC
Source organism: Pseudomonadota bacterium (assembly GCA_041184525.1). Lineage (GTDB taxonomy): Bacteria > Bdellovibrionota_B > Oligoflexia > Silvanigrellales > Silvanigrellaceae > RFOM01. Next base: position 9,662 of record JBEGJP010000301.1, on the reverse strand, counting down.
GTTGCCTGTGACGCAGGATCTGAGGAACAAGACGATCCGTTGTTCGTTCGGGCTTTCTGCAGATTCCGACGCAAACGGTGCACCCGCAGTGGCTGCAGCCGTTTCTTCCGGTGGTGTCTTGGTTCGCAACACCAATCCTGTGCTGAGTGACGTCATGGTGTCGGCGGCCGCAACACCGGCAGTCACTGGAACGGTGCTCACCTGCAATCGCACCATTTCCGATTTGGACGGCGATGCGTTGAATCAGCTTCCTCAGTACAAATGGTATTCACGGTCCAACGCTGTGGGAGCCAGCAGTGTGAGTGTCGGCACGGCTCAAAACTACACGGTCCGATCTGGCGACAGAGGCAAAGAGCTTACTTGCACTGTCACGCTTCAACAGAACTTCGACGGGCAAGGCTCCACTGCCATCGGCCCGATGAGTTCGTCGAATAAAATCATTCCCGTCAACAGCGAACCTGTTATGTCGGGGGTTGTGGTGACAAGCCAAAGTGTGGAACCTTTTTATCCGCAGATGACCCTCACGTGTTCCGTGGCCGCACTCACAGACAACGACAACGACACACTTCTTCCTGAGTTCACGTGGTGGGATGGAAGCACACAATTAACAACTGCGTTCGGTGTCGATTATGTTTTGACCTCGGCCGATCGGGGACGAAATATAAGATGCGCTGCCGTGTTGCCTGAGAATGCGGACGGCTGGGGATCGCTGGCGCAGACGGTCTATTCCAACAACGTCATTGTCGTCTCAAACCGCGCTCCGGTGAGCAATTTTGCACCTTCAGTTGTTCCGGCAAGCGGATTCGCCCAGTTGTACCGCTCCGCTTCTGCGGAATGTGTCGTGCCTGCCACTGTTCTCAACCAAGCGGATCTGGATGGCGACCTTGTGTCGTTCAAGTATCTTTGGAAGAAGAACGGACAGGCAGGTCCGTTTTTTCCCGGAACGACGGCCGAGGGATTGTCCACCCCTGTACTGGACCTCAGTACCGATCCCACCCTGATACCGAGCCAAAATTTAATTTGTCAGGTGGTCGTGTCGGATGGTCTGGCAACTGTGTCGAGCTTGTGGTCGCCCGCAGCTCCTGTGGTGAACAGACGCCCTGTGTTGGAAGTGGGTGCAATCACCTCTATTTCGCCGCAAGTTTTGTATGCATCTGTGCGTCAGGGATACAACAAGATCACATGTGCCGGTACGCAGTGGTTTTCTGATCCCGACGGCGATCCGCTCACATTCACCTACACGTTCAAGAAAAGGCCCAATGGTCAGGCAGGTGTCACGACTCTCCTTTCGACAAACCCGAACAATCCTGAGTTCACAGCAAGCACCGGCCAAACGTGGGCCGCGGGTGATTCCCTGTTCTGCGACATTGTAGCCACCGACACCTACAGTGGGAGCATCTCGCTGACATACAGTGGTTTTTCCGGAAGCACGCCCTTTGTTCAAGTGCTTCCGTCGGTTCCCACCGCGAGTTTTCTTTCGTGCAATGGGGGAAACACGAACCTGACGCAATTTGTCAATGAAACTTTTTCCACTGCAGCGTGCAGCACCGATTTTTCTGACGGAGACGGTGACAGTGTTCAATTCGATATTCTTCCTTCTCCCGATACGACTTGTCCTTACATAGGGACCAGCATAAATTTCGACGCGGGTTCAGGAAGCCTGTCGGGTGTGATTCCAGCAACGCCGTGCAAAGTTGTTTTGGCGATGAAAGATGCGACGAACTATGCACTCAATGATCTTGGGCAAAGAGTGACCGAAACTATTTATTTTTCTCCGCCCTTTCTTGCAACGTGGGGCACTGCGACACTCAACAGCCAATGTTATGTTTCCTTTGGCACCAGCTTCACTCCGGCAGCACTTTCTTACGGTTCAAGTACGTTTTCGCTCTCTGCCTTGGTGCAGCAGAACACGGTGGGCGGCAATCAATTGTCGACACAGCAAGGTTCGATCTCCGGCTATGTCAATCCTTCAAGCGGCGGCGGTTCGGTACAGGCCACATGGCGTATTGTTTCCAACGATCCCTCCAAGTTTCAGCTGTTGAGCAAATCAGTCCAGATCAGCGATTCCCCTTCTGTGGGCGGAGTTCCGACCGAGCCTGTTCTGATGCCCGGAATTCAAGTGACTCCCAAACCCGACACCGCCACGGGTTTGCGCGCCGACGGGTGTGCCTTGGCCGATTGCACCGGCCGTGCGGGCTCCCTCTCGGCTGGCTACGATCATTCCTGCGTCGTTGGGGCCAATGGAAAACTTTATTGCTGGGGTGACAACACTCTGGGGCAGCTCGGACTGGGTGATTTGGTGACACCAAGCGTGTCGGGACCCATGGAAGTTCTCTTGCCGGCTGGACTTCGTGCGAAAGCTGTATCTGCCTCAGGGTCACCTGTGCTGGGGACGTCTCACACCTGCGTCACCTTGGAAGCCAGCGTGAACGGAGCTTGGGAAGATCGTGGGGTGTATTGCTGGGGCGACAATCAATACGGTCAGCTCGGCCGCGGAACATCTCATGCAACCGCATTGTCACAAGCCTCACCTCAGGGGGTGGAGGGTCTTTCCGGTGCATCCATGGCTGTTGTGGTGCGCGGCATTGCAACCGGAGCGGCGCATTCGTGTGTCATTCTTTCGGGAGCAAGTGCAACCAGCGGCGGCGGCGTGCGCTGTTGGGGAGCCAACGACAAGGGGCAGCTTGGCGCCCAAACATTACAGGACAGTTCTCTTCCACTGACGCCCATCGGCTACACCAGCGCCGGTGCTTCCGGAATTGCTGTCGGGAGCAATCACACCTGTGTGGTGACCAATGTGCAGACTGTACAATGTTGGGGATCCAACGATTCCTTTCAATTGGGCGTTCAATGGACATCCGATCAACAATCCTTCTGGTCATACCCGCAAGCGGTTCCGAATTTGACGGGCGTTGTGGCCTTGGCTGCGGGTGACAAGCACACCTGCGCGCTTCTCAACACAGGAGTGGTCAAATGCTGGGGTTCCAATGCATATGGTCAATTGGGTGATGGCAATTCAGGTGGAACCACGGACCAACCCTCCCCGCTGTTGGGCAGCGCAGTGGGTTCGAGCGATCGGGCGGTGGCCATCACGGCAGGCGGCAACCACAGCTGTGCGCTCCTCGAAAGCGGGTCAATGAGATGCTGGGGTTCCAACAGCATGGGGCAACTGGGGGTGGGAACAAGTGCTCCGTCTGACAACCGACCGAATGCCGTCAGTGTTCTCGACCTCGCCAATCAGGGCCTCGCCATCGATGCCGGTTACGGTCACACCTGTGTTCTCAAAAGCACGGGTGGTGTGTCGTGTTTTGGTTATGTGCTGCCATCCGGCCTGACTGTCCCGCAAAAGAAGCCGCTCAATGATACGATCACGGCTCCCAATGCCTTGTTCCGCAATTGCCGCGTTCTTCGCGCGTTCGATTTGTGAGCTGACCAAGAACGACTTCGAGAGGCATCGCCTCAATTCAGTATCGCTGCAGATTTTGCCACGCAGATCCTGACCTTCGCCTTCGACGCGCCCGCGATCGGTAAAAAGTCGGCGAAACTTCCAACTCAATTCGACGTCAAAATCAGGACACTTCATTTGAGCAAGTTCAACCTAGGCAAGTTTGTTCCGATACCTCAAGTGACCGCATTCAAGGATTGGAGCGCGTGGTGAGCAGAAAAAAACTGCAACATCGCAAGTGGAACAGAACGGAGGTGAGGAGCAAAATGAATTTGCTCTCCTGCGTGATTGCCATTGCTATGGTGTGTTTGAATGCATGCACGCACACACTTGTTCTGGAATCCTTTCCTACCGATTCGCAGGTTTATCTCCTCGATCGCAAGGGCGGGAAATCGAAGTTGCTCGGCCGCACTCCGCTTTCGACCGATGAAATTTCAGCATTGCGAGGTTCAGGCGTTGTGGTTGAGTCGCCGGGGCATGTGCCGCTCACGGTGGTGGTGCCGTTTCAAAATTCCGCATTGTCTAAAATTTCTGTGAAGCTTACGCCGTTTGATGAAAAGTTCGTCCGCGGTTTGCCATTCGAGTTGCACAGAAAAGTCGTGGACGAGCTGGCGGGTGAACTCATCGAACTTCAGCAGACGCTTTATGGGGGAAGCAAGGATGAAGCAGAGATGGCCATCCGCGATGCTGAGAAGCGCCTCGGACGCACCTCACGCTTCCATCAGATTGTCGGCAGCTATCGTTTTTACAACGGGATGATGGAAGAAGCTGTGCGATCGTTTTCCAAGTCACTGGAGCTGGACCCTGCAAATGAAACCGCCCGACGTATGCTGGTCCTCGCCGATGTGAAGGTGGCCAACAGCTCTCAAGCTGCGCGCAACAAGGCCTATAGCGATCTCAACGCGGCAGCAACAGAGGTGGCTCAATTGGGTCATGGTTATCTGGTGCGCACCAAATCGAATCCGGAACAAAGAGAATATGATGGTCTCGATATCATCATCCCCACCGATGTTCTCTTCAAGCCCTACAGTGGAAGGTTGCGGGAAGAGGGTGTTTCGATATTGAAAATGTTGTCGCTGGAGCTGCAAAAAAATGATCACCCCAGAACAATACTGGTGGAAGGACACACCGGCAGCGACATGTATGCTGAGCTGCGCAACATGCCTGCCCAAAGCGCGGGTTCTGTGAAACTGCAAGGGCTTTGGGAGATTTCCAGCGAACGTGCGGGCGCTGTTGTGACGTTTTTGAAGTCTGAAGGTGTCAACGCTTCGCGGTGGAGCATTGCCGGCTATGGCGACTCGCGCCCCTTGGTTCTTCCCGAATATTTAAAGAAAAACCCGAATAAATTCGATCTGGAGAGTCTGTCGCGTCGCGTGGTCATTAAAGTGGCATTGGTGAAGACGACACCCACGGCAGACGTGATTGATGTGAATGATGCAAAGAAAATCCAAGAGCGGCTGAACAAGATCCTGCCGGACCCGAATGTTCCTTCCGCAGAAGGGTCTTCTGCCCAGCGAAACCGAAAGAAGACTTCAGCAGCGCCAGAGACTGAGCCCTTGGAAGAAGAAACAGAAGTTCAGGATGGCCAGCTGACAGCGGAAGGTGACATTCCACGCAAGCTGCCAAAGAAAACAGTCCTGCAAAATCGTGAGAAAGAGGAAGAAGGCGGGGTGTCCCTGCGGGCACGCCGGTTGAATGCAACAAACGAAGGAGAGGCAGACGCAGCTCAGGAGAATGATGCAGCGCCGTCGGAACCCACGCCGGCGGATCGTAAAAAGCTACGAGTGAAAAAAACACGGGACCTGCTGAGAGAGGCTGAAAAGAAACCTCCGCTCCCAGCAGTGCCACTGTTGCGGCCACAGGAATGAAAATGAGATTCGTGTCGTTTTTTTCTTTTTTGCTGTTGATGAGCGCTGTGCAGGGCATCGCCTTGGCACAGGACGCTCCTTCGGCAGAATCGGCACAGACTCAAAAAGACGATGGAGCGGAGAGAAAAAAGCTTGAGAAAAAGCTCGAAGCGGCCATCCAGCGCAGGGTGAAGGAAACCCTTGAGCAGCGTGTGGATGACTTCATGTCACGTCGGATTGAAAGAACAGGATATACGATTGGAATTGAATCGACCGTCGACAGGAAGAGGCTAGAGAGCCTCACCAAGAGTCTTGCGGTCAATGAAATTCCTGATTTCATCGCTTCGGTGGTCAGGAAGGATTACGAGGCTCTGCGTCCCTACTTGAAGAATGCAAGAATCTCTCTCGGAATTGCCGACTATTTGTCTGAAGCGGAATGGGAGCCTGTGGTGAACACCTTGCAGGCGCAGTTTGACGCTTCAGGTGACAACATTGAGACCGTCGAAAGCACACCTGTTTCTATGCCCCTTCCTTTGCAGGAGCGCGTGATAAAAACACAAGCTCAGGAGGAATTGAAACGGCTGGAGCGGGAATATGAGCTGAAGAAGGTCGACAGAGATTATGAATTCGAAAATATAAAGAAGATGCAGGATGAAAAAGAACGCCGTCTCGAAGTGGAATTGCAGAAGGAGCGGAAGGAAAAGGATGAACTGAGCAAGCAGTTGTTGAACGACGAAAATCTTTCCGAAAGGATGGTGAAGGAGAAACCACTCCTCACACGTCTGTTGGCCACGGGTGCGGGCATCGGATCGGTTCTGTTTTTTGCCCTGCTGGCATTTGGCATTTTTGTCATTCTTGGCCTGCGTTTTCTTGGAAGTTCAATTTTTAAAGGCACCAATGAAGTGGCCCGCGCCTTGCGCGCAGGACCGGAACAGCTCCCCGCCAGCAAACAAGTCAATCCATTTTCCGATGAGGCGGGTGAAGAGGGAGAATCCGAGAAAGAAGATCTTCTTCTGGAGTTTGAGGGCAAGCCGCAATTCAAAGAGGCCGCTGAACAGCTCCGCGGACAAGTGATGCGCGACATGAAGACCGCCGCTGCAGTACTCTCCAAGGTTGTGGAGCAAGAGAAGTACGGTGAGGTGATTGCCATTTTTGATTTGCTGGGTCCTGAAATTTCACAAAAGGTTTTTGCACTTTTCTCGCCTTATTCCCGTCGTCTCCTGCAAAGAGCCTACTTTACAGGTGCTATCAAGCGCGTGAAAGCGAGCACACTCTTCAATCGTGTCAATGAATTCCGCACGATGCTTGCAACAACGGATGTGCTGATGAAAGACGGCAACGACAAGCAGTTTGCGCAAGTGATGCTCTCTTACAGCGACGAAGAAGTGGCCAAAGCAATTTATGGTCTTGCTCCGGATCAGGCTGCTGCGATGATGACCATCCTGCCACCCGATCGCATGTTGCGCATCATTCGAAAAATGGAGCAGTCATTTGGTAAGAATGTTCTCAACACGCTCGGACAAATTGTTCACTTGGGCAAGAGAATCACGGATGAAGTCCTCGAAACGTTCACCCGCAATATTCAAGACGAAAAGAAAATGAAATTCGAAGAGGACAAAAGGTATTTGCAGTCTGTCCTCACGACGGCCGAACAGGATGAGTTTGAAGTCATTGCTGCCGGTTTGGAATTCAATGCACGTCTGTTGCTCGAGGTGATTGGTGTCCGCGCGACCGTCGAAGATATGTGGGCTCAGCCGATGGAAGTGTTGGAAGGTCTGTTTTCGCTTCTGGAACTGGAACCTTTGTGCGCGGTCCTCTACACATCGCCCGATGAAATTCGTTACGGTGTGATGCGCCTGTTTCCCGAAAGAAAGCGAATTCTTTCCGAAGATGCTTTGGACAACCTGAAAAAAGACGAAAAATACCGCGAGCAGCTTCTCAAGACGATTCCTGTCTCGCAGAAAGTTCTTCTCCAGAAACTGGGCGAAATGGCCAGCTCCGGCCTTGTGTCGTTGCCCTCACGTGTCCGCCTCTTGGCTTTGGCTGAAGAGCAGGAATTGCAGGCTGGCCATCCACCTCCTCCTCCCGCCATCGGCGGTGAGGCGGTCAACAGGTCGGCATCCTGATGTTCCTTAAATCAGGATTTTGAAAAGAAGTGCGCAGAGTGCTGCGACGGGGATCATGCAGAAACTGTAGATGAGCAGCTGCCGATACACAGTGGCCTGCAGTTTCTCGTTAGTGATCTGTGCCAAACACAAAGCTCCCAACGTTGAGAGAGGACTTGCATCAACGAGATGCGAGCCCGCTGCGACAGCCAGCAGGAGAGCCTTTTGGGTGGCAGTGTCCAAGGTGCCGGCAACAGCATCCACCAAGGGCAGGAACGTCGGCAGAGCCACGCCGACAGAGCTTGTGAAGGCAGACAGCAATCCCGATCCGGCAGCGAACGTTGCACCCATCCAAAAGGGCGACACCGTTTGTTGCACAAGCCCCGACAAAGCAGCCGGCATGCCTGCACGTGTGATCATTTCAATGAAGGTGGACATCCCGCACACCAGCACGATGGTGGACCAAGGAACATGTTTGAGTGCTGTTTCAAATCGGGAGCGCAGCAGGATGAGCATGCATGCGCTTCCCAACCAGCCGGTGCTGCCGACGTCTGACAATCGCCGCACGACAGCCGCAGACGATTCCGTCATCACGAGAGAGAGAGTCGGAAGAGTCATGATATTTGCCGCGGCGAAGAGGCCTGCCAGTGCGAGGCATACGAGGGCTGTGCGCTTTTGTTCGGGCGTCAGTGGCGGTGCGACCCACTTTGTCTCGCTGGAATCCGGTACGGCAGAAGCGGTGATGTCTTTGCCTCTCCTCTTTTCCATTTTTTTTGTCAGCTTAAAACTGATGAAGGTCACTGTTGAGATGGAAATGAGCACACCCCAGAAAAGAAGCCAGCGGAAGGGAAGAGCAGAGTCAGGGTGAGAAATGTGAATGCTTTTCTGAATGAAGTCGTTGGTCAAAATCCCCGGCAGCGTGAGGGGAGAAAACGACGAAGCATTGGCGGCACCCACCACAAGAAGCGTCATTGAGAAGGCAGAAATCCCGAGTTCCTTCGCCAGCGGTAAAGCGAGCGGGGCAATGAGTGCGACAGTGCCAATATTCCCTAATCCCGTGGCAGTGAGAGCTGAAATAAGAGCGAACAGGACGACCGGTGTTGCTTTTGGATGCTTTCCTGTTCTTTGCAGAATGCGTTTGAGCAGGAGTTCGATGAGCCCAGTCACATGCACACACGAGAAAAAAAGCGTGACACCCAGCAGCGTCAGAAAGAGAGAGGTTGGGAACAGTTGAGCGGGATTGAAATTTTTTTCTGAAGGCAGCAGGGGCAACAACAGAAAAACAAAAGCGAGCGCAAGAATACCCGGGTTGATTTCAGGCCTCACGATGGAAATCGCGAGGACCGTGGCGAACAGGAGTGTGAGGGTGATGAGCATGGCTCACTCAAAAATTTCAACGGACTGCGCGGCCTTTAGAGCATTTTTGAGTGCCGATTCAGCGGACTCGGCCGTCGCCAGCACGACACCCATTCTGCGACCTTGAGTTGCGTTGGGCTTGCCAAAGATACGGATGTCCGCATGGGGTGCCGACAAAACTTTTTCGATGCCACGGTATTTGGGCTCGGTTAAAGCGCAGGGTGATTTGAGTGCCACACTGGCCCCTGCAGAAAACAACGTGATTTGAGTCACCGGCAATTGAAGAATGGCACGCGCATGCAGAGCAAATTCACTCCACGCCTGAGAGGCCAATGTGACCATGCCGGTGTCGTGAGGGCGTGGGCTGACTTCACTGAACAGCACGCGGCCGTCCTTGAGGAGGAAGAGTTCGACTCCGAAAAGTCCGAACCCGCCCAGCGCTTCGGTGACGGAGCGGGCAATCTCTTGAGCGGCTTTGATTTGTGATTCACTCATGCGGTGCGGTTGCCAGCTTTCGACGTAGTCGCCGTCCACCTGCCGGTGTCCGATGGGGGCACAGAAATGAGTCCCGTTCACGGCACGCACTGTGAGCAGGGTGATTTCACTTTCAAAGGAAATGAATTCTTCGACAATCACACGCCCCGCACCGGCACGTCCGCCCTGTTGTGCGTATTCCCACGCACGATTCATGTCCGCTGCCGTGCGGACCAGACTTTGCCCTTTGCCGCTGGAGCTCATGATGGGCTTGACGACACACGGGAAACCGAGCGTCTCGCACGCACGGGTGAATTCAGGCAGTGTGTCTGCGAAAATGTAGCGCGCGGTAGGCAAAGAAAGCTCTTCGGCTGCGAGCCTGCGGATGCCTTCGCGGTCCATGGTGAGGCGCGTCGCGCGCGCCGTGGGCACGAC
>JBEGJP010000300.1:0-3473 GCA_041184525.1 Pseudomonadota bacterium | reverse complement strand
AAATGTGCTCACGGCCTCGGTGCAGGTTTCGCTCGTACCTTCCAAAGCCAATGCCCTCGAATGAAGCAGGCAAAAGCCGATGACCATGGCGACCCCTAGATTGAAGGTGTTGGATTTAATGTTGCCGTTCAAGAAACACCTCCGACGTCACAATGGTTCTCAGTGCTGCTTTTATGGACTCGCCTTCGGCATAGTAGGCAGCCAAGGCTTCATTCCTGAGCCTTTTTTGAAGTGTCTGGTCGTTGGTTTTGACCACCGCGTCGACGAAGGCATTCACTTGGCATGAGTGAAATTCGGGCAGTGTTCCGATTGCAGTTCCGAGTTCCTCCATGGATTTGACTGGAATATAGGCTCCCGAATTCGAGAGGAGGTAGTGGCTCATGGGCCATTGAGTGACAGTGGCGTGTTGCTTTTCCCTAAAGTATTCAAGACCTGAATTCTCGCCAGTTTCGTAAAGGTTTTTGTAATTCGCAGGATACTCTGCCAATAGGTCTCCGTTCCAAATGTTTTTCACACGGTGAGTTGTGTATTCCATCCTTAAATTCGAGAGCCCGTCGAGCATGTTGTGGCAGCCTTTGCAGCTGGCTCCCGCCAAAAGCGGGTTCGAGTCGCCCACCTTTTCAAGTTTGAGGGAAAGGGGAGGTACCGGAGAATCCGATATCGAGCGGCACAGCATGGCTTCATAAATACCCCGCGCTGCCCAAGTGCGCTCGCGCACATAAGTTCTGAGGAACCCAATGGTGGAGAGGATTCCTCCTCCCCAAGCGCGTCCTGCTTTGTCCTTGCGCTCGTAATGGTTCCAGTCGCCGCTCCAGTGGGGTACCGAAAAAGATGTTGCCGTCAGCTTGGGATTTTCTTCTGTGAAGTTCGATGAAAATTCCTGAAGCGCTGCCGATCGCACGGTTTGAGCTCCGTTGACAACCAAACTGAAGCGCTGGTTGTTGAGAACAACGTGCGCAGCAAACACCAAGGGTTCAAACTCATAGAGGGCGTACCCAGCGTCGCCGGGGACATCGAAGTTGGAGGGCGGAATTTCGAATCCATCGCCCCCGAAGATGCCTTGGTTTTCAGGATCGAAAAAAATGCGATCGGGCCTGCGGGTGAGGTACCTTCGATTGAAGGCCAGCACTTCGGGTGTGGGTGCCATGCGCCAAGTGCACCATTCGCAAACCCCATCGTTGCGAATGACCTGAATTTTCCATTGGTCTCTCACCACGCTGACCACCCAATTTGAAAACTCTCTCGCATTTTCGCCGTCGCGTGATGTCAGGTAATCAAAGGCATCGGTCAGTGCGGATGGAGCATCCGATTGCAGAAGATCGGGGCGCTTCGAAAACGCGAGTGCCGCGGGCTTGCCTGTCAATTTGAGCGAAATGCGGTTGAGGGCTTCTGACTGCGTGAGCTTGGGCAAACTGCGCAGGTTCAAAGGCTGAGGGTAAGTGAATTCTTCATCCTCAGGATCGACAACTACATTTGGTGAATCATCTGTTGGAGCTGCTGCACCATCCACAAATGTTTTTTGCAACTGCTCGCTCACTTTTTGAGTGCACGATGCAAGGACTGCCAGTGGAATTAATCCGAAAATGAGAATTGGTTGAATGAGTCTGCTTTTGTCAAACACCTTGAAAGACCCCCACCGGTCGTGGGCCAGGCAAGAACTGGCGATATATTTTATTGGCCATCTCGTCGCTGCACGTGACGAGTCCATTTTGAAATATGGATTCTACGATGCCGCGGTAAATGCTCCGACATCGAAATGCGTCTGTGGAGCCGTCTGAAAGCGAAATAGAATTTCCTGCATAGGTTTCTGGATCTACAGAACCATGCACTCCCGGCCGAATGAAGGGGCTCAACGCAATAAGACAATTGTTTGCACCCCAATGGTCGCGGCCACCCGTTGGGTTCAACTGAGGCGGGCGACCAAATTCACTCCCTATGACGATGGTGGTGCTGTCGAGATGCTGTTCGATTTGAGTGAGAAAAACTTCTATCGCGCGCAGATCGCGGTCCAATTTTTCTTGCTGCCGAAGGTCGTTGTTTCCGGAGTACGCATTGTGGGTGTCGTAGGAATAGAAACCCTCTGTCCGACCGATGTTGATGACGAAAGTAGAGGCGGTGCTTCCTTCATTCAGGAGTTTGGCCGCCATGGCCAATTGCTCGTGTCGGTCGTTGCCGTAGGGGCCCGCAAGGCCCTCGTAAGGTGCCCAATAATCCGCATTGAGGCTCAGTTGGTTGATGAATGTTTTCCGTTCAGCAGATGAAGGATCTCGCAGCACGGTGCGGAACGTGTGCAAGTCCGTTCCCGGTGGAGGGTTTCGTGTGAGGTGGTTGAGGTCGCTGTCGGTATTGTATTTGCGAGAGAAGCTCGTGATGGCATCGATATACTCTTCCCCTGTCATTCCATCGAAGGAGTCGGGAAAACGTAATTGTTCACCCAGCGACGAGAGTTTCTGTGGGAGCGTGGTGCCGGTGCCCATTTCAGAAAGCCCGACCGAATTGCGGAAGGGCTGAACGCCAAAACTGACAACGCCATATTTTGTGCCGTGTCCGGTGAGTTCGCCCAGCACGGAAGCAAAGCTCAACGCTGAATTCTCGGTGCTTCCGCGCATCAGAACTGCCAACGCGGCGTTGTGGGCGTTTTGTCCGTCCATCTGCAGGCCGCTCAAAAAGGCCAGCCTGTTTCCGAAATTTGAGATCAGAGTGGAGCTTGGCGTGAGCACTTTAGGCACGTTCAACAAACGAATTCCATGTGCTTCGAAAATTTCGGATGTTGGAAAATGGATGTTGGTGCTGAGTTCATTTGCAGAATTGAAGACAGGAAGAAATTGAGAATGGTCCACTCCACCCTGCAGAGTGATAATGACAAAATTATGTTTCGGGCGGGAAAAAAGATCGCGACCGACGATGCTGCGCGAGAGGGCCGCGGACAATGCTGCGGCTCCAGCAACATGGAAAAACGACCGTCGCGACAATTTTTTCTGCATAGAGTGTTCCCCCAGCAATGCTCTCAGTGAGCGAGGTGGGAATCGGAATCAAGGGAGCGAACATGCGGGCAATTATTGCCGCCTCGAGGCGTTTATGACTTTGCCAACGAGACAATATCTCTGCTGAATCAGGATTTTTGTGAGCTCTGGTGCAAGCGGCTCGGCTTCAATAGTCAGCTTATTTTTAGGCGATCAGATTTGCCCGGCACTCTCCGTGCGCCGGTTTGATAAGTGCTCAGTGGCTTTGGGGGCTTCTCGGAGTCTGAGGAGGAATGAGAAGCCAGCCTCAGGCCCTCTGCCTGAGCCAATTCTCAAAGTCGGCAGGTGATTCAAAATCCAAGGCCGCCTCGAGAAGAGCGTCGAGTTGTGGGGCGGAGAGTGAGGCCAAGCGACTGGAGATGGCATCTGGAGCGAGTTTGAGCCTTTTTGCGAGAACCTTTTGAACGGCAGACTGGGTGGCTTGGGTGCGGCCTTCTTGGAGTCCCTTTT
>JBEGJP010000299.1:0-4464 GCA_041184525.1 Pseudomonadota bacterium | reverse complement strand
TACGCCCGAAAGCCTCGGGCTGATCATCGCCCGCAGCGCACGGCTTCTGGGGATCCGGCTTGACGACGCTGCCGCTTTGCTGCTTGCGTCACGTTGTCGGGGCACACCACGCATCGCCAATATGCTGCTGCGCAGGGTGATGGACTTCGCTATTGTCATCGGGCGCGATCAAGTGGATCTCCAAACGGTGGAAACGGCACTGGAACGCTTGGGCGTGGACTCGCGCGGGCTGGCACGGATGGACCGCGAGTTTTTGCGTACCATGCGCGACAGGCATGAAGGCGGTCCGGTGGGGCTTGAAGCCATTGCCGCTGCCTTGCATGAAGAAAAAACAACTCTGGAAGACGTCTACGAGCCTTATCTTGTGTCCGTCGGCTTTGTGAATCGCACCCCGCGGGGACGGCAATTGAGCGCATTGGGGAGAGAACATCTCACCCTCACTGAAAGGCGCTTTGGCACTCAGTTTTGAGTTGTTTTGCTCGCGTCAGGGAAGCCGTTCCACTTCACACACGCCGCCCGCCCGAATTTGCTCAGGGTTTCTGCCCGTTCCCGACTGACTTCCAATGACCGTGCCACCTGATGGGCGCGGATGAAGGCGACGGCACGTCGCTGACCTTGGGCACAGGCGGGAAGATTTTTGCTAATGAGGCTGTCTTTGTTTTTCAATTCATCGAGCGGCACGAGAAGGTTGCGAATTTGAAGATCGGCCCGCGCTGCTTCGCCTGCCAGCCGCGCGTCGAAATCGGACGGAATGTCGTTGATGGTGGGCGGCACTGTGGTTGCGCTTGGCGCTGAAAGTCCCACTTGTGTGTTTGAAGGCTCTGCAGGCGCGTTGAAGGAAATCGGGGAAAAGAGCTCAAGCGGTGGCGGGTCGACCACCACCACACTCAACCCCAACGCTTCCTCGAATTGCAGGCCTGCGAGGGTGAGCACGGAGACACCATCGGCGTAGACAATCTTGTGCAGTTTCCAAGTCAGACGGGATGCGTCTTCGCGACGATTCTCAAAGGATTGCTCTCGAACGGGCACGGAACGGACGGGGGCGAGGTTCTGAGGGGCAGGCTGAGCCGGCAACTGAGCGAAAGCCAAGTTCTGAAAAGCCAGCCCAAGGAGCAGGCTGGAACTGATTCCGATTGTTTTCCTGAACGGAGTCAAAACTCTTTTCACAACGTCCCCTCACATTGGCCCCTCAGGTTTGACGGGGGTCACCCAAGCGTGTCAGACACTTATGTCGGCATTTGCTGCGGGAACTGCAGCGGATGGACTGTGGTGGAATTGGCGGGGTCGCTCAAAGCATGTCTCAATATGGTGTAGATCCAAGTTTGATTCGGAATTTCTGTATTATTGCACACATCGATCACGGCAAGTCGACCTTGGCTGACCGGATCCTCGAAAAGACGGGCGCGGTTGCCGATCGCGAGAAGCAAGCTCAAATCCTCGACAGCATGGAACTCGAGCGTGAGCGCGGGATCACCATCAAGGCGCAGACGGCGACACTGAACTACAAGGCCAACGACGGCAAAACCTACACACTCAACTTGATTGATACCCCCGGGCACGTGGACTTCACGTATGAAGTGAGCCGCAGTTTGAGTGCCTGCGAGGGTGCGCTGCTGGTTGTCGACGCCACACAGGGTGTTGAAGCGCAAACGGTGGCCAACGTTTACTTGGCAATGGACAACAATGTTGAGATTTTTCCGGTCATCAACAAGGTCGACTTGCCTAGTGCCGATTTCGAAAAGGTTTGCATGCAAATCGAAGAGGAATTGGCCATTGACACTTCGGGCGCAGTTCCCTGCAGCGCAAAAACAGGCATGGGTGTCGAGAATATTCTGGAAAGCATTGTACACAACATTCCTCAGCCTCAAGACAATCGTACAAAACCATTGCGGGCACTCATTTTCGATAGCTGGTTCGACAGTTACCAAGGCGTGGTGGTGCTCGTGCGTGTCGTTGACGGCGCTGTCAGAATCGGCGATCGCATCACCATGATGAGCTGCGGCAAGAGCTTTGAAGTGCAGAAGTTGGGCGTGATGTGTGTGCGTGCCTTTCCGCGCGAGGTTCTGAGCGCAGGCGAGGTGGGATACATCATTGCCAACGTCAAAGACGTGCGCGACACGCGGGTGGGTGACACCATCAGCTCGGAAGGTTCGCAGGTGGAACCGCTGCCGGGTTTCAAAAAGGCCAAGCAAATGGTGTTCGCGGGAGTTTTCCCCGTCGAATCCAATCAATACGAAGCACTCAAAGACGCACTCGCGAAACTGACATTGAATGACAGCTCATTGAGTTATGAACCGGAAACCTCAGTGGCACTGGGGTTTGGTTTCCGTTGCGGATTTCTTGGCTTGCTGCATATGGAAATCGTGCAGGAACGTTTGGAACGCGAATACGGTATGAATCTGATCTTCACAGCACCGACGTGCGTTTATGAAGTGACGACGACAAAGGGTGAGCACCTCCGCGTGGACAACCCCGCCATGCTGCCGCCGGCGACGAACATTGAAAAGTTTCTTGAGCCGGTTGTGATGGCAACGTTTCACCTCCCGCAGGAGTATTTGGGTGCGGTGATGGGGCTTCTCTCGGAGCGCCGTGGTGTGCAGGTCAAAATGGATTACCTCACACAAAGCCGTGTCATGCTCCAGTATCAATTGCCGCTGAATGAAATGGTGTTTGACTTCTTTGACAGGCTCAAAAGTGTGTCGCGTGGTTATGCCAGCATGGACTATGAGTTCCTCGACTACCGCGAGTCCGATCTGGTGAAGCTGGATGTGCTGGTCAACTCCGAGCCGGTCGATGCCCTTTCGTGTATTGTCCACCGCTCCAGCTCTTTTGAGCGTGGCAAGCTGCTGGTCAAAAAGTTGCGCACCGTGATTCCCCGTCAACAGTTTGAGGTGCCTTTGCAGGCTGCAGTGGGTTCGAAAATCATCGCCCGTGAGACCCTCAGTGCGCTCAGAAAAGATGTGACCGCCAAGTGCTATGGCGGCGACATTTCCCGTAAGCGCAAGTTGCTCGAGAAGCAAAAGGAAGGAAAAAAGCGCATGAAGCAGGTGGGCTCAGTGGAGATCCCGCAAGAGGCATTCATGGCGATTCTTGACCTTTCAGACGTGGAATAAGGGAGAGTGAGTTCTCGCTGCAATCGCATCGGGCGCTTCCATGGATAAGGTTATGAGTAAAAATAGAGCAATCCAAATCATCGGTCTTCTCTTGATGCTGCTCATGGTTTCGACAGTCGTGGTGTCGTGGCCATTGGTGCGCTTTCTGTATCGGGAGCGCAATTTGGCTGAGTCGGTGCGGCGCTATGCGGACACACCCGGACTGCCCATGACTTCCGATCAGGATGTCAGGCAGTATCTGGTGAAGTTGGCCAAGTTCCATCGTCTCGATTTGACCGAAGGTGACGTTGCGATTGACTATCAGGACTCCGACGACTCCTTTGGCGTTCCCTTCCGTATCGGCTACACTCTTCTTGCCCAAGTTGATCTGCACGGCTGGCGTCAGGTGCCCTTCATTGCACAGCGCTCTTTTAGCGTGAAAGGTCAACCGGCAAATAAATAATTGGGTTCTTTCGTTTGGAATTGAATTTGGTTGGGAGAGTTCGATGAACGCGCAACGCTGTCAGGATCTGCTCAACTCGCTTCTCGAGTATTCATGTTCTCCCGAATTTTCTGACCAAATGCGCATTGCCCGTGAGCTCTACGCCATTGCCACCGGCAAAGTGAACGACGACGATCCCTTTTATGACAACCGGATGTGCTCCTTTCAAGAATATTTTTTGTTTGACTATCGGCTGTCGGATGTGTTTTCCGGTTCCACGGTCTTTGAAACGTGGTTGCTGCATGCGCAAACGAAATTGACATGTGTCGAGCTCAATGAGTACGAGCAGTTTCGAAGCTTCCGGCATTCATTGTTTCTCGTTGAACGAGTCAACGCCGCCAGTTTAATTGTGACCGACCTCATCGCTCAGCAGAAGTTTGAGGTCTTTGCTCTCCCTCAGTACATGTTTGCCGGTTTTGAAGAAGGACTCGTTTTTGAAGGGCGTGCGATTACGTTCTCTGGAGTAGATTACTTCACCGGAGCCTTCATTATTCATCCGGAAGAAGTGCGCGGCAAGATTGAAAAGTATGTCAGGCAATTTTTGATGAGCGGCACTCATTGCAATGCCCAGCATACCGCTGATTGGCGTGCAGAACTCACGCGGCGGCATGCATTGCTGTCTTCTGTGAGTGAGCAGAAGCGCATCGCTGAAAGTGCCGACAAAAGGCGCGCTGTGGATTTGCTCAATGCGAGCAAGCAGCTGGTGAGTGTGTCGCGGATCGTCGCTTCACCCCATTTGGTCATGGGATTGGGACGTAAAGAGCAGGTGTCGCCGTTTGTGCCGGAGACATCCTTCTACGACGCCGTACCGCTGATCCACAAACTCGCTTATTGTGAGATCAAGTGTTACCGCTACCGGCATATCGGCCC
>JBEGJP010000298.1:0-30656 GCA_041184525.1 Pseudomonadota bacterium | reverse complement strand
ATTCTCTCGAATCTCATTTCCAATGCGCTCGATGCCGTGGTCGGGCAGAGTGGTCCATGGATTCGGGTGAGCGCAGGCCCTGTTGCCTCAGGGTGGGGGAAGGCCGGCAGTGCACCCGCCGGTTTTGTTTTGGAGATTGCGGTCGAGGACAATGGTCCGGGTTTGGCCAAGGAAGTGCGTGACAGACTTTTTGAACCGCACGTGACGACCAAAGCAAAGTTCAATGGAATGGGGCTGGGGTTGAGTTTTTGTCAAAGACTGGTGTCCCGAAACGGTGGGCACATCGGTTTTGATGCCGAAGCTGCGCAGACACGTTTCTTTTTCAGTCTTCCGTTGGCTCAGGGCCAACACACGACGCGACGAGAGGAGCAGGCTCAGGTGGCCTGAAAGCACACGTCTTGATTCAGATCGCACTCTCGTGAATGAGGAGTCTTTCTACCTGATGTCATTCAGGCACTGAGGGGGACTTCTATCCGCGCGGGCTGGTGTTGGTGTTGGTTCTGTCTGAAGCGGGATCAAACAAGGGGCGAGCGCCGGTGTTGAAAAAGCAGACAAAGGTCAGGTCGTAGGAGAGG
This sequence comes from Pseudomonadota bacterium, assembly GCA_041184525.1. Taxonomy (GTDB): domain Bacteria; phylum Bdellovibrionota_B; class Oligoflexia; order Silvanigrellales; family Silvanigrellaceae; genus RFOM01. Next base: position 30,081 of record JBEGJP010000298.1, on the reverse strand, counting down.
TTTTTCCAATCTGTCACGCTGGCTGCGACCACGCGCGTGGCATCGGGGATGGAAAGCATTTTTTCAGCCTCGACACTCACCTGTGCCGCATTGCCGGCATTGCGGAGCCGTTCGTAGAATTGGCTTTCGCTCAAATTCATTTCGGACAGTCGGACGAGGACGGAACTGCTGAGAAAAAGGAGACCAGCCTCAGGGGGGATGACCATGGTCGAGACGATGTGCCAATCATGCGTGGTGTCGAGACGGAATGCTTTCAATGGCGTTATTGCAGGCAAGGCAAGCGCGTCAGAGGCACGGCCGAAGAGAGCGGGAGCAGGCATTCCTGCGCTGTGCCATTTGGTTAGCCCGCTTCTCAAATTCATCTCGCACAAGAAAAAGCAGATTTCATCTTCGAGAGTGATCAAGTGATTCAAACTCAGAAGTGAGTTTCCAAAATGCTGCAGCAAATCGGAAAAATGTGCGGCAGGCATTGCGTTTTCAAAGAGCCTGAACTGCGCAGCCAGACTGGCAAGAAGAGCCACGGTGCGTGAAGACGAACCGTCGGATGAACTTTGCAAATTCAGGCGAATGAAAATGGCGCGGTACGTTTCTTGTTGCGAAGAATGGCTGACAAACACATGTTCTTTTCCATCCGCAGCACTCGGCATACGGAAGGCTCTCAAGTTCTGAGCAAAGAGCAGTGCAGGAGTGACTTGATGGATGGCATCGGCAAGTCTTGAGCCCAAGGCTTTTTCAGCTCTCTGTTCCCATGCCATCCGCATGTGGAGGTGATCCTCGCGCATTTTGAGCGACTGCGTGATGGCCCGTGTGCAACCTTCCAGAATGGGGCCGAGCACTCCCTGCACGGTTTGAGCATCTTCGGAGTGGTAGATGGTAATTTCAATCGCATGTTTATGGAGTTCGTAGGGAATGGTGCAGATTGTCTTGTTGAGATCTTCGCGCGAAGTCTCCACCGGTCGCGATTGGCTGTTCATCAAAATGCGGTTTTGAATGCGAAAAAAAGAGTCCAGACGGAAGGAAGGATCGGGAAGCCACAAATGTGAGATGCTGACGTCAATGTGAAAATGGGCGGCCACCGGTCCCAAAGGAGCCAATCCTTGGCAAAGTGCATCGGTGATGTGTCGGGAAAAAGTGTCGTAAGCCATTGTCGGTGAGAGATGCGACATGTGCCTGAGGATTGTGGACAGCGCTTTGAACCAGCCTTCCACGGAGACGTCCTGAGGCTGTTGGCGTGGTTGACCGATGAATTTGTCCAACAATGTTTTCATGCCCAAGGGCCTTTGCGCTGCAGGGTGTGATGCACTTCATCAGCGCTGTGCAGAAGGTGGTTCCGAGGGAACAGCGTTCTCCGTGCGGACCTCTGCCCATGCCGTGTCGATGACCTCGGTATTTTCGCCCAAGTCTTTGAAAAGTTCGAGTCTGGCCTCGACGTCCTGTGGTGGATAAATCGCTGTGTTTTTGACTTCCGATTCAGGAAGCAGCTGGCGCGCGGCTTCGTTTGTCGTCGCGTAGTGGATGGACTGCGCAATGCGTTGGTTGACGTCGGGTGTCATGACAAAATTGATGAATTCCGCAGCCAACGAGGGGTTGGGCGCGCCGGAGGGGATGGCAAGGTTGTCGACCCACAGTGTCGCGCCGTCTTCGGGTATGACGTACTTGAGATCAGGATTCTGCTTCTGCATTTTGATGATGTCGCCGCTGTAGGCCTGTGCCATCCAGAGATCGCCTGACGCAAGGAGGTCTTTGTAGCTCATGGTGTCGAAGCGGCCCACCAGCGGTTTGAACGCGAGAAGCAATTCTTTTGCTGAGTTGAGATCGGTTGTTGTTGTGGAATTCAAGGAAAGACCGCGAGCTTTCAAAGCAGCTCCGAGCACTTCGCGAGGGTCATCGAGCAGACTGATGCGTTTTGCGAGGGACTGGTGTCTCGCAGCATCAAAAAACTCTTTCCAGCTTTTCGGAGGGTTCTGAACTTTTTGAGAATTGAACGCAAAGCCTGTCGTTCCCCACATGTAAGGGACCACGAATTCCCCGTTGGGATCGTAATTGACGTCCTTAAATCGCGCAGAGAGGTACGAGAGGTTTGTCATTTTTTCGCGCGGCAATTTCATCAGCAGATTGTCCTGCTTCATGCTTGCAATCATGTAGTCGGAAGGAACGATGACGTCGAATCCGCCCCCTCCGGCTTTGAGTTTGGAAATCATGACTTCATTTGACGGGAAGTTCTCTTCGACCACGCGGGCGTTGAACTTTTGTTCGAATTCTCGGATGATTTGTTTGTCGATGTAGTCCGTCCAAGTGTAAAGGTGAAGCGTGTTCCGGCGTTCGCCTGATTTCTTAGACAATCCGAAAACTCCGGCCGCAACGGCACCGACAACACAAACTCCCGCAATACCCACAGTTTTGAAATTCATTCTTTGTCCTTTGCATTTTGCCTTGCGGCAGTGTCGATTCTTGTGAGGACCATTCCTGCTGTAAAGAAGAAAACGGCAATAAACAATAAAAGGGAGGATACCACGTTGATTTCCGGTGTCATGGCCCTGCGCCCCTGCAACGACCAAATATAGGTGGGAAGTGTCTGAAGCGAGCTCCCGCCCGTGGACAAGAAATAGCTCACGTAGAAATCATCGAGGGAAACCGCAAACGACAGACAAGCTGCAGCTGCGAGTCCGGGCAGCATTTGAGGCAGCATGATGCGGAAAAGAACTTGTGCAGGTGTGGCACCTAAATCAAGAGCAGCCAGATCTTGCTGGGCATCATATGTTTTAAAGCGATTGCGGAGCACGAGTGTCGCGTAGCCCATGGCGAGCGTTGTGTGACCAAGTACAATGGAGGCGAGAGAATCGAGGTTCAAACCAAACCAACCCGCAGCCGGACGGAAAACATTCACCATGACGATCAAAAGTCCGATTGCGATCACGATTTCCGGCATGAAAAGGGGCAGGGTCATCATCCCGTCGCCCACGCCGGCCCATGTCTTTTTAATTTGCTTGTGGGACCAGAGGGCATACAAAAATGCGAAGAGAACAGCCAAGAATGTGCTCAAGGTCGCGACCGCGAGACTGTTGAAAAGAGCCGAAAGCATATCGGGATTGCGCAGGGTCGATTCGTACCACTGAATTGAGAAACCTTCCCAGCGCAGTGCGTAAGTGCTCGCATTGAATCCGAACACAACCAAACACAAAACGGGAGCATATAAAGCCGCGAGCAAAAGAAAGCTGATCAGATGAAAGAGATGAGTTTTCATGCGGTCTGCGCCGTAGGCCATGCCTGAGAGGGCCGCCGCTGCGATCGGGACAACAGAAAGTGGCTTAAAAGCAACACGGCCACGGCAGCTGCAAGAAGAGTGAGGCTCAGTGCGGCACCGAAGGGCCAGTTGGGTCGGCCGCTTCCGAGAAATTGACCTTCGATTTGGGTTCCGAGATTCGCCACGAGTCCGCCGCCAATCATACGCGGTATGAGATATTCACCCAGCATCGGCACGTAAATAAACAAAAAGCTCGCCATGAGTCCCGATCGTGTCGATGGCAGAATGATATGCCACCAGCGTTGGAGAGCATGGGCGCCCAAATCTTGAGCGGCCTCGAGTTGCGAGCGGTCCAATTTCTCAAACACACTATAAAGAGGCAAAAAGATCACAGGAAGGTAGCCGTAGACGAGACCCCAAAAAACACCCGTCTGTGAGCTGACCAACGGTGTGTCGATGCCAAGTGCAACAAGCAGCCGTCCGAGGAATCCTTCAGGCCGGAAAAGAACAAACCAAGCATAGATGCGCACCACGAAGTTCAACCCTAAAGGGATTGTAAACAGTGCCAGCCATGTTTTTCTTCTTCGCGGCGGAAGACGTGAAATGTTCCAGACCAAAGGAACGGCGAGAGCAAGGACAAACAGCGCAGCGAAAAAAGAGAGGGCCACACTGTCGAGAATGATTTGGTTATAGGGAGGTGCGATCACGCGCGAGAATTGATGCCACCCCAAGTTGGCAAGTTTTGCATCACGCGAGTGGGGCTGAAAGCTTAAAAAGACCATCCAGAGGAAGGGCATCAGAATGAAACAGGACATCCAGATTTTTGCCGGCAACCCCCACCATTTCATTCTTCCGTGCTCCGCGGAAAAAAGTGGAGGAGAGGCGGCATGACACGCACTTGAACGTTTTCACCCTCCGCCCACGCACGCTCTCCGACGGAGGGCTGATCGACAGTGACCACACAGGGCGATTCACTACTCAAGGCGATCTGATAACGAACGACGGCGCCGAGGAACTGGCGTTTTTCAACTCGTCCTGCCAGCACAGCCGTGCCTTCGGCATGGGTTTTGACATCGATTTGTTCCGGTCTTACGAGCACGTCTCCTAGGGCACTAGCGCGTCCGTTGCTGCCTTGTGCAGAGTGGAGAAGGCATTCAGCTGAAGAACCCACAAAGCGTGCGCGGTCTTCGGAAAGCCGTTCGACGGGGATGAAATTCGCTGTTCCAATAAAGCGAGCCACAAAGCGGCTTGCAGGATGAAGATACAGTTCCTCCGGAGAAGCCACCTGTTCGACGCGTCCGCCGTTGAGAATGGCAATCCGGTCGGACATCGCAAATGCCTCTTCCTGATCGTGGGTGACGTAAAGGAACGTCATGCCAAGCTGGCGCTGAAGGCTTTTCAGTTCCCATTGCATTTCCTTGCGCAATTGCAAATCCAATGCGCCCAGCGGTTCGTCGAGAAGAACGAGTGAGGGGCGTGGTGCGACGGCGCGTGCGAGGGCAATTCTCTGCTGTTGTCCGCCTGAGAGTTCCTGCACGGCGCGTTTGGCATGCCCATTCATACGCACCAGCGTCAGAGCATCCATCACGCGTTCGCGGATCTCGGCCTCGGGTCGCTTTTGCATCCTCAGACCAAACGCCACGTTTTCAAAAACATTGAGGTGTGGGAAAAGAGCATAATTCTGAAAAACGAGATTGAGGTCGCGGCCCTGCGGAGGGGTTTTGGTGACGTCTTTATTCTGCCAGAACAACGCTCCGTCAGCGGGGGCCAGAAAACCGGCGATGATCCTCAGGAGAGTTGTTTTGCCGCAGCCCGAAGGACCCAGCAGAGAAAAGAATTCGCCGTTTTCCACTTGGAACGAAATGTCATGCAGAACGGGAGACCCTGAGAGCGTGGCTGACAGCGACTGGAGCCGGAGAAGGGGAACGTTCATAGGAGCACCGTACCCTCGTCGGTGACAGACGGAGAGAGTCTCAAATTAGAACCTCCAGCCGGCGCGGAGCTGCAGCCCCGCGGTGGGTTGAACTGTGAGCTTTTGGACATAGGGTTGCAGTGAATTGAGCATGGAGTCCAGATCTTGGTTCGAAAAAGTTTGGCCGCCGGAAGATGTGGCATTCTCGAAGGAGAGGTCGGCCTGACCGAAACTGGCAAAGGGCCAGTTGTATGATGCGTTGATTTCAAAAGAAAAAGACGTGCCTTTGGGTTGAATACGGAGTCCGCCTGAGGCGTTCACGCCCGCACCGACACCCCAACCGCTGAAGACGAGTGTTTCATTGGCGACGGTCGTGTAGTCGGCACGACAGCTGGTCATTCGGACCTCGGGCGAAAGGGCCACATAGAGGTTCAGAGGCAAATGCCATTCAACGTCAGGCGCCTGCAGGCCCACATCCCAAAGATGTGCTTTGGTGTCGGAGAGTTTGTTCGCATATTGGCTTTCAACAGCGGCATTTTTGAAGGTTTGTGCGAGAGAAAGGTAAGAGCCCGTCACCCTCATGGCCACTTCGCCCCAAACATTCAGAATGGAGTACGAAAGAGAGACGGTGGGACGCACAGGGGGCAGCACGACACCCAGACCGAGTCCCAAAGCTGCCGTCGGTTTGCGAGATTCCTGCGGGCTGGCTTTTTTGTTGGACGGAGATTTGTCTTGCGGCTTCGCTGAGGCAGGGAGAGGGCCCGTGGACTTTGTTGGTTCCGCCGCACGCCCCAGTGCGGGACAGAATGCAAGGCAAACGAACAAGAATGCCCTTCCTGTTCCCGATGTCCGACGATGCTGGTGAGACGTTGCTCTCAAAAACCACCCTTTCGTGCTCAAGCACTTCGGTTATAAACTACTTGTTTGTTACGGAAAACAGCAGGTTGCTTCTCTTCGGGTGATTGCATTTTGGCGGTATCAGTGTTAACCCGCTCGCGAAGGAGACTCAACCCATGACTATGTACGAAACCCGTGATTTCCGCCGAGGCCTCAAGATCGAAATGAACAACGATCCTTGGGTGATTGTCGACTTCCAACATGTGAACCCCGGCAAAGGCGCCGCATTCACCCGAACCAAAATGCGCAATCTCCGCACGGGGCAAGTCCTCGAGCAGAACATCAAGAGCGGCGACAAGGTGGCCAAGCCGGACACTGAAGAGCGCAACATGCAGTACCTGTACCGCGATTCGGAAGGGTACCACTTCATGGATCAAGCCAACTACGAACAAATCACCCTGACCGAAGACTACGTGGCCGACACCAAGTATTATCTGCTTGAGAACTCGGTCCTCAAAGTTCTTTATTATCAGGGCAAGCCCATTGCCTGTGAAACAGATACGTTCTGTGAACTTAAGGTTGTTGAAACACCTCCGGGCGTCCGCGGCGACACCGCAACGGGAGGCTCAAAGCAAGCCACTATGGAAACGGGTCTTGTGGTCTCTGTTCCCTTTCACATCAACGAAGGGGACATCCTCAGAATCGACACCCGTGACAACACATACGCAGACCGCGTGAGTGTCAAGGGGAAGTGATTCCTCCGCAGTCCTGCTTTGTTTTTTTGCCCTGAGTTGCTTCAGTTTCGCACGTTTTTATTCTGATCCTTGAATGGAGTAGTGAGTTCATGATCGATCTTGGCAAAGTCGAAAAACTGATGGTGTTGATGGCGCAGTATGGTGTGGACGTCGTGCAGGCGGAAACCGGACCGGAGAAAATTTCTCTGGCTAAAAACGCCGGTGCTCTCCACGCTGTCACAAGTCTCCCGCTGGTTCAAAGTGCTGTTCACGCGGCCGCGCCATCGGTTGCTCCGGTGGTCTCTTCAGCAGCAACAGCGTCGTCGCCGGCAACCGTTGCGTCTGTCTCTGCGCAGGCAACACAGTCGCAGCCCGCGGCCGCACCCGTCAGTTCCGCACCGGCAGCCAAAGTCATTCCTGAAGGAACCACGATCAGCAGTCCTTTTGTCGGGACGTTCTATCGTTCCCCTTCGCCCGATTCTCCGGTCTTTGTGGAAGTCGGAACACGGGTGAAAAAAGGCCAGACCCTCTGCATTGTTGAAGCGATGAAGCTCATGAACGAAATTGAAAGTGAGCTTGACGGTGAGGTCGTTGCCATTCTTATGGACAACGCCAAACCTGTCGAATTCGGAACGCCGCTGTTCGTCATTCGTCCGTAAAGAACGTCCACTCCGGACCGGAGGAAAAATGAAGAAGGTACTCATTGCGAATCGTGGTGAAATTGCGGTTCGTATCATCAGAGCCTGTCGGGAACTCGGTCTCAAGACAGTGGCCGTGTACTCGGAGGCAGACAAGCACAGCCTGCATGCCAAGCTGGCCGACGAATCGATCTGCATTGGCCCTGCGGAAAGCAAAAAAAGCTATCTCAATATTCCTGCCATCATGGCAGCTGCTGAAATCAGCGGTGCCGATGCGATTCACCCCGGCTATGGTTTCCTTTCTGAGAATGCGGGCTTTGCCGAGGTGTGCCGGAAATGCGAAATCACCTTCATCGGCCCCACTCCTGAACAAATGCGCGATCTGGGTGAGAAGGTCGCTGCCCGTGCCGTAGCACGCAGGGCCGGATTGCCCTTTTTGCCGGGTTCGAATGGCGCGCTTCCGGATCAGGAAACAGCGCGTCGGACGGCGCGCGAGATCGGCTATCCCGTGATCTTGAAAGCCAGCGGCGGTGGCGGCGGACGCGGCATGAAAATCGTCTACAACGACACCGAGCTGGAAAAGGCTTATTTGAATTGCCGCACTGAAGCTGCTGCAGCATTTGGCAACTCTGAGGTCTATCTCGAGAAGTATCTCGAAAATCCTCGTCATGTGGAAATACAGGTGCTGGCTGACAAGCATGGCAACATGATCCACCTCGGCGAGCGCGACTGCAGTGTGCAGCGCCGGCATCAGAAGGTCATTGAAGAGGCACCATGCCCGCACATCACGCCTGAACTGCGCGAAAAGGTGGGCAGTTATGCACTCGCTCTGGCCCGCGAAGTCGGATACCACGGCGCAGGAACCGTTGAGTTCCTGATGGACGACGACAAAAACGTCTACTTCATGGAGATGAACACCCGTATTCAGGTGGAGCATCCCGTGACTGAGCAAATCACAGGGATCGACCTCCTCCAGTGGCAAATCCGCGTCGCGTTCGGTGAAAAGCTTCCGTTTGATCAAAAAGACATCAAGATCAAAGGTCACGCCATCGAGTGCCGCATCAATGCGGAAGATCCAAAAACGTTCGCTCCATGGCCGGGCCTCATCACAAACTACAGTGTACCGGGTGGTTTTGGTGTGCGTGTGGATGGCTTTGCTTACCATGGTTACACCGTCGTGCCGCACTACGACTCTCTGGTCGCCAAGCTCATCGTCCATGCGGACACGCGCGAACAGGCACTGGCCAAAATGGAATCTGCACTGCGCGAATACATTGTCGACGGCATCCGGACCAACATCCCGTTTCACCTCGACGTTCTCGCGCATCCGGAATTTCGCAACAGCCGACACTCGACGCGCTTTCTCGAACGTGCCGGTTTTGTCAAAACCAAAGGGAGCTGATTTTTCTCCTCAGCGGAATTGAATCACAACCGTCGCGAGAGCCATTTGGGCATCGTGGGAGAGTGAAATATCCCATTGGGGTTCTTGTCCCAATGTCTTCAGCAAAGCCTCGGCATCGCTCGAAAGGTGCAACACAGGGCGACCGTGGCTTTCGTTTTCTATCCACACATCCTGTGGCCCCATGCCTTGTGTGTAGAGCCCCGTGCCCAGTGCTTTGAAAAAAGCTTCCTTTGCTGCAAAGCGAGCCGCAAACGATGCAGCAGGGTGTGATTTGCTTTTGCAGTATTGAATTTCCGTCGGATGAAAAACCTTGTTGACGAAGCTTTCTTTTTGAATGGACGTGGCCATGCGCTCGACGGACACGATGTCATTGCCCACACGTATGGTCTTTTGTTGGTTGTTCTGTGTTTTTTGGACAGGCATCGGATTTGCGTCGCTCACGTGAGGGTGTCCTTCATCAAGATGTTCTCTTCTTCTGATTCATCTTTTCGTTCAGCTTTTCTTTGGGCCGCTTGGGTTTTTCGGAGCCACGCGCGCGAATGCGGTTCCGCGCTCGAGCCCTTGACGTCCCGAAAGATAGTAATTGGCACAGAGACAGCCTGCGGGCTGACTCGCGCAGTACGGGCCCGCGGGGCGCTGGGCCAGATCGCGCAACAGGGGGCTGTCGCTGTTTTTTTGCAGGTCGCGCGCGCCACGGGTCACGATTGACGTCAGCAAAGAAACAAAATCGGGATCGGCATCGAAGTTTTTGACCCGTTGAAATGTTTGTATGCCAAGCTGTTTTGCCATGGCGGCATATTCCACATCAATTTCAACCAACGTTTCGATATGGTCTGAGACAAAAGCCAGTGGCCACACCAAAACATGCTCGATGCCTTGTTGTGCCAAACGGGCGATTGTCTGTTCGGTTGTGGGTTGCATCCAGCGGACGGGCCCCACCGCGCTTTGCCAGCAGAGTGTCCAGTCGCTCGTCTCGTGCCATCCGAGCCGGCGCGTCACCTCTTGTGCGGTACGGCGGATTTGAAGAGGGTAAGGGTCGCCGTCGGCCACGTAACTGAGCGGCAGGTTGTGGGCACTGATGAGCAGGTGCCTGCGTCCCTCAGGAAGCTGCGCCCACGCTTGCTCCAATCGCCCCTTCCAAAGATCAAGGAAAGCGGGCTCATCACCATAACCGCTGAAGGTGCGTATCGTTACGCCCGCAAAACGCGCGTCGCTGTGTTGTTCAAGCCCCACCTCACGCAAACTCGTTCCCGTCGTGGCGCGGGCACAATGAGGGTACTGCGACAGGAGCCACAACTCTTGAGCTCCTTTTGCAACGCAGTCTGCGAGCAGCGTTTTTGCGCGCGGCTCGCAATAACGGAACAGCGGCACGATGTCGACAATATGAAAAGGACGGTCGGCAAGAGGACGGGCTTCTGTGCTGAACAAAGATTCGCCCCGTGGATCGGCAGGAAGGGCTGTGCTCAGACACTCGGCCACATTTCGGGTGATGGGCAACTGAGGGGAACCACCTCCCATCAGGTTGTATCGCTCTTTCACTTCATGAAGTCTTTTTTTGATGATCTTTCCCGCGACAAAATTTTGCAGCAGGCGTCCGAAGGGAATGTCGAGAAGATCGGGATCGGTAAAAAGGGCTTGGAGGAAGGGCTCGACCGATTCTTGGTCTGCTGGTCCGCCCATATTGTAGAGGGCAATCAGGACGCGTTTTTGCTGGTTCGCTTCTGGCTGACTCATTTTGCTTCCTCACAGCGTTTTCTGTGTTCGCCCGTGTACAAAAATGCCTATGGCATATCCTGACGCAATGACAAGTCTTTGTTGGTTTAAATCGACATTTGGGCGGTTGATGTGGCTCGGGGGGCTGCGTATAGTGAAGGGGCGGTCTGTGCCTTTTGCCTCTCCCCGCACATCGGAGATTCCCATGCCAAAACTCGAAGAACTTTCTGAGCTGCTCGAAGGAAACACCACCAAGCATCTGTTCCAGCAACGGCTTTTGGTTTTGAGTGAGCCCATCAACGCAGCTGTGGCCAAGCGCACCATCGAGCAACTGTTGGCCATGGAAGCCGCTGATCCTCAAAAAGACGTCTGGATGTTCATCAACAGCCCCGGCGGTGAGGTCAACTCCGGCTTTGCTATCTACGACACCATGCGATTCATCCGCCCCGACGTAAAATGTGTTGTCACTGGCCTGTGTGCTTCCATTGCCACAGTCATTCTGTTGGGTGCTTCCAAAGCGCACCGCTATTCCATGCCCAACAGCCGTATCCTGATCCACCAGCCGCTCATCGGCGGAACCGTGCAGGGGCAGGCGACGGACATCGACATCACGGCGCGCGAAATTCTCAAAACACGTGAGAAGTTGGTTGAGCTCTACAACAAGGAAACAGGCCAGTCGCTCGAAAGACTGCGTAAGGACATCGAACGTGACTATTGGATGAGCTCGCAAGAGGCCATGGAATACGGGCTTATTTCGCGCGTGATCAATGGCTGGGGTGAAGTGCGCTGAGCCAGCTGTCAAAAGCATCTTGAGCACTTTGAAGGGCGTCGGCAACACCGACGCCTTTTTTGTAAATACCGGCAAAGTGAAGGCCGGGGAGGTGTGCCTCAAGGCGCCACAAAGCGGCGAGCCGCGCATCGTGATTCTCGTCTGCAATCCCGACGGCTCTGTGCCACCGGACGACGCTCACACTTTGAACTTCGGAATGTTCCGACAGCAGACGGAGGGAGCGGAGCTGGGCGAGGGCATAGGAATGGAGCTGTTCGTCGCTCCACGCCTGCATGTTCGGATTGCGATCGCCACCCAGCAGTATCCGGTAGGAGGAATATCCTTCCTGACATTGTTCTTTATAGATGGAATGAACAAACAGCACGCCGAGAAGTCCGTCTGATGCGCGGCCTGCCAACGCACCGAAACCTTCTCCCGTTGCCTTGTCTTTGATTCCGGTCACATGGACGACAATGAGATCGTGAGTCAGAGCTTGTTGGAACAGGCTCCAATCCGATCGGGCATCGGCAGACTCAAATCTGAGATGGGGGTTCTGCCACGGGGGCGAAGTCCAGAAAACAGCATCAAATTCTTCTGTTTCATTGAGCAGAAGACGGCCCTGCGGAAGTGCTTTGATGCTGGTGATCGGCGACGCAACGCGCAGCTGCGTTCTGTGGCCGGCGCTTTGAAGAAAACGCAGCATGTGAGCGATGAGGTCGTGCATACCTCCGCGAAAGCTCAGAAGGCCGCGCGGCCACTTGTGTTTGAGAGCGACAGTTTCGTGCGGGCGCTTCCACATTTTTACCAAGGCTGAAAGTAGAGCGCCCCGCAGGATGCTGCCATGCTTTGACTCCCATTCAGGCAAACGAGGGAAAGCATGGCGTGCCAGGAGTTTCTCTGATCCTCCGCCCCAGATTCCCGTTGCAAAAGGAAGGATGAAATTCTCGGCAACCGCCTTTCCAAAATGCCGTTCGACGAAACGGTAGAGAGTTTCATTGCGAGGAGGAGGAGTGGCGGATTTGAATCGTATGATTTCCATGACAGCGCGGAACCATTGCGCAGGGCGCAGAAGTCCCGTCTTCCAAAGGCTCCAAGGAAGGGGAGTGAGAGGAGCCAAGCAGCCCTTTGCAGTGATGAGGTAGCGGGTGCGATTTTGGGGAGCAGCCAGTGGACTGATGACGTCTTGGGGAGTCAGGTTCAGATCTTCAAGAGTCTTAAGAAAAACATGTCGTGAGCTGAGAACGCCCTGAGCACCGTGGTCGACCACGAGCCCCTCGGGTGTGCGATGCGATTGAAGGAAACCTCCGGCCGATGCGCGAGCTTCGAAGATCACGCATTCCACGCTTCCCTCTGACCTGTTGCCTCTATTCAAAAGTTCGCAAAGTGTTGCAATGCGCAGACCCGTGCAACCCGCGCCGACAATTGCCACGCGGTATGAGGCACGGTGTGGGTGAGAGTGCGCGGGCTTTGCATTTGATTGGAGCGGAACCGAATCTTCCAATGGAAAATCTCCTTAACCACGCTGAGCAATGCGGATGCGGACTGTCGGAAAACAGTCCTCTTGTGTATCATGTTTTATGTCGGAATTTCCACGACACACAGATGATGGAGTGTCATGACGGATCAGAAGTTTGGCTCGAAGACGGGTGGAAACCTTTCTGAAATGCGTCTTGCGGCTCTCGAAAGAGCACGCCGCCGCGTAGAGCAACGTTTGACAGTGTGGAGCAGACGTGAAGACCACTTTGCTCTTTTAAGACTGCTCTGCGCAGCCGCGTTGATCATGATTCTGGCCGGCATGTACCGGTCTTGGGATGCGTCGCAGGTTTTCCTCGGTTGGCTTGGGTTCTTTGTTTTGTTTTTTGTGCTCTCGTCGGTCCACCAGCGTCTCAAAAGGGTACGTGCACGTTGCGAGGGGCTGGCTCGTGTTTTCGAGGCAGAGGCTCACAGGACTGCGCGTGACTGGGATGCACTGCGCACCTTGCGGACAGCACCGAGGGCCGAACGTTGGAACGCGTCGCTGGCTTCTGTCGCTGAACATCCGTATCGCAGTGACCTTGATTTGGGAGGTTTGGTTCCTCTGTGGCTCGACACTTGCACCCTCGGCGAGGGGGCGTCGCTTCTGGCGTCCGAATTGCTCTTGCGCGGAACGGTTCCGTTGCCGGAAGAGCAATTGAAGGAGCGCCGTTCGTTTGTGGAAGCGCTTGCTTCGGAGAGGAAAGCGCTGAGGCGCTGGGAATCGTATCGTGTGGGTCCTTTGGCGAAGGAACTGGAGGATCTCTCGGAGTTGCCGGCCGAAGATAAGAATCAGGACTCTTCAGCCTCTGAGGAGACAAAAGACGAGCGTGCGTCCGAGTTGCAGAAGAAGGCTCTGGAGTTTGCTCTCGCTGTCCTCATCCTTGTCCAGTTGGCGGTTTGGTTGGTTGTTTTTGTGCCTGCACTTCTGCAATTCATGAACACAGCAGATGTGACGGTTCTGAGTCCGCCGCTGTCCATTTTCTTTCCGATTCTGATTTTGGGTGCGCTTGTTTGGGAATTGTGGCGAAGGAGAATTCAGGCGGGACAGCGCGTTTTGGGCCTTCGTGAGCTTCGAGTTCTGTCGGCACTGGAAGATGTGGCTCGAAGTGCGGCCCCACGCAAATCCTCTTCTTCACTGGTGCCGGTGTCGGCAGGGCGGCGTTTTCGCCTGCTTCGTGTGACGTTGGAGTTGGGTGAGGTTCGGCGCAATCCGATTGTCTGGTTGCTGTTGAATGTTTTGTTTCCTTACGACGCGCTGACGTTTCTTGCCAGTCTGCTGGCCCATCATTTTATCGACAACAGGTTTGAACAGTGGTGGGCCGATGTTGTCAAATTCGATTTTCAAGCGGCACTGGCGCGGGTCAAAACTGAGAATCCGGAGTTCTGCTGGCCGGAGCAGTCGGCTGTGTCCCTGACGTCCAGCCAGCTGGCGCACCCTTTGTTGAGTGCCGGCCAGCGGGTGGGGAATGATCTGTCTTTGAATGCACAGCAGCGTTGTCTGTTGCTGACGGGCAGCAATATGGCCGGCAAGAGCACCCTCCTGCGTGCACTCGGATTGAATGTTTTGCTCGCGCAGATCGGAACGGTGGTGTGTGCCCGTTCGTTCGCGTCACCCTCTCTGGAGGTGTTGTGCGCCATTCAGGTTTCGGATTCGTTGGAGTCGGGTGCCAGTTATTTTTATGCCGAAGTGCGTCGCTTGGCCGATGTTCTCGGTCGCCTGCAGGCGCCTGCCACCCACACGACGGAGAAATTGTTCCTCATCGATGAGATTTTCCGCGGCACCAACAACCGTGAGCGTTTTTTGGGGTCATGGCAAGTCATCTCTGCGCTTCTCTCGACAGGTGCTTTTGGTCTTCTGACAACTCATGATCTTGCACTGACCTCACTCGAAGACACTGTTGCCGGCGTGCGTAATTTTCATTTGCGCGAAACAGTGGGCGTCCAAGGGCGCTTGGAATTTGATTATCTTCTCCGGAGTGGCCCCTGTCCGACGACAAACGCCCTGATTATAATGCAACAGGCCGGCTTGCCGGTGAAGCTCGATTTCCAACCGGAGGTCTTCAAGGGAGGGCAAAGTCATGTTTGAAGCCGTAGTTTTTCTTGCAGGTCCTTCGCGCCACCGCACTGAGGAAATGACGCACAATTGGGATATCTGGAAGCCGCGGAACAAGGCCCGCGCCGGTTCTCGGCAGCTTCAGGTTTATATCGCAGATGCTGGAATCGAATCGTTTCTTCCTTGGTATGACTCGCTTTCCGAGAATGTCCGGCAACGGATAGGAAATATTGTTTGGTGCGGTGATGGCGATTCTTTGGGAAAAAATGGCAACGAAATTCTTGCGCATTGTGCAGCGCGTTTTGCGGGTCGTTGGCGGGAACATCGTTACAATCCGGAAAAGGATTTTTCCGACTGCGGTGCCATCACGTCGTTGCTCGAATATGACGTTCGACATGCCATGGTCTCTTTGGAGTCCATTTGGATCGAAGTTCATGGGGCATTGGGTGGAAGGCTGGATCACCAGTTGGCCAATCTTTTTGAGTGGTCCGTTTCGCTCATGCGCATGGGACTTCCGGGAACCTGTGTTGTAGGACCTGAGAACGTTCTCACCATGGAGCCCGTGGTGGGAGATTTCAAAAAGGAAGAGCGTTTTTCGGTGATGGGCATGAGTGTGAATCAGGCGGCGCGTGTTCAAATCAGTGGGGCCAAATACTCGGGCGAATTCGAATTGCGTCAGGCCTCGCACGGGATCAGCAATCAAGCGACTGAGATGCAGGTGGAGATTGTTCCCCTCATGACCAATTTTCCTCTGCTCGTGACAAAACTTCTGTGAATGAATGAGGAATCAAGCTCTATGTCTTCTGAACTGAAAAGTTCTCTCGCCACACGATTGCAGCATGCCGGTGCGCAACATCGGCTCGGGCGTGGTTTGGTGGGTGCTGTCGAACAATCCGTCACTTTTGCGACCGAAAATGTGGACGACATGCCTGTGTATGCGCGGCTTTCAAACACACAGAACCACGCCGAAGCCTGTGCTGTCGTTGCTGCTCTGCATAAAGCCGAGGCGGCGCAGGTCTTTGCTTCAGGAATGTCAGCCCTGCATGCGGTGCTGACCACCGCTCTGCGTCCGGGTGATCATGTTCTCGTGCAAGAAAATTGCTACGGAACAACCCAAGGACTTTGTCAGAAAATACTCGCACGCTGGGGCATTGAAACCACCTTCGCACCGCTTGAGGCGTGGTCAACAGCACTGAGGCAGAACACACGGCTGATGCTCTTTGAGAGTATCTCGAACCCGTACTGTCTGCCGCAGGATCTCAGCGCCGCATTGGATGCCCGCAAGCGTTCGGGTGCACTGCTCGTGTGTGACAATACCTTTGCGAGTCCGGTCAACTGCCGTCCATTGGAATGGGGCGTGGATGTTGTCGTGGAAAGTGCCACCAAATACATGAACGGTCATTCCGATCTCATCTGCGGAGCCGTGGCCTGCTCAGCTGCGTTTGCACAGGAACTTTCTTCGACCGCAATGTACGTGGGAGGTTTTCTTTCCGCCGGCTCATGCATGCACTTGCTCAAAGGCCTACGCACCCTGTCGGTCCGGATGCGCGGTCATAATGAAAATGGACGCGCGTTTGCCTTGGCTGCGCGCGATATCGCAGGTGTGGAGCAAGTTTACCATGGCGCGCTCTGCGAGCCTGCCGGACAACCTTGGATCACCGACTTCGGAGGCATGCTTGCGATTCGTTTTGCCGCTCAAGTGGACTCCGAAAAGCTCATCCGTTCCTTGCGGCTCGTGGCCGATGTGCCCAGTCTGGGAGGAACGGAATCGACGGCCTGTTTGCCTTGGTGGACGACCAACCGCTGGATGCCGGATGAGGAAAAGCGCCGGCTCAAAATCGACCGGCAACTCATCCGTTTCAGTATTGGACTTGAAGATGTGACCGATCTCATTGCGGACTTGAAATCGGCCCTGTCTGCAGCGACCCGCACCTGACGAAATTCCCTCAGAGTCACTTTCATGAGGGTTGTCTGAGGATCTTCAGCGGCGGCTGCTTCAGGATCAAGGTCGCCGTAAGAACACCTGCTGCTGTGCCAATGCAGAGGAGCGTGGCTGCAACCGAGACACTGGGCAGGAAGGAATTGTTGAGTTGGTCATCTGCATTCAGAATGAATGCGGCCACAAGAGCGCTCAGCACACCGCTGGCTGCGAGCCCAAGCCCGATGCCCACCACACACAAGATCAAAAACTCAGCCACGCAAGCGCTCATCACGACCGTGTTGTTGGCACCCAAACAGCGATAAAGTGAAAAATGCTGTGCTCTGAGCGTGTAAGAGGTCCAAGCTGTGAGACAGACGTTGATGAGTGCGCCTGCGAAAAGAATCCAACCCAGAGTGCGCACAATATCAATTGCGCCTTGAATGAGGCGATTGGCCGCCGCACTGAACTCAGAGGCATCGATGGTGGTCAGGCCCGGCAGTTCCTGAAAGAGTTTTGAGAGGGCTTGGCTTTTGCCTTTTGGATCTTGAATGTGCGCTGCCACGAGGGCGGAATAGGGGGCATCCATCAAAACGCTGGGGTGCAAGATGAAAAGAAAATTCGGCCGAAAATTCATCCAGCGGACGACGCGCAGGCTTGTGACTTTCACCTTCACAGGAACGCCTTGAATATTAAAAACAAGTTTGTCGCCCAGCTGAATTCTCAAGGTTTCTGCGATGCCTCTCTCCACCGAAACTTCAGCAAGATTGGCGTTGGCGGGCGACTTGGACCAGAACTGGCCAGCGACCACAGTTTCATCTGCACTCAGTTCGTGCCGGCTGGTTAAATTTTGTTCACGGTTGAAAAGACGCTGGGCGTTTTGTTTTGCTTCAGGCTGACCCTCAAAGTTCTGCAAAAAAGATTCGGAATCTTTTCCGTTGATGCTCTCGAGACGCGCACGCGTGATCTTTTCATTCAACACAGTCACGGCATTCTCTTTGGACAAGATTTTTTCGACTGTTTTGAGATTTTCAGGCGGAGCATCGAGTACAAAAATATTGGGTCGTTCCTTCATGTTGAATCCGGCTGTCAGCTGGCTTTCAATGTTGAAGCGCAAATCAAGCAGAAAAACAATCAGACAAACGGAGAGGCAAAAGAGCATCAGGCACAGTGCACTTTGGGTGGGGCGCGAAGAAATCTCACTGTTCGCCAAACGCAACGGTAAGGGCAATTTGAGGGGCGAGCCGACGCCAAAACGATGGACGGCACGCACCGCAAGGCGCACGGCAACATAGATCAACGTGAGCAGGAGGATGATGATGCAATTGAGAAGGGTTTCCTTGGAAATAACAAAAGAGAGAAGGAAATTGGCAAGAATCCAGAGGAAGTCCGGAGAGCTTCTTGCTAATGAAATTGTTTTTTGAATGGGTTTTGTAAAGATATAGAAGTTTTTCTCTTCTGATTTTTCTTCTTTTTCGGAGATCTTTTTTTCGCCTAAGAGTCTCAGAGCGCCCGGCAAAACCAATGACGTTGTCAGCAGGAGTCCGGCGATGCCAAAGCGAAGCGCGAGTCCGGACATTTGCCCAAGGCTGTGAGACTCCGACACCTGACCGAGCGCCCAAAGATTCAACCGCGGCAAAAGAAAAACGTGACAGAAAAAGTGCCCCGCCCACACCCCGCAAGCGAATGCCAGCAGTGTGAGAAGAACAACGTTTCCGACGTACAGAGCCGCCGTTTGCGTGCGCGGGGCACCCAGACGGTTGAGAATTTCAGCATCCGATTTTTTTCTGCTCAAGTAAGAGGAGATTCCTTGTGAACAGCCCAATCCGAGCAAAATGAGGACGGCGAAACCAATCGCATCATAGAAAAGAAAAAGACTCCGCGCGGGCTTAAAGGCATTGCGGAGGGCGTCCTCTTTTGTCTTGATTGACAGAGAACCCGAACCAAAAGTTTCGAGCTCAGTTTGGAGCCACTTTTTACCTTCGTCAGCATTGGTTTTTTTTGCATATTGCAGAATGAGTTTGTCGCGGATTCTCGACTGGGCTGAAATGAATTTGTTCTTTTGCGCGGATTCGCGCGCCATGTAGATGCGTGCTCCGAGCGCGAAGCTGGCGAAATCGCGCATCTGGTCGTTTTCAACAAGGCTGACGATCGGAAAGATACGCTTGCCAATCCGAACGGCTCGTTTGTCCGCCAGAAGGGCTTGCAGATTTTTGTCAGTGATACGATTCGACACTGGGGTTTTGACAGGACGCAGGTCCAAAGTCTCGGCAAGGCTTTTTTCCACCCAGACACCACCGAGAAGCAGCTGCTCGAAAGAAGCTGCAGGTGTCCTCTTGAGTGAGGAACCCAAGGGGAAGAATTCATCTATGGCCAGAGTTTCTACAAGGCGCGGACGCTCGACACCTGCGCTGCCGAGCAGTGTGATGAAGGATGTGACCCGCGTGCGGCTGCGGACTTTGTCGGAACTCTGAATTCTCTCGAGCAGGCTTTCGGGAAGAAGGCGCACATCTTGGATTTCGACATCTCCTCCCAAGAGAAGTTCAGCTTGTCGTTGCGTCTGTTGAGAGAGACGGCTGTCGAGCAGCAGCACCGATGTCATGGCGGTGATGGCAAGAAAGAGCGACAGCGTGGCCAGCGAAAGGCTCTTCCACGAGGAACGCACTTCGCGTCCCAAGGAGGCCCAGAACCACGATCTCATGTGACGCTCCCTTCTGCGGCCAATTGGAATCGGGCCAGTTGGCCGCGTTCGAGTTCAATGCGGCCCGCCAGCTGGTGAGCGAGTGCATAATCGTGTGTGACAAGAAATAAGGTTGTTCCGAGTTCTGCGGTCAGGCTGCTGATGAGGCGAAAAACCTGATCCGCACTTTGTGGGTCGAGGTTCCCCGTAGGCTCGTCGCAAAGAAGAAGCTTGGGTTTGTTCACAATGGCTCGTGCAATCGAAACCCGCTGTTGCTCGCCGCCGGAGAGTTGGTCGGGACGGTGTTTGAGGCGGGTGCTCAGGCCCACCCAATCGAGAGCCTCTTGGGATGCCGAGCGCGGGTTCGCGTGTGCTGCAATTTCTGCCGCCACCTGAACATTTTCCTGCGCAGTGAGATGCTTTAAGAGTTGGAAGTTCTGATACACGAAGCCCACTTCGCGGGCTCGGTAGCGCGAAAGTTCTGATTCTCCCGCAGTGGACACGGGAAAACCATTGAAGCGGATAGAGCCTGTGGTTGGCTTTTCGAGACCCGCCAGAAGTGAAAGGAGAGTGGTTTTCCCACTGCCAGATCTTCCGACAACCCCGAGTTGGCTTCCTGATGGTATATTGGCTGTGATGGAATCAAGGATGCGCAGACGCAGTCCTTCGGGGGAGGGGTATTCCATTGTTACGTTTTCAATTTCGATCATCTTGTTTCCCCTCGTTTCCGCTTTGCCGAAGCGTGTCCCGCGTCGCGCAATTGCTCTGTCTTGCCCCTCTTTTTATAACTGCGGCCTGCACAAATCTTGTGGTGCAAAGAGCCATGCAGAAAGCATCGGCCGGCGAAGGGCAAACAGCAAGTCCGGCGGAGCAGCAGAAGGTTGTCGTTTTTCTGGGTGACAGCCTGACTGCTGGCCCCGGTCTCAGTATGAAAGAAACGTTTCCTGCGGTCATCCAACAGAAAATTGGCGGAAAACGGTGGCCATGGATTGTGCAAAATTCCGGAGTGAGCGGTGACACCACCGCTCTGGCATTGGCGCGATTGAACTGGGCACTCAAAACAAACCCGCGGGTTCTGGTTGTTGCATTGGGTGCAAACGACGGCATGCGCGGTTTGCCTTTGGAAGAAATGGAAAAGAATTTGCGGGCGATTGTTTCGCGTGCACAGTCGCGCGGGATGAAGGTGGTTCTGGCTGGTCAGCAGCTCCCGCTCAACTACCCTGAAGACTACCGTACACGGTTTGCTGCAGTTTATCCGCGGATCGCAAAGGCGCATCGGATTCTTCTTGTCCCCTTCATGCTTGAAGGGGTGGCTTTGGACGATCGCTACGTGCTTGAAGATGGAATTCATCCCAATGCGCAAGGTGCGGTGAGAATTGCAGAGAATATTTGGCCGGCGTTGTCGACTGCGCTGCGACAGGGTCTCAAAGATGAACCACGCAAACGGTGAAGGGCGGGAACTCAGAATGATCAAGCCGAGTCAGCGTTATTTCTTGATGGCAGCAATTCTCTGCTCTGGGCTGGGATGCCAGCCCCAGACAAAACAGGATCGTGCCGGCGTCGGGCCTGAGGTGGCACAAAATCCCTCTGTCGACGCGAACCCCACGGCCTCTTCGGATTCTTTGCCTTCGGATTCCGGACCACAGGGAGACGGAACCCAACTCAACCCACAGCAGTGGCAAGAGAGCTTAAAACGCATGTGTGAGGAAGGTCTGCCCTTCGCCTGCAGCCAGCTCGCCTACGATGCACAGCGCGCGCAGCGGAAGGACGAGGCGATTGGTTTGCTCAGCCGTGCTTGTCTTCTTGATGTTCCGCTGTCTCAGTGCGGCAAAGCGGCAACTGCTGAGCGAGGGCTGGCTCGCGCTTGCGCCGATCTCTCTCCGCTGTATTTACAAAAGGGGCGTTCGGAAGAAGCACAGCTCTTCAAGCAGTGCGCATGCGAAAGGAATTACCAGCCGGCGTGTTTGTGAGCGCATCACTGGCTCTGTGCGGGGCTTTCTTTCCGCTGCCCTGCGCCGTCGACAACGGAGCTCGCATCGACCGCTGCCGATGAGTCAAAAGAGGTGTCGACCGCCGCTGTGAGGGTCTCGCCTTTCATGGTGATCATCGTGCCCTGAAGCAGTTTGTCGATGCGCGTTGTGCGCGCTTCCTCTCCGCCCAGCAGGACAATTCGGGTTTTTTGGCCATTTTCGCTGCCGACCTTGTTGGCGCGCAGTCCGCCGAAGATGTGAATGGTCGAACCCAAAATGGCTCCCGGATTGGAGGAGCAGGTCATGTCACCGCCCACGCGGAGCTCTGAGAGCTGCACTGAATTTTCCACCACTAGAGAGCCCAACACCCCGACTTGGCTGACTTGAATATAAGTCGTTTGGCAGTTGTGCCAGAAGCGGAGTGTGCCGACCATGTTGGTTTGGATGCCGCCTTTGGCGGTCACATCACCGAAGACCTCGATATCCGACGCCTGCCAGTGCCCTTCCACTTCGAGTTTGCCGAACACCCGCCATTTCATGGTTCCGATGAGGTCACTCAGCACGTGCACATCGGAAAAGAACTCACAATAAGCAAACTCAGGAGCGTGTGCTTTTTCTACGACGTAGGTCGGTTCGTAAATGATATTTTCGCCTTCGACTTTCACTTGGCCTGAGGCACGCGCTACAACAACACCGTCGGGACGGCGCTCCAATTCAGGGGGCAAATTGATAACGATGGGTTCAGGGACAGCTTCCTCCCGCGCCGGAATCATTTCGCCTTGGACGGTCATTCCCGGTTGGGGTGCCGCGGGCGGAATAATGCGGATGAGAGGTTCGTCTTTGACGGCGTGATCGGATGGACGACGGAGCGATTCTATCCATTCCCAGCGTCCGGGTTTTGCTCCTTCCGGAGAACGTCCGACACACACCTCAAAATCATCAGCAGCATGGGTTCCGGTGCGGGCTGCATCTCGGATGACATTCACGGTTCGTTTGTCCGGAATGAGATTGATGTTGAGTTTGTTGAGTGCTTCAGCCAGATCGGCATGCTTCGCATTGGCGAGGTGATAAGGAACTTTTGTTCCTTTGCGGATCAGAAGCCGCAGCTTGTCTTCGCTCAGCGTGAAGATGGGGAGTAAGGCTGCGCCAGAGGATGACATGCGTCTTAGAGCCCTTCAGTTCAGCGGGACCAATTTCCATTTTGAACCACGCACCATTGTGCACACTGTGAAGATGCCATATTTTCCTTCAATGTTCCAATCCATGGCATGACAAAGTTCCGATGCAAAGCGCGGCACAAGGAGGACCGACGAGTCGCCCCAAGCCGGTGTTTCGGTGTCGGCATCGCTGACGCTGACCATCTGCACACGCGTGTTTTCGATTGACAGTCGGACAAGAGATTCCAAGGCTGGAAGAAAAGCTACAATTTGACCTACGGTTGCTTTTTTCACAACCTCTTCAAGCGGCCGCCAGAGGAGGGCGGCTCGCAGGTGTGTGCCGATCAAAAGAAGAACGAGGCAGATGTTGGCAGCAAAGACGCGCTTGTTCAGAGTCACAGACAAAGGACGAACGACGGACACAGCGCACACAGCGATGATGAAAATCAAAGCCAATAGGAAAGGCATGGGGCGGGCTGCCACCAGCTCGGCGAGGGCAGATGCCCATGCCTTCAATTCAGGAACGGTGGTTGTATTGGGGACCAAGGTCAAAAGCAGAGCGACCAGACCAGCGAAAGCCAGTCCCCATCCGATGAGTTGAGGAGTGAAGCGCAGGGCGGCAACAAAAATTTCAAACGCGCGCGAATTCTTTTGAGGCATCGTTTCGATTGCGGTCTCATCCTCACTTCGAAAGGCTGTGTCGAAGGATAAAATGGACAGAAAAAGTTGCAGCACGATGTCTTCGATGAGGGGATTCTTGCAGGCAAAGCACAAGAGCACTCCCGAAATACTGACCAAGAGATGGAGAAAGAGTTTCTGCGGTGAGGTGATTTTTCGCGTGCGGGCGGATCGGGCCAGTTCCCGCAATGACAAACTCATCAGCCACAAAGCCACCCCCTTCCAAAGAAGAGAGCTTCCCGACCAGCCTGTGTCTATGTCGCGCAGTTGGATGTTGTTGAGCCAGCGCAAGGTGAAATGGTGAACAAGGTTTAAGGAGTTGCTCGAGAGAAAAAACAAACCGACGAAGAAAAAGGCTGATAAAAATGCGCACCCCATCACATGTCGCCGGACGGCGGATTTTTGTGAGCCGGAGCGCAGCTGTCCGAGGATCAGGCCTGCCGCTAACAGCGCCGTGATCCAGAGTTGTGATCCCGACGTGGCAAGCAGCCCGCTCACAGAAATCAGAATCAAAGATGTGAAAAGTTGCTGTTTCGGTCGGACGGGTTGTGAGGTCATGTAATGAAGCATTGTCAGCGAACAGACGATAAAAAGATGTTCCAATGCTCCGAGGCTCGCCAGAGTCACGAGAGCAGCAACGTGGAAAATAGGTGTCGCCGTGTCCGTGTTTTGCTCTTCGGATTGAAAAACTGCGCGGGAAGATGCGCGGTGACGCAATGAAAATGTCAGAAATAGAAATGACACGGCAGCAGGGAGCAAAGCTGTGAGGCGCAGTGCAATCCGTGCACAGCCGCCCATGCTGACACCGCAATCGGATGGAAAAAAAGAACGCAGGAGTCGCAAAAGCAGACTGAGAAAATCCAGTAGCCACGGAGGGTCATGAAAAGCCCATGACATGTGGAGACCTTCAATTCCTGATGTCTTGAAGTCAGGCCCAAGAGAGACCTGCCCTGTCACAGTCTGTTGCTTGAGAGTGGCGAGAAAATAAATTTCCTTCCAACTCACGGGCGGCTGGAACAAGACGAAGAGAACAATTCCGCAGAGCAAAAATGACAATAAAAAAATGGTGCGCCACGCTCTCAATTTTATTTTCTTTTGAGGAGTGGCCTCGGTGTTGTTCAACCTGTGCTCCCGCAATGAGTCGCTTTCTTTGAAGCACTGTACAGGAGCTCATGGGAGCTTGCGAGTTGCTGTGCCTCCTTTGGAGAGTGGTGCATCGGAGGGCTGATTTGACGGCCGCACAGGGATCCGGTTGAATGGCTTGCGCTCATGGCGATGCGCTGGCGGAGGTCCGTCGATGAGGTGTGTCGGAGGACAACACGTTCATCCTATTGTTGCGAGTCTCATTCTTCTCTGTTGTTTGCCGCTCATGGGCGGGAATGCGGCAGGGGCTGGCGATGTGCGCGCCCAGCTGCAGCAGGGGGGCATCCAACTGCATGTGGGCAATGTTTCATGGCAAGTTCTTCCGGCGGGTTCTTTTTTTTCGCGCACCGGTGCAGCGAGGGTTTCGCCCTTGTTTGACATGCATCATTTGGCTCAAATTGCGCATCCTTCCCATCCGAGTGCGCAAGCCAATGCCCTCGATTTGGGCGCCTTTCTTTACAATCCGGAATCCAGTTTGGGCGTCGATTCCTCTCTCTTTGCTTTGAAAAACAGAGACGAACTTCAGCTTCTTCCGCAACTGCCCATGCGCGCCTATTTTGGTCTTCTTCATTCTCACACGTTCGATTCCGACGGGTTGGGAAGTCCGGAGACTGCATTTAAGATGGCGCGCGATGCAGCTCAGCTCGATTTTTTCGCGGTGACTGATCATTCCGAGTACTGGTTTTCCGATGCAGACGACACGTGGGACAAGCAGAAGGCAATCGCCTTGAAAGAGTCCGGTGACTTGTTCGTCGGGCTCGTTGGTTTTGAGTACAGTCACACGCTCTTTGGACATATGGTGGTCTTGAATTCAGACTCGTGGACGAATGCCTACCGCCAACCCACGTGGTCTGGTTTCATGGATTGGTTGGCACAGCCCGCGCAGCGCTCCTCACTGGCTGTTTTTGCTCACCCCGGTTTTCACGCGTATCGAAACTGGTTTGATTTGTCTCACTTCAAATTCGACGCACGATTGCGTGAGAAGATTTTCGGGGTTGAGATGATCCAGAAGAACGTCTGGCGGCGGTCGATGAAAGGGTATTCAGGTGCTTCTTCTTTCCTTGAAGAGGCCGCTCAGAGCGGGTGGAACGTGGGGCCCGTGGCCTCGCAAGACAACCACACTGAATATTGGGGTGTTGCGGATGGTTCGCGTCTTGCTCTGCTTCTTCCGGCGCTCAATCGCGAGACTCTTCACGACGCACTGCGTGCGCGAAGATTCTACGCCACCCAGAGCCCGCAGCTTCAATTGTCATTAGGGGTGTACGATCGCGCGGATCGTCGTGTGGCAACTATTGGTGATGAACTCGATGCACGTGCATGGGAGGGCCAGCAAGCCTTATTGCGCGTACGTATCTATGAGCCCAATCCCATCCACAGACTCTGTCGGTTGGATGTCATGGTGAACGATGCGGTAGAGAAAAGTGTGCATTTTCTCGACAATGCCTCGGGCGCCTTTTTTGAATCGGGAGACTCTGAACCAGCAGCTTCTGACCGCAACTGCGGACCACGCACGCCGCCTCAGCCGTGGTGGGAGCGGCTTATGAACAACGGTTGGGTGACGGGCCGTCCTTTTGCGTGGGTCTTCGAGCCGCGGCCTGCGAATGTCTCGGAGGTTTTTGATTTTTCCGTGCCCCTGTCATTCGGGGGGTGTTCCCGCCGGAGAGGCGAGCTCAGAGGAGGTGGAAATACGCGACTCGTGATCCGCCTGCTTCAAGGTTTTGAAGGCGAGAAACTGACTCTGACCTCGCCTGTCACCTTCCGTTGTGGCGATTTTGCGGGCGGGAAAGAATGAGCAGAGTCAGGAAGCCGAACACGCCCAAGAGAATGTGCGGCAGATCGCCCCATTCCGAGTAGAGCGTTTTGGACTCGAGAACTGGCAAACGCGCACTCCCGTAACCACGCTGCATGAGCCCCAAGGGTTCATTCAGAAGTTCGCCGGCAGGAGAAAACGCCGCACTGGGGCCTGTATTGCCCGAGAGAATAAAGCTGCGTCCATTTTCTACAGCCCTGAATCGGCCGAGCTGGACGAACTGGTAGGCCGCCGTGCTTTTCCACATCCAAAGGAAATTGGCCTGATTGACAAACAGCGTGGCATTGCCGCGGCTGGCTTGAGCGCGTGTCAGCTCGGATGCGATGGCATCGAAACAGATGAGGGGAGCTACGGAATCAGAAGGTGTGTAGGCCAGTGCGTCGAAGCTGGTGCCGCGTCCCAGTTTGGAGACGTTGTTGACGTTGTCGCGGACGAGGTCGCCCAGCCAAGGGAACGTGTCCTCGAGCGGCACTGCTTCACCAAAGGGCATGGGGATCCACTTTCTGAAACTCGGACTCCGCGAACCGTCGGGCCTCAACAGGAAAGAAATCGAATAGAGGGTTGCTTTCCTCGGGCCCACGGTCTCGAGCTCGGCTTTGTCGAATTCGGCAGCCTGCACAAGCAGCGGGACGTTCCAAGTCTTGATTTTTTCTTTGACCAAGTTTTGCTCGGGTGTCGACCAAGCAAAGTCATATGAGGCTGTGCTTTCAGGCCAAACAATGAGGTCGAGTTTGTCGGCGGTGCCGCGGGCTGCGATGAGCTCCTGCGTGAGAGAGAGCAGTGAAGTCATGGACTGCAAGGTCGCTTCATGGGCGTAAGCCGGATTGCGGGGCAGGCCGGGGAATCGGAAATTGGGTTGAACGAATCCGACGTGGGTTGTCCGTGCAGCTTCAATTTGCGAGCGCATTGTTTCAAGTTTGTGTCGGCCGAAAATAAAAATGCTCACCCAGACAGCAACAACGGATGCTATGACCACAGCAATCCGCCCCGTTTTCCGCAGGTCGGTCGTGATGGCGCGTGCCAATACAAAGTTGCTTGCGAAAATAATGAGCGACAGGCCGGACGCTCCAATCCAACTCGCCCACTGCACGACCGGAAGTGAACCGTGCATGAGATTTCCGTACGTCCAGTGGAAAAAACGCGGGATAAAGATCTCGAGCAAGGTGGTTGCAAACACGAGTGCCCAAACGGGGAAGGGAGGCGAACCGCGGCGGGAACTGCGTGAGGCATTCCAAATGAGAGGTGAAAAGAGGAGCGGAAAATAAAGCCCCGCAAGCACACAATAGACGCAAAAAAGCAGATTCGTGGTGGTCGGAGGCAACTCGCCGAACATCATTGCGGGCACTGTGACCCAATGAAACGCCACGGCAATCAGTGTGATCCCATAAATCCAGAGCAGGCCCAACGCACTCAGGCTGCGGCTCAATGGAGTCACTTGCCGCAGCGTTGTGGCGTGAGCACGGGCAGGGGATTTGTATGTGGTAGGGAGAAGTTCGATGGCAATGAGAAGCGGCACAAGCGCCACTGGAATGAACCATGCCAGCGGATTGTGCACCGTCAAGCCGCGTGGAAAGCCCAATGACGTCAAAAGTCCGCTGCTGACGGCAGCAAGAACTGACCACAAGATTCTGGATCGAAGCATGGCAATCCTTCCCATGGAAGGTTTGAGAAAATCTTCCCTATATGTAACATGGTGGCAACGGAGGTCACAACATGGAACGCAGCCTTTCAGGAATTCTGGCACTGTCCGCAGGAACGTTGCTGTTGAGTTCCCCTCGGCATGCCCTTGCTCAGGAAAAAAGCGTTCAGACAGCCAAAGAGCCTGTCGCTGCTCCGGCATCCGGCGGAGTCTCGAATTCAGCGCGCGATTCGGCTTCGGCTGACAACCTGCAGGGGCAGAAGCCACTGGCGGATTTCGTGAAATTGCGTCACGACTTCGGTGAGATCGTTCGTGGTCAGAAACAGAGCTATGCGTTCGAATTCGTGAATTCAGGCACTGGGGTTTTGCAAATTCGTTCCATTCATTCTGCCTGTGGTTGTGTCAACACCAAGGTCGAACCCAAAGATGTTTTTGCTCCGGGCGAAAAGGGAAAAATTTCGTTTGAATTCGATTCATCGTATTTTTCCGGCCCCGTCGTGCGGACCATCACTGTGGACACCAATCAGGTGCGCAATGCGACTCTGACGCTCACATTCACG
Organism: Pseudomonadota bacterium; assembly: GCA_041184525.1. Taxonomy (GTDB): domain Bacteria; phylum Bdellovibrionota_B; class Oligoflexia; order Silvanigrellales; family Silvanigrellaceae; genus RFOM01. Next base: position 1,709 of record JBEGJP010000298.1, on the reverse strand, counting down.
GCCCAAATTCGCGAAGAGATCCGCGCTGTGCCTGCACTTTTAGGCGTCGGAGAAATTCTTCCCGAATACAACAAAGCGTGGTTGCTGACATTGCCCACGTCTGCGCGGGCGACAGGCAACGACGCTGACATCATTCCCGTGACGGCAGAGAAGGCGGGTGTGCCGAGCGCTGTGCTCAAAAAAATGCGTGCCGTGGACGATGTGAAGCCTTTGTTCGTCACATCGAGTCATCCCTCTCTCGTAGCCGAAATCCTCCCGCCTGCGGGTGAAGTGAAAGATCACCAGCTCAAGATTTCTTTCAAGGGTGGTCTTCCCATCGGCCCTTTGCGAGAAAAAGTGACGGTCTGGAATTCCTCCCGTCATTTGAAGGAGCTGATCATCCCTGTCATCGGTGAAGTTGTGGGGCATGTGAAACTCAGTGCCAAGTACATTGAGTTTGGAATTGTGACGCGCTCCGATCAGGCACGGCGGGTGCTCACTCTCGTTTCGGACCGCAAGGATTTTACTGTTGAATCGGTCACTGCCGAATTGCGCCGCACGGATGCTCTTGAAGGGGTGTCGATTGCAGACATTCTTAAGTACTCCACGGTCAAGTCCGATTCCGGAACGCAGGTGAACTTCGAGCTCCGCTACCCTGAAGTCCTCACCAAGGCGCTTCAGCCCATCAATACGTCGGGCGTGTTCATCGTCCGGACGAACGATACGGACTACAAGGAACTCAGAGTGCCCTTCTTCGGTGTCTTGCGTCAGGGAGATGTGCAATGAATGGTCCTGCACCCGAGACGAATCCTGCGCCCGTTGCCACACCTGCGGTTGCGCCGGTTGCTCCAAAATCATTCACCCGTGTCCACAAGATCGACTCTGTGAGCGATCAAATGTTTTGGTCTGGGCATGTTGTGTTCAGTGTGCTTGCACTTGTCGGTGTGGCGCTTATCTTGCTTGCGCGCGGGCCGCGCAGAAAAGAGGCCAACGCGAACGCCTTATTGGAAAACAGAGAGAGCGGCACTCTGTCGAGTGGCTCTCACACGCCATAAGAAACCGGAAACGACGGTCAGTCGGACGTCGTGATTCGAACGGGAAAGGAATCGGAACGTGGGACTCCTCGATACTTGGAACGAATTCAGAACGAATCAGAAAAAGCGTTCCTTTGAAAAAATGGGCGACACGCTGAAGAACCAGATCACCACCAAAGAACAGCGCTGGGAAGCGATTGAAGGTTTGGCCGGCGGCGGCGATTTCGCACTGGCGGCTCCTCAGCTCATGAAGCGGTTCGAGTTGGTGGTTGAGCATGGGATTGTCGACAAGCGTGAAAAGGACAGAGTGGTTGAATTGCTCCTTGAGCATTCCGAGGTCGCGCGCCCGTTGGTCTGCGAGGCCGTGCGTCTGCAAAAACGCATTGCGTGGCCCATTAAAATCGCCGAAAAGCTTCTCCCACCTCAAGAGTATCTGCAATTGCTTTTGGAAAGTCTCAACACACAAGATATTCTTTTCGAGGAAACTCTCCACGAGCGCAATATCGAGCTTCTCTTGGCTCTCAAGGAACTCTCCGATGCCAAGATTGTCGAAAAGGCACGTTTGCTGGTGCGCAGCCGCGACGAGCAGGTGCGTATGGCCGCACTCGAATGTCTCGAATCACAGGCAAGAGTTGTCGACGCGGCTCGGCAATGTTTTCTTGAATTGCTGGCAGAGCCCGAAACCGACGACAACTC
>JBEGJP010000297.1:0-5299 GCA_041184525.1 Pseudomonadota bacterium | reverse complement strand
GCTCCTGCGCGTCTGCATTTCCACTGGAGGCGACCTCACGGCACGTCTTCAACTCCGCATCGGAACATTCATCCACGATGAGGTCGATGTCGAGCCCCTGCACAATCGAACTTGTTTCAATTGTCACGGTTCCGGCATCAGCGGCATAAGTTCTGGCCAAAAGACCCGCAGCCGAGGGTATGACGGTCAAACCGGAATCCTTGCTGATCTCATGTTTTGTTCGTCCCACCAAAGCCTTCAGGCGGAAGTCACTTTTGCCCGCATCGGGTTGAGCATCAAACGTGCTTTCCAAAAGGCTTGCTTTAAACTCACCTTGCGGCAACGTGGATGGAGTGAGATTCAAAGGGCCAATATCTTCAAAAGTCGCGTAGTCGAAATTCAATTGATAAGTGCTTAAGGGAAACTGATAGCGACCAAAAATATGGATATCCCAAATACCGGCCCGCGGATTCAACTCCGTAAATTTAACGACGCGTCGGTTTTGCAAAGGTGATCCCGTTGCAGAGCAATTCTGTGCGACTCCACCGGCACCTTCGAGATCGGCGGGTTCGCCGATATTGATTCCCCTGAGGAGCATGACGCTGACAGCAGAGCAACGCTCATGTGCACCTTGCTCCAACGCGGGCACTTCTGCAGACACGCGCAGCACGCTGACACCCTCTGGAACACGCACATAGTGCCTGTCGACTCCGAAACTCCTGATCTCCCCGCTTTTGCTGAACTTGGCTTGCAGTGCCGCCACATGGTGCGGAACAGTCACGTACACGGGAACCTCGAATGAGGCAGTGACATCGCGGTTTCCATCCACAGTCCGGTAAGCCCGAATGATGGCCCCGTGATCGCCCGGTGGAAGCTGAGCAAAGGCATTCTTCTTCAGGCACAAAAACAACGAACTGGCCCGCAAGGGTGTCAGTGCAGGCCCCGCCTGTGCACCCGTAGAGTTCGCAATGGCACCTGCACCGATCAGAGTGAGAACAGGTTGTTCGACCACGGCGTCGTCGTCACAAGCCACGGACTGAGGTACACCCACCTTGAGCCAGTTCACCGGCGCACCGTAAAACACTGTCTCGAGTGCAAAAGTCTCGGCACTGGTGTTGAGCTGACGCAGGAGTTCGCCCACATCGGTTCGAGCCAATTCGGCTGCCTTGAGCCCACGGCTGAATTGGATCTCCATCACTGAATCGGTTTCGCTTTCCGTCAACCACAACCCTTGCCCGAACTTGCGCTGGGTGTCGTCTTTCCCAACAAGATTTCCAGTATTGAAAGTCTGATTTCCATCGTATTTTTTTCCATTGCCAAGCCGACGCAACACCCGCACCTGATAGTCCAGCTGTGCATCTTTGACTTTTCCCGAAGTCCCTTTGATCTTCACACCTGTGGGCAGAGCGACCTTCGCCTTCTTCTTCAGAAGTTCCCATGCAGCAACCAGATCGACCATGCCGTAACCCTGATCAATCCACGTGTAGATTCCTTTCCGGATTTTACCCGAGACGGGATCATAGGACGACACTTGAAATGGCCTCGCGGAATCGAGCAAAATACGTCGCAATGACAGAGCATCTGAAGGCATCGGACGCTCCGGATTTCTTTCGTTGTACTGAAGCACGGCATCGAGGAGCAACGCAGCTGCTCCGGAGGCCGCAGGGGCCGCCATTGAAGTCCCCCAATAAATATCTGCGCCTGCGCGCGAACCCGCGGATGAATTGAGTTGAACAGAGCTCAACTGCGTGCCGGGGGCAGAAAGATTCGGTTTGAAACCACCTGCTGCACTCGGTCCGCGTGAACTGAAAAACATCACGAAATCGTCATCGTCTGATTCACCTGAGTTCGACATTTTGGCCGGCGACGGCCAGTTGTACTGTTGAGAAATCATGCTCTGAGTCGCTGTTGCAGCCACACTGAGTGCATGGCGCGCTGTCGATGGACTGCCCACCGTCTGTCTTCCCGGACCTGAATTGCCGGCAGAGATCACAAACAGAACATTATGAAGCTCCGTCAGGCGGTTGATCACTGATTCCTGTACACCGTAACCGTCATTGTCTTCTGTGAGACCACCAAGCGACATATTGACGACCCGAGCCCCGTTCTCTGCAAGATCAATAATCGCCCGCGTCGCATTGCAACCGCCGGTATTGGAGCACACTCGGTTTGACATCAGACTCGCTTCGGGTGCAACGCCCCGCGCCAAGGTGCCATCAACGTCATTGCTCAGGGTCTTGCGCGCAGCGATGATTCCGGAAACATGGGTGCCATGATTCCCCGGATCAAAACCGACGAGCGCAACGCGCACCAAAGGCACATTGATTCCCAAGGCGTCAGTTTCAACCTCGGAGATGGACACCCCAATCCGCTCACTCAGCACCTCTTGAGCGTCGCCTGAGGAGTTGAAGTCACGCAGAGCTTGACTCGACTTGAAATTTCCGGAGCCGCTGAAGTCAATCCACACGCGTGCCGGCTTCGAGCCTTGAGAAGGGACATAGAAAAAGTAAAACACATCATCAGTTTTTCCATTCCCGTTGATGTCTGCCTTTTCATCCCGTGAAGAAAAAGCACTCTCGGTCAGCATTCCGAGCCTTACGCCTGATTCAGGATGATCGATGCTTTCGAGAAGTTTCTCAGGAAGAACAAAAACCTCATCCTGCAAAGTTTGAAACGGAAGACTCAGATTCTTCCCGTCAAATGGTGCTTCTTTCAATGCATCGGGGGTCAGGTATTCTCCGCTTGCTCTGACAGCGACAAGTTTGGCCGAAGGAACACCCACGCCCACATCTTCCCGAGTGAAGGTGATCTTCGCAAGAGGCGAAACAAATCCGGCTCCCTCTTTGGTGAAGTCCTTCATGTAAACAACACGTGATTTCTTGCCCGTTGCATCCAGAAAAGCCGGATGGGCCAGAGTCATTCCGGTGTCGGTGACTCCCACGCGGATGTCACGTCCAGTAGGAACGTAATCAAGATCCCGACGCACAGCATTCAGAAATTGAGTGACATGCATGCGCTCAATGCCACTATAGTTGCCGGCGTTCCGAAAAACAGAAGGTGAAAGGTCAGCGTCTCGTGTGACGCGATGTGGATTCTCGTTGGAATAGATTGCAGGAGACAGTCGGACGTCGACAGGAAAACCCTTCACGTCCTTGAGCAACTGGTACTCGTCGGCAGGCAGCCAGCCGGAGAAATATCCAATCTCCGGAGCCTGAAACACATCCAGAAAACTCACTTTGCTCCGAAGTCGCGAGACGATCTGTTGCAAGAAAAGGTCATACTGCTTCTTTTTTTCCTGCTGTGTCAGGCCGAGTAAAGACGCATTGGCCTGCATCCGAGCAAATCCCGCATCGGAAATGAGCCCTTCCAACGGAAGTAAGGCCCGACCTGCAGAGTAACGCAGAGGAATATGCGACGCATCCGAAGTTCTAATTTGTGTGGCACCCGGGGCAAAGGCCGGCAGAGGCTTTTCAGGAAGTTGAGCTCCCTCGGGATGCACCTGCGGCTCAAGTCCGGGCACATCAGCTGTCAATACATCCGGCTGCCGCTCCACGTCTTTTCGAGCGCTGCATGCAGCGAGTGAAATCCCGCACAGAAACAAAGTGGAAACGTGTTTTATTGTGCAGGAAAGCATAGAACCCCCAGACGCTGGCTGTACGGCCAGTTTCTAGGGCGTTATAAGACCTGCGTCAATCGAAATATTTCATTTCAGGGGGACCGAATCCAACGATTCTCCACGGATTTGCTGGGCGAAACTGCGAATCCTTTCGGCCGTCTCGGCATCCGGCGCACCGGAACTCAGCGCCTGCTCTGCTTGAGCCGCATAGGACTTGCACTCCGAATTGAGCTTCTCAGCCGTTTGGGTCAGCAAGGTCCGAATGGCGTTTACGTCGGCGGGATTCAGGGTCGGGGGCAGTTCCACAGCCAACAGAGTCTTGGCCACCTCCTCCGCCATCTTTGCCACTTCGTAGTAGCCAGCAGAGCACCATTCCAGCTCAGGAACCTCGCATGCGGCCAAGAAGAGGGCTTTGGTCTTCTCATAATCCGCCGCCACGCTTTTGATGGCCTTGATCAGTTCCTTCTGGTTTTGAATTTTGCGGTCACGCACAGAAGGCGCATCGAATTTTGCAATGACAAATTTGGCCTTGGCCTGCTGACGATAGCCGTCTTGAGTGCTGGCCTTCAGACTCAGCATGCGAGCCGCCGTCTTACGCGCTGCAGCTTCCAGTCCCTGTCGCTCTTGGACGACCAGAATCTGCGACCGCAAATAGAGCTCGTCGTCGTTGTTTGAAATGTATTTCATGATCCGTTCGTAGGAGGCGATGGCCTCTGCGGGCCGCCCAAACTTAAAGTGAATATCTGCTATCTCTTTTGCGACTCTGAGCTTCTCTGCCGAACCGCTCACTTGCGCGAGGTAGTTCTCATAATGGGCGACGGCATTGGCAAAACGTCCCAATGACTTGTGCATTTCTGCGGAACGCAGCCAAGCACTTCGCTTTGCACCATCCTGCGGATGTTTTCGCGCAAAATCTTCATAGTGCTTCGACGCTCTGAGAAACTGCGCTATTCCTCGCGACAGTTCAGCCGCCTGCCACATCGACTCCTTGGCGTATCCCGAATTGGGATAACTTTTCAGCAAGGCTTCCATTTGTGTGACAGCTGCATCCGTTTTCTTCGCTTGAAGAAAATTCTTGGATGCCAAATCGAGAGCTGTCGCTCCATTGGGATGGGATGGAAACTCACTCTGAAAGGCAACAAATTTGTTTGCAGCAGCTTCGAACTGCCCCTGTGCAGAAAGCTGCTGTGCCTGCGAATAAACGGCATTCTCAAGAATCACTCGCAGATTCTTGTGAACAGCTTTGGCCGGACTGACTTTCAATTTCAAACCAAGACGAGCCACTTTTTCCACGTAGGGCCAATCTTTCTTCAATTCAGCAAGTTCGATAAAGAAGCTTGTAGCTTCACCGCTGTAAGGTCCCTGAGGGTATTTTGAAATGACACTTTCAAACCTTTGCCGCGCTGCATCCTGCTGACCAATCATCTGAGTCACAAAAACAGCCTGAAACAAAGACTGTTCCAGCTCACGGCCGATCACAGCTTCTTGCATCTTGTCGAGAGTCACCACATAAGCCTGCGCTGTCTGCTCGTCGCCGGATAATTTTTTATTGCGTGCGAATCGCGGTTCGGAAGTCAAACCAATGAGGCTCTCTCTTGCACGCAGTGAAAACCGCAATGCTGCGAGCAGATTCGACTTGCTTTTTGTTTGCCCTGCCAGTGCATCAGCGCGGGAAGCCACTTCTTTGGCCTGCCGCGCTGATGC
>JBEGJP010000296.1:0-4774 GCA_041184525.1 Pseudomonadota bacterium | reverse complement strand
GTTCCGCTGACAAACTCCAATCCAGTCAGAGAGCCATTCAGGGTGAGAACTCCGGAGTCCACCGACACTGTGACGCGCAGGTTGTTGGAGTCGACGTCGCTGACTGCAAGGAGGTTGGAATTCACCGAATTGAAAACAAGGTTGGTGTCTTCATTGACCGTTTGTGCGGCTGTAGGGACCGTGTGAACCGGTGCATCGTTGACAGGACTGATGACCAACGCAACCTGATCATGATCTGCCTTGGTTCCGCCTGATCCGGATGAACCCAGATCAGAAGTCGAAATCATCAAAGTGTCGTTTCCAAAGAAATTTAGGCTGGGGCGATACGTCAAACCGTTGAGTGCAAGATTGATTGAGGACTTGTCACCTTGGAAGGTCATTGATGCATCTGATATCCCGTCGCCTGTGATGAAGGTCAAACCGCTTCTCACCGGCAAAGTCAGCACGCCTTGGCTCACCGTAAGGTTCACTTGCAAGACTTCAGCATCCACATCGGATACGCTCAACCCATTGGAGTTTGCGTTCGAGAAAACGAAATCAGAATCTTCGCTGACGTCTTGTATCGACAACGGAATCGCATTGACGGGTGCATCGTTTACGGAAAGTACAGAAATCTGAACCGTGGCGGAGGCCGACAGCAAACCGCCTGTGCCAGCAACTCCGGCGTCTGAAACCACGACGGATAAGTTGTCAGAACTGAAGAAATTCGAATTGCCCAAATACGACAGGCCATCCAAGGCTGAATGCACATCGCTCTTGCTGCCCTTGAAGGTCATTTCAACATCATCTGCGCCATCGCCCAGAAGGAAAGAGACGCCAGAAGTGTTCTTCAGGCTGATGGACCCTTGGTTCACCTTGACGTTGACCTCAAGTTCAGAAGCCTCGACATCGTCGACGTGAATGGCATTTCCGTTCATGACGGAAAATTCAAGACGAGTGTCTTCATTGACCAGCTGAAGACTTGCAGGTGAAGTCACAACAGGTGCATCGTTCACGGCAGCCACAGCCACTTTCACAGGAATTCCTGAATTCGAGCTGGCACTGCCGTCAAATGCTTTCACCTGAAATGCTTCGATTTCTCCATTGGCATTGTGAGGCGCTTTCCATCGCAGCTTTTCATTTTCTGAAAGCAAGGTGTTGCCGGCGGATGCTGAATTCCAACTCGTTCCGTTCCATTTTTCCAATGACCCGTTGCTGATGCTTTCGATGCGGAAGCTCAAGCCACTGCCGTCGAGGTCGGCCATGTTGGAAGCGCTGCTCAGTTCTGTGTAGGAAATTTCTCGGAACGAGTCCTCGATTCCATTTTGCAGTGTCGCAATTGTTGAGAGAGTCGGGGCATCATTCACAGCGGAGACAGTCAGATTGAACGCTCGTGGAGTGCTGTCGGTGACTCCATCATTGGCGGTCATCGAAATTGATGACGTTCCGAACATATTGGCCAGCGGCGAAATCGAGATCTGGCAGTTCGGAAAGGAACCAGTCAAAGATATCCCGTCTGCCTTTACGAGAGATGTGTTGCTCGAAGAGACTGTGACGTTCTCCCCGCAGCTCAGAGCAGAATCGACATCCGACAGAGAGAAATTCAAACCGGTGAGAGCGGCATCTTCAGAGATGACTTGGTCTGGGATTGCGGCAATGACGGGCGCATCATTGACAGCTGCAATGTTGATGCTGACCGTCAGCGTATCGGTGCACGATTCAATGCGTCCGTTGTCACACACTTTGAACGAAAAAGAATCGGTGCCGTTGTAATCCTGCGCCGGAAGAAAACTGACTGTTCTGCCGGCGGGCGTGTTGCTGAAAGCTCCAAGTCCGGAAATTGTTCCGTGGCTGGGGGCATTGACAATCACCCACTTCACGGCATCCATTTCAAGATCCGTGACATCGCCGAGTGCAACACTCAGGGTTGTGTCCTCTGACGTTGCGACAGGTGACGGAGCAACCTTGGAGATTTTTGGTGCCTGATTTGGGCCCGTGATGATGTCGCTCTTGGTGGGATGAGAAATGAGACCATACTCGTCAATCACTTGGACGGTGCACCAAACCTTCGTTTGCGGGACGAAGCCGAGGTTGAAAAGCACGGGGTTGGCTGATGAACGATACAAGGTGCCGGAGCCGCCAACTGCGGGATCGATAAAATACCAATTGAAAATCTTCACACGGGTTTCGGCGGGACCCACTTGGCAGGTGGCGCTCGTATTGAGCAAGAAGCCCTCTGCATCAGCAACGACAGAAACGGTGTCGGAAACCACAGGCCGAAGGATGGTTTTCTTCACTTCATTTGAGCACAGAGTGTCGAGAGAGCGACTGCAAAGCCTGACAGAATAGCTGTCCTCTTCGGGAAAGTTGGACGCGGGTGCATACAGAGGCGGGTTCTTATTGAGGTCGAGTTCTCCGGTTTTTGGCGTCGTCACAGCAACGAACTTCCAGTCACTCAGGTTGCCGGCATAAGTTGCAGTCACGGAGTCGATCTTCGGTGCAACCGTGGGGATGTTCACGATGGTTCCCAGCTGATCGATCACGCCGAGATTTTTCATCACCGTTTCAACAATGTTTTCTTTCCATTCATTGAGCGTGTTGCCGACTTCCTGCTGCGTCATGGAACTTTCTTGCAGTGTCTCGGTTAGTACCTTGCCCACAGAGGCTGCAGAGAGAATGACCGAGAGCGTCGCCTTTTCCATTTTCTCGGGACTCACGCTGACGTTCTGGCTGAGGGTTTCGACCGACTCTTGTGCTTTTTGCAAAACATCATTGAGCAAATCCGAATCCATTGAACTTAGCTTTTCGCTGATCTCACCGGCAATTTCTTTTTGCGATTCATCAATTTCTTCGGCTTTGCCTACGCGAACCCCCGCACCTCGCGAAGCCACGGACAAAACTTTGTAGGCCGTTTCGAGCTCGGCCAAGTTTTCGAAGGACTTATCTGCGATGATTTTTTTGAAGACGTCTGCGTTGTAAAACAAAGCGCATTGGCGGAGGTTGCGCAGCGCGTTGTTGTAACGGGGCAGGTCAGAGCTCTTGAGCGGGCGAAGTTCCAGAGCGGTTTTGAGTATCGCGTAGGTAATCTCTGCACGGTCATTGAGGCTCAAATCACGGTCGTAGATTTCGTTCACGAGCGAATCGATTTCACCAAACTCCGCGCCGGCTGCGGAATCGAGCATGAGCGCGTAGATTTCCGAAACCTCCGGTTTCACTTTTGCCATTTTTTGGATGGCGCGGTTTGAAGTCAGGCCAAGGCGGCCCAGATTTCTCGCCTGTTGCTGCTCGGGAAGTTTGCTGCAGGCGACGGACAAGAATTGCCCAGCGGTGAGAAGGGCGAAAACGGAAAAAGTTGTGAAATAAAGACCCATAAAGCCGCTGCCTTGCGACTTTTTTGCACCGGTCATAACTCGTGCATTTGAGTCTTTTAGGTCCACTTCTTTCACCTTACTCTGTATGTGACAGTCCCGCTGACTAAGTTTTCGGATGTTTTTTTCGAAGATTGACCCGCGGGTAGGCAGGGTTTGGTAGGTGAATGCAACTGAATGATTTGGTTGTAAAATTTGGCAGATTTGGAATGGCCTTTTTGGCGCTGGTTTTTCTTGCAGCGTTGGGGGTCGATTCGTCTCAGCCGGCGACGCCAAATGCCACCGCAATCGCCCCAGAAACACCCCTGAAAAATTCCGAACGATTCCCGACAATTTATTTCGACACACGAGCCGATTTTGAAGATCCTTCGTTCAAATCGAAGCTTTCGATAGACATCGAACTCACTGATGCTCTTTTTTCACCGGAAGTGTGCGAAAACATGAGAAGAGTTTTCGATGGTCCTGCCGCCCCATGGGGATGGCGTGTGGGGCGCATCGTTTCCTGCGGGCCGGAATCGTCGAAAGCCTATCCGACTTCCGTTTTGCAATGGAAATTGCGCGCTCAAACGGTACTTGGCCGTGTTTTCATTTCGCTGTGTGAAAAAACGGAATCCGGTGGCGAGCAGTCTGAGAACTGCTACGGCGCACTCACCTTCATTCAGAATCAATTTGCGAAGCGATTTCTTTCCGATGAGAAATTTGTTGCTATTGCTGCAGCTTCGATTGCAGAGCAAGTTCCTCTTTTCGGTGATGGGTATGTTCAACTTCAGGTGAAGAATCCGGAGCCGCGATTTCCTGCACACATCAACCGAACTCTGGGGCCGCAGCTGGTGGGCGTGGTTGTCTCGCCGGATCAAAGTTCATATAAAATTGTTTCCCGAGACACTCCGAACCCTGACTATTATTTTTGGCGAATTCCATCGCAGCCCGTGGAGCGTCGCAGGAATTTTCAACGTTACATGACCAAATATTTTAAAGAAAAAATGGAGCATTTTAGCAAAGAGGTTCCGCCGATAGAGGTTGATATTTCCAAGATGAATTTGGGAACACAACCGGTTGTTGCAGTTCCCTCAATTGAACCTACAGTGTCTGCAACTCCACTTGCGATGCTCTCGCCGACGGCGACTCCGGCATCGGATCCAGTTGTCGCCACGAGCACGGCAACACCCTTGCCTGAGCCCACACCGACGCCGATTTCAAGTGCGACTCCTTCAGAAATTGCTGTTGTTCCGTCGCCGGCGCCGACGCCAACTATAGTTCCTACTCCGATTGAAATTGTTGGTCCGCCGCCTCCGGCGCCGACGCCCACTCTAGCTCCTACTCCGATTGAAATTGTTGGCCCGCCGCTTCCGGCGCCGACGCCATTCCCACCACCACCCGTTGTGACGGCGGCGCCCAAACCAACTCCGTTGCCGACGCCGCCTGAG
>JBEGJP010000295.1:0-3324 GCA_041184525.1 Pseudomonadota bacterium | reverse complement strand
TTGGAACTAGCGCAGGGGAATCGGGAACGCGTCTATCAGAACAACCCCCGCAGCAGCCGCAAAATTGAAAAAAGCCAGTCCCAAAAATTCGGATATTCCTGACGAGGAGAAATCCAACAAGTCCTGACAAAAAACGCAAATCATTGAGGACTACTGTTCGCCAAAAAGTGATATCCAGCCAGAAAAATCTTGCAAGTTCTGCCGGTCAGCCATTGACTTTGACTTCCAGAAGCCGACAATTAATGTATGTACAAAAAATGGATGGAGTGATGTATGTCTGGGATGAAGAGAAAAACAGGAAAGACCAAATCAAACATCGGGTTGGCTTCCAGGAAGCGCAAACCGTCTTCGAAGACCCGTTCGCCATCATCGGGCCGAACGAAAACGGCTCAGAAGAAGCGCGGCAAATCATCTCCGCGCGCACACTCACCCGAGCAGACAAAAAGTCCTTGGGCTGGTTATGACTGGGAGACCATGCCACTCATTTCTCCTGAGCAGGGGAAGACATTCCGCAGGGTCACACGCGCAGAACATGAGCACTTCAAGCAGGGCCGAGGTCGTCCCAAGAAAGACGAAGCCGACAAAGCAAAACCAATCACGTTGCGCATCGAGCCATCGCTTCTGTTGTGGGTGAAGCAGGTGGCATCAAACGAAGGATTACCGTGGCAGACGTATCTGAAGTTGCTCGTCAAGAAGGGGCTGGAAGCAGGTCTCGCTAAGGCTGCGACTGAGCGAGATTGAGTTTTTTTTGTGTTCAGTTGAGGCTCGTTGAATGTCGGTCGCTCATTTCTGCTTCTTCAATACGGGTCGTAGCTTAGGTTTAAACTTCACAGTTCTGATCGAGAAAGACTGATTCGCGAAAAAACCATAAGTATCAATATTATTAGGTAATTATAGCGGTTGAAGCCGCGGATAGGGTATGATATTATTACCATAGAATTGGTATTTTTTGGGATTACTGTTCCCTATGGAAAGAAATAAAATGGTAGAAATAGTCCGGAAATTGAGCTTGGACGAGTTACTAGAGGACCAGAGCATTTTTTTGTTGGGACCTCGCCAAACCGGCAAGACCACCTACCTTCGACGACAACTCAAAGGCATCGCCATCTCCTTCAACCTTCTCGACGCCAAAATATACAGAGAATTTTTGCGACACCCAGAGCGGCTGGAGGAGCGTGTGCGACCTGTTCTCAAGAACACGACCGAGAAGACAATCATCGTGATCGATGAGGTTCAGCGGGTTCCGGAGGTACTTGCCGCAGTGCAGAACATCCTGACCGATTTTCCAAATGCGAGATTCATCCTCACCGGAAGCAGCGCTCGAAAGCTCCATCGCGATAAAAACATCAATCTACTTGGAGGACGTGCCGCGCGCGTCCTTTTTCACGGGCTAACCACCGATGAAATTGCTGATACAAACCTGACCATAGAGGACCAAGTTCAGTGGGGAACCCTGCCATCTGTTCTACTTGCAAAAAACAGAGCGCTTCTTCTTGATTCATATGTTGACCTCTACCTGAAAGAAGAGATTGTCGCCGAGGCCATCACACGCAAGCTCGCTGACTTTGGCCGCTTTCTTGAGACGAGTGCTCTTTGTCAGGGACAACAGGTTGTGTTCTCAAAAATCGCGAGCGACATGGGTATTGATCAAAAAAACCTGCCGCTCGTGGTTTCAGGTGCTCGAGGATACGCTTGTGGGCCATCTCCTTCCCTGCTTTGATGGAACTGAGCGACGCAAGGCTGTATCGAGTGCAAAGTTCTACTTTTTCGATCCGGGAATCGCAAATGCTCTCCTCGGGCGTCTCTCATTAAGGAAAGGAACCCCCGAGTACGGCGTGGCGCTTGAAACACTGGTGCATGAAAACCTGCGCGCGAAAATCGACTCTACACGAAACAAGGCAAAGTTGTCTTACTGGAGATCGGTGGATCACTACGAGGTCGATTTTGTCGTACAACATCGGAGCGGAGTTGCGGCCATCGAAGTCAAGGGAACCGAGACTCTTTCGAAAAGTGATTTCCGCGGACTCCGCGCCTTGGCAGATGAGGAGATTCCAAGCCTCAAGAAGATTATTGTTTGTCATGAATCCATGCGGCGTGAAACCAGCGACGGCGTATTGGTTCTTCCTGTAGCGGAGTTCTTTCGCGACCTCTGGTCGGGAGCCATTTTCTAGTTTTCGCAGCTTCAGCGCGGGGACGGCAATATCACTTTGGCAACTCTTGTGCATATTGCACAAACGGCGGGAATGAGGGTTCGGATTGAGGTCGAAAAGGTCGGCATATAAATGAATATTTATGATTCTCTGAAAATGCTTTGGAATGAGTTTGGCATCAAAGATCAAGAACACTACTGTCAACGAAAATCATTTGGGTAAGCCACTCTATAAACCAGAGAGCTGGTGTACACCCATAAAACTGTTCATTGACGTGAGACGCGAGAAAAAGAGAATCGTTGCATATTGCGCGACCAATGTTGGTTGGATTGAATTTGACAAAGCCTTGAAGATGACCTGCCAACATGAAATTGATAATGCTCGTCCCGTTTTTCCAGTCTCCGTTCGCCCGTATATCAGGACATGGAAAGACAAAGAGTTTCAACAATCTCTCTGGCAAAGGGATGGCATGAAATTTCGGCGGATTTCTCTTATTTTAGTTTTGTCACTGATGGTCATGTTGATTTTGAACAAGGTTCGATTTCACTCTTGCTCAGTAAGCCACTCAGAAAAGATTGTGATGCCCATGGCGAATGCATTTGGATTTATTCATGGCAAATATCGGGCACGGACGAATTCGATCAGCGCTGGATCGTATTCAACCCGAAAGGAAAAGTTTCGGAAGTGAGAAAAAGTTTCTTTATTGACTGAACCCAGCTGCAACATCCTCTCTTGGTCGAGGAAATTGGCTTAACCCCGTGGGTCTAGAGTTGCGGCCAATGGCGGAGAGAAATCGCCTTTCCGCGGGAGTCTTCCGTTTCTACGTGGCCGCAAATGGCCGCAAGTTGTTCCTGACAACACAAAAACCCGCTCAATGAGCGGGTTTCTCGATGTATTGGCGGAGAGAGGGATTCGCAAGCCGTCGCTCCATCGTTTCAATTAAATTTAACTTTTTCAACTCTCACAACAACATCTGTTTTTCACGACACCGACAGAAACTCACCGACATCCATCGACACGTGGCCCCGTTGAACGCAATTGAACGGAAATCGGTCTGGTTTGCGTTCAATTGAATGCGCATCCGTGCCGTCTCAGAAAGAAATTGATTAAGTCTAATGATAAAGCAGATGACTTATTTTCGATAAGGCTTTTCCAATTTATCCCAGATTCCGGC
>JBEGJP010000294.1:0-2628 GCA_041184525.1 Pseudomonadota bacterium | reverse complement strand
TGACGGATGACATATAATTTCATGGTCTCGAGCCTTCATCCAAATAACCGTGTGCTTCAGGTCTGCCATGGTCATCGATGGCAACAAAAACAAGATCGCAGGCCACAATCAACTTCACTTGGTCTTGCGGCGATAAAATTTTGGTCATCACAAGGCATTCGATCGTTACGGATGTTCGACCGATATTTTTAATCCGACAGAAAAACTCCAGTACATCACTCAAGTCTGCAGGCTGATTAAAAATCACCTCTGAAATTTTCTTTGTCACAATTTGTTTTCGCGCCAACTGGCTCATGCAATAGAGTGCTGCAATTTCGTCCACCCATTCCATGAGTCTTCCACCGAAGAGACGGCCCGCCGCATTCAAGTCACCGGGCATGATGAGCCGCAGCGACATGCTCATGTATTTTTCACCACCAATCTCAGCTGAGTGGGTCGAGTTCGGAAGTTTCCGGAAATTGGGCTGCTTCATTGTGTTCTCACTTTAGCAAAGCTATACAAATCATCAGTTGGAGAGCTCATAAGAGCTCGTTTCACCTTTCGGAGTAGCACCAGCATGACGGTCGTTCCGTTCCGGCCTCGCAACCAAGGTACACGACAACCCCAATCTTTGTCAGCACGCGCTGTTCTATCTCCGGTCCGCCCTCCGTCGGGAGTTCAAGCCGTCGGAATCGACTTGGGGACGACCAATTCTGTCGTTTCTGTTTTCACGCAGCACCTCGAACAGCCGACAACATTGAGCTATGCCGACGATGCCTTTCTTGTTCCGTCTGTCGTGTATTGGAATCCCGAAACTGAAACCGAAACAGTGGGGCGCATCGCACTGTCTGAGTCTGCGGGTCAGGTGGCAGAACTCATCCGGAGCACCAAGCGATCGATGGGAGTCAACGGTCAAACGTTCCTTTCGAATGAAAAGTCATATGCACCTGAGCAAGTCGCGGCTGCAGTGCTGAGATATCTGGCCAGCCATGACACCCTGAAAAAGGAAGTCGAGGCACACGATGGGCTCTGGGCGGTCGTCACAGTCCCTGCTCATTTTGATGATGCGGCCCGCTTGGCGACCATTGCCGCAGCAGAAAAAGCAAACATCAATGTTCTGAGAATCGTGAACGAGCCCACGGCTGCTGCATTGGCGTACAGCATGCTTCCCGATGTCCGCCACATCGAAAAAGAAACGTTGGTTGTCTATGATCTGGGAGGTGGAACCTTCGATGTGAGCGTTGTGGAACGCGACGGCCTTGTGTTCAACGTTCTTGCCAGTGAGGGTGACGTCAAGCTCGGCGGCGACGACTTCGATACGGCACTGGCAGAGCATCTTCTTTCACATGTGACTCCTGAGCTTGCAGCTCGACGCATTCAACAGGGTTCAACTGGTTTCAAGACTCTGATGATTCTTGCCGAAGAGGCCAAGAAACGCTTACAGACAGAAGGCGAAGTACACGTGCAATGCAATGCGCTGGACGAATCCGGCGCCAGTCTTGATTGCGTCATATCTCGTGATGTCTTTGAAAATCTTGTAGCTCCATTGGTTCAGAAAACGTTGTCTCTGACGGAACGGGCGATTCATGCTGCTCGCAAGAAAGCCAAAGGCATCTCGCGCATCTTGCTTGTGGGTGGAAGCACACGAGTGACCTTTGTCAGAAAGATGTTGGAACAGTATTTCCCGCATTGCCTTGTCGATGCGCGGCTGGAGCCTGATCTCGCGGTCAGTTGGGGCGCCGCTGTGCAGGCAGCAATCATTTTGGGAATCGAGCCCAATACCATTCTAGTCGACGTCTGCAGTCATTCCTTAGGCGTTGGCGTTGCAGAAGACGGTCGCAGTATTGATGAGAATTTTAAGAAGGTCTGCCGGAAGTATGGCCTTCTCGGTTCTGTCTCAGAAGAGCAGTTGCATCTTCTTTTGGGCGATCGCCTTTCCGATTTCCAATCCGACCTCCGCGGTTTGTTGCGCGCAGCACCTATTATTCACCGGAATTCTGCACTACCGGCCAAGCGGAGCGAGTTTTTCTCCACACTCTATGCCGACCAGCCTGCAGTGCAGGTGATTGTCGTGCAGGGGGAAGGCGACACCGTTGCAGAGAACCGACTCATCGGGACTTTTATGTTCCCGCTCAAACAGCCTTGTCCCGCAGGGAGTCAATGCGAAATTCAGCTGACCTACGATCAAAACGGTATGGTTCACGTCCTTGCCAAGCAGTTAAAAACAGACAATCAGGCCGAGGCTATCTTTGACAGCCGTACCGGCGAAGTCACAGGCTGGCAGTCATTGCACGAAGACGATTCCTCTCCCGAAGATGATGAAAATTTTGGGGTCACGTCTCAAAACCCTTCTTTGGTCTTATCGACAACCTCCGAAGACAACGCAAATTTGCTCTCATCCAGTTCCACTCAGCAAAATGCTAACTCGGCTTCATCAGCGCCCGCTCAGCAAAACGCAAACTCGGTTTCCTCAGCGCCCACTCGGCAAAACGCAAACTCGGCTTCATCAGCGCCCACTCAGCAAAACGCAATTTTAGTCAAAGCAAAACGTCGGTTGATGCGTCTCCCCCCAGACTCGGAACAGAAGGGTGTGTTGATGGGGCTCATCTTCCGTTATGAGGCACTCTTGCAAAGATCCCACGCCGGAGA
>JBEGJP010000293.1:0-3140 GCA_041184525.1 Pseudomonadota bacterium | reverse complement strand
ATGCCAGTGTGATCTGAAATGAGAATCCATTCAGCAGCCTCCGAATTCACGCTCCACACGAGATCGCAGTCACCGAATTTTTGAGGAAGTGTGAAATTCTGGGTGACTGAGTTCTCAGTGTCTCCGGATGCAAAGACAACACTCGATACATTGAGGTTCCCTCGGCACAGTTCATAGGACTGAACGACTTCGCTCTCTGTCATATATCCACTGGTGTCGGTCCAAGTGATCTTTTCATCATTGCGACCATCAAGAACTTTGATGTATCCGCATGCCGCTGTCGCAAGGATGGAAATCAATGCCATGAAGCAAAAAATATGATTTGACACACCTGATTTCATGGTAAACCCGGCGTGAAAAAGTTCGACCTCTGAGGTTCGGGCCAATAATCAAAGCCCACCAGCAACTGATATTCTGCAATCGAACCTTTGAGTGATGTGGCTTTGGCAATATCGCCAAGAGAGTAAATTGTCCTCAATGAAAAATTCAGTGGTATTTTTTTTATCTTTGCTCTGAAACCGATCGAAGCAAGTATACCCTTTTCAAAAAACTCATTCCCAGCTTCATTGACACCCACAGAGGATATCGAACCATTTTTGAGAAGTTTGCCACCTTGTCTCCAAAAGGAACCATAGAGTCCAAGGCCGGCCCTGAAGCTTTCAAAGCGGGAATAAATACTGACCGGTGTTTGCAAACAATTGAAATAGCCTTTGGAATTCCCAAAACCAAAAATTCTGTTGGAATAAACGGCATCCATTTCGAGTGCAAACGTGGGTCGTGGCACAATGGAGAGGCCAACCCCACTGGTGTGGCCATTGTAACCATTCGACAGATAGGTCGCAGAGTCGCTCTTCAATCTGAGCTGAGCTGTGTTGATTCCGGAAAACAGGTTGAGTTCAAACTTTGTTTCTTGAGCTTTCAGACCACCCATCTGTGCAAACGCTGATTGCGATCGCAGTGGCTGAACTGCAACAGCCAGAATCGCAATGTGATACAACGTCCGCATCTTCCTCTCCGCTCGACGTGAGTGAACCTCATCGGATATCGGAAGGAACGATATTGAGATAAGCTTTAGACCATTTGATGTTCTAAAAAGTGACGCGTTTGTCCGCTTGTAGGCATTTTAGTTCAACATCGATAATGGCCAGATTGAGGCGCAAACAAGTTCTGATTTCCACTTCTCAATCATGAGCTGCTCGAATTTATAAAATTTCAAAAAAGAAAACAAATCCCTCTGAATTCGTGCAGATTTTCTTCATGAATGAAAAGACTAAAAAAAGTCGTTCTATTGAAAGATAGCAGAACCCCGATCATAAAGGATTTTCTTGGAATTTGTATTGGGCTGCCCCTGAACCATCGAATAAACATTCACATACCAAACATCGGCCGGCTGACCATTCACCTCAATAACCAAGGGAAAACTGAGATCGTCAAACGCAGTCGTGGTGGTCTGGCAAGTCGCGGCAACTGAATCCATCGAGGGAATAGTTCCCACATCTGAACTGTTCAGTGAATAGCAGATTTTATAAACGATTGTCGATCCATCAGTCACGTTCGATGCGACGAAGTTGATGCTCAGCGATGTAGATACATGCTGATTTTGTTGAACCAATGTGCTCCGAACATTCGGTCCGGTGAACAGGGATTTCACGCGCATGGAGAATGTTTTTGACGCGTCGCTCGAGCTGCCTCGGGTGATGGTGGGGGTCAATGTGACGTAGGTGTCGGCTGCATCATACTCGTGAGTGACTGCGCCGCTGCCCGAGGAAACGGCTATGTAACTTGTCTTGTTTGAAACCCAAGAGAGTGTGCAATTTTTGCCGCCTACCCCCGTCTTCGCGGTGGGGAAGGTGATGGCGCTTGATGACACAGGGACAGTCGCGGCTGTCGCACTCGTCGGAGGAGTGTTGATTCCGGTAAAATCGCTCGTCGTCAGCGAAGCTTTACATGCCGCAACGGACTCAGCCTCGGTATATTTTTTCACAGTCACCGTTGCCGAGGCAAGGCTGCTCGCCACAGTCCCATTGAAACTCACCGTGCCAGAGAGCAAGACTGTTGAATCCAGTTCATCGTCAGCGGGCCGGCTCACCGTCGCGCTGCGCTGTTCTGTCCCACTGAGGACAATCGCGCTCGAGTCGCTCTGCCACGCACTGAATAGGCAGCTGAAGCCGCCGACGACCAAAGTCGCAGGCAATGTGAAATTCTTTGTCACCGACGTTGCCGAGTCAGGGCTTGAAAATGAGATATTCGAGGCAGCAAATAAATTGCGACATTCGTCGGCCTTTTCTTGATCAGTTGCCGGAAGTCGAGAAACGGTCAGGCTCACGTTACTGCTCTGCTTGGTGTAGGCCGTACCTCCACTGACCGTGGCCCGCAGAGTTGCAATGGCATTTCCTGAGGAGTAGGTGGGCCGATTCACTGTCACCGCAGTGCCGTTGATTTGCAGAAATGAAGTGTCGGGATTCTCCTCCCAAACAAGACTACAGACAGCACCATTGACACTCAATTCTGAAGGTAACGAGAAATTCTGCGTGACTCCGGCAGCCGTGTCAGGCGATGTGAATGACAAAGTACCAACCCCAATCGCGTTGGCACACGCGTCCACCTCTGTATTGCCGAGCAGTCGTGCGATGGTGACTGAAATATCCTTTGTGTCCGAAGCCCCTTGGTAAAGGTTCCTGCTGAGAGTGGCCGTGAACACAACGGTTTCGTCTGATGCAGAATAGTCACGTAGAATTGAAACCAAGCCGCTCGAATTGTCCAAACCAGTGATCCAAGCAGAACTGGTTGCTGACCATGTCACGCTGCAATCACTCTGAGCCGTCGGCAAGGTGAAGTTCTGAGTGACGCGGGATGCAGTATCGCCGGCGGCAAAAAGAAAAGACGAGGTGCTCAGATTTGCTTTGCACAGAGCCACAGCCTCCCCATCAGTCAGCAACCGCACAATTGTCACAGGGATGACTTTCACATCAGACGTGGAGCCGATCGACACCCTAGCAGTGAGATTCACAGACTGGCTTGTGAGCGAAGACTGCCTTGCCACAGTGGCTGCGCCGGTTGAGTTGTCGATGCTGGGCAGCCACGTCAGATTCCCTGAACTCCACGAAACCGCACACTCTCCCTGAATCAACGGAAGGGTG
>JBEGJP010000292.1:0-2556 GCA_041184525.1 Pseudomonadota bacterium | reverse complement strand
GAGGCAACTAAGACTCCGGGCTCGAGAGTGAAGTCTTCTCGCAAGTTGGGTAGCAAGACGTTGACAGGCCCGTTGTATACAGATTGGTTTCCCTGAAAGTTCGCGCTGGGAAAACAATTTTCTAGTTGGCTGCCACAGCGCTCGACAACACCTGGGCACACGAGAGTTTGAGTCGATGGTGAAGAACCGAACCATGGGTTTGTCACTATATTTGCCGCAATGTCAGCTGCGGTCACAGCCGGGATCAAGCAGGTGGATTTTTGTGTGGGCGTTGCTTGGGATGTCGCAGATACGTCGAATTTGTTATAGGGTGTCGGACAAATACGGCCATTGTTTCTGACAAACTCTCTCACCTGCAATTGGCAATCCACTTTCGATTTATTGGCGACTCTTAGAATGAGGTCGGAATCATCAGCGACGTTAGCGAGTGTCACTTCGAAATCCGATGCCAAGCGAAAGTAGCCGGAAAGGACGACACCCGAATTTCCTGGGGGAACCGAGGTGGAAGAGAAATTTGAGTTGATCCACTCTAGCGAGCGAGACTTAATCGTGCGGATGTCGGGCGTCAAAGCCTGCAAAACTGTTTTACCATCTATCGTCATGATATTTTCGAAGTCGACAACACCCGAAATCTTCATTTTCGAGAGCCAAAATCGGGCCGAAGTCATGATAAAATCGTCGCTCTTGACGAGTTCATCGACCACCTCTGCAGCACTTTTTGCGCCGGAAACATAGGACTGCCTCAGGCTTGAGGTCGGAAGTTTGCCTGTGAGAGCAAGCCCAAGACGGTCCACGACACGCTCTGGTGGAACTGAGGGAGCACTTTGTGCTGACACGGGTTTTGAGAATAATCCGACATCAACATTCAAAAAGAAAATCACAGCAATTAAAATCGGTACTGATAGGCACGAGGCCAAAATTTTTGAGAATTTTCCCATCTGGTTTCAATCCTCCATTTTCTTGCTCGGTCCGAAATCGGCAGAGCTTGAGTGGCAATCGTTTTTTTCAATAATTGCCGTTCGAAAATGTCGGGTTATCGCCCAAGCGATCACGTCAGTAAGCGGGGTTTAGACTGTCTCCTTCCAAGGAATGGGGAGGGGCCACGGCCAAGAAGGGGGCAGCACCTAGGGAAAGGGTCACGCGGCTTGGCCTCGCCCTTGGATAAAAGATTGCGGGAACTGCTTTCTTTGATGATTTAAAAATTTAATTCCTGAATCATTAAATATTCCAGCCGGTTTTATGATTTCGAGTCTGACTCAGGAGTTCCCTCTCGGCTCAGGAGAAGTTTCACGTTAGGATTTCGCATTTAACCTCGTCCCACCAAACCAAAGCGTTGGACAGCTCATCGCTCGAGGCGCTGCTCGTGCTTTCCGGCCATCGTGCCAAGGCGAGGCTGCTGACCCGTTCGAGCATGGCTGTCGCAGCCGCTGCCGGAGATTTTTGGCTGGCGAGTTGGTTTTTCAAGTCGTTTGCGATTTCCTCAATTTTCAGTTCGGGCCATTCTTGTTGAAGAGTCCGATCGGGTTGAAGGAGAAAGATCCTTTCTTTCACGTTGAAAAAAAGGAGCAATGCGTTGCGAGCGCGCGTGCGTGCCAAGCCATAGTCGCTGAAGCACTGTTCAGCTTGACTCCTGACCGCATCGTGCCGTTCCGATGATCTGGAAAGAATTCGAAAGAGAGCCATGGCCTGCCATTGGCCAATCGGCGCGAGAAGAAAAACAAATACCGCGAGGCCCAAGAGCCAAGCCGGCAAAGGCAACCAAAATGCTTCGGACAGCAGTTCAGCAACGACGGCAAGAAGTGCAATCATGCGGGCGGCTGCCACGGGCACAAGCGCGGGGCGATCGGTGAGCGCGATCACAACTTCGAGGGGATATTTTCTCTCCAACTCGCCGATCAGCGATTCAATTTTGTCGCCTTCACTTTTTGAAATCCACTTTTGGAGGCTGTTCGAGTGTCTTGACATCTTTGTCTGCTCCCCATTGTGGCAGGATTTGATAGTGGTAAACAAAATTATTTGTGATGCTTGTCGGAAAGACAGTCACTTGGTTGTTGAAATGTTGGATGGCCGCAATGGCGCGTTGGCGTGCCACAGTGATTCTGTTCTCAGTGCCTTCGAGCTGCACCTGCAGTTCGCGGAAGTTTTCTGAGGCCTTCAATTGCGGATAGTTTTCGCTCACAACCAATAGCCGTGAGAGCGCGCTGCTGAGTTCCGACTGAGCCCTTTGAAACTTCTGCAGCGACTCGGCATCGTTTACGTTCACTTGCATTTGAGTCGCTTTTGCTCGTGCTGAAACCACCGCTTCGAGGGTGTCTTTCTCGTGTGCCGCGGCTCCTTTGACAACCTCAACCAAGTTGGGAATCAGGTCGGAGCGTCTTTGGTATTGATTGAGGACTTCTGCTTGCGCGGCATCGACGGCATTTTTTGCGGTGGGGATGCTTTGCAAACCGCATCCTGACAACGCTGCGAAGGAACTGATGCCGACGGTCGCAGCAAGAAATTTTCTCTGAAACTCAAATGTCATGATTCGGAACT
The DNA here is from genome assembly GCA_041184525.1 of Pseudomonadota bacterium. Taxonomy (GTDB): domain Bacteria; phylum Bdellovibrionota_B; class Oligoflexia; order Silvanigrellales; family Silvanigrellaceae; genus RFOM01. The sequence continues at coordinate 21 of JBEGJP010000292.1, read as the reverse complement.
CCTCCAATATCTGTCTAAAAA
>JBEGJP010000291.1:0-24711 GCA_041184525.1 Pseudomonadota bacterium | reverse complement strand
CAAAAAATTGAGGGCAAAGATTCTTCCATTTACATCGCCCCGCTTACTAGAAACAACGCCTTTCCGAACGAAGTTGCTAAAAAGCTCGACGACTGCAATTTCATTTTCTCTCCCGGAAAAGAGAGCTCGCTCGCACGGTGGGGAGCTCCGACGTACACCAAAGGACTTGAACATCGTCTGTCTTTCTTCGATTCCATGTGGGCCTACTATCTCCCGTCTACCAACGCTGATGTGATCTTTCTTTATCTCGAGGACCTCGACGCACTCAGACACCAATATTCAGGTGACCGCTCCGCGTCGGACGCACTCGCCAGCCATTATGAACGCGTGGATAAGGTTCTGGGGGAATTTTTCGAATCTCTTCCTGCATCAACAAATGTTGTGGTTCTTGGTGATCATGGAATGTCGACGATCAGGCGAGAAATCAACATACGCCAGATATTGAAAACTGAATTTCTGAATAAGGTGACACCTTTTACATCCGGCGGCACGCTCATGCTCTTCGGAGCGGAAAAACAGAAGGTGACCACATCAGCAATACCGGATCATTCAGACAATCTCTGGTTGGAAGAAATCAGGAAGCAACTTCTTAATTTCAAACTGCCCGGCGAAGATAGAAAGGTATTCCAGAAAGTTTTTATAAAGAATACTCCAGAAATGCGTCAGGCCGGCCTCGAACACGCCCATGCTCCATTCGTCATTGCATTTTCCGATCAGGAATTCGCCCTGCAAAATTCCGTGTCGAACGAACTCATTCTGGCTGATGCCGCGAACCCCAAATCACAACCACCCCGACCACGAGGACAGCATGGACACGCGTCTGAGAGTCCAGCCATGTTGGCAAGCCTCATTGGTTGGGGCCCCATTGTTGGACATTTGGATTTGAAGAGTGTTTCCTCAAATATTGAGCTTGTCCCTCGATTGGCCAATGCTTTCCACTGGCAGTCGCCACCTCAGTGCAGGAGTGACAAAAATTGAAGGCAAATTTCAGGTTTGTGCTTTCTTCTATTCTTTTCCTCAGCGCGTGTGCCACCTACACTGACAAGATCAGAGAGATTCGAAACGAACTCGTTTCGGGAAACGAAGCTCTCGCGCTTGCCTTGCTTGAGAAGAGCGACTTAGCCGGACAGAAAAGAAACACAGTCCTTTTCCACATGGAAAGGGGAATGCTGAAGTACATTTCCGGTCAGTACGAACAGGCGACTCAAGACTGGACTTACGCGATTCAAAGATCGGAAGACTTATACACAACCAGCTTAAGCAAGGTTGCTGCCAGTTTAACCATATCAGAAGACATGACCGACTATGAGGGTGAAGACCACGAAAAGATATTTCTTCCCATTTTTTCTTCGCTTGCATTTTTCTCTCGTGGGGATTTGAACAAGGCATTAGTGGAAATCAGAAAAACTTATGAAATGATTGGCCAGCTCAAGCTCGACAGAGAGGAAGCGAAAAATATTTTAGACGGATTTCCGCACTTCATTTCGGCTCTATTATTTGAGGCCAGTCTGAATTGGGATAATGCCATTATTGAATATCGGAAAGCATTGGTGAAGTACTCCAATCAAGGTGGAAATCAAGCGGAAGCTATAAAGGCGATGATTGCCGATTCTCTCTGGAAAATTGCAGAATTTAGAAGACGTACTGAAGTTGTCTCGCAGTTGCAGCAGGCGGGCTATAAAAGACCGGCAGCCAGCCTACAAGAGACACTGAAAGATGGCGAGGTCTTAGTACTTGTTGAGGAAGGACAAAGTCCTGTCAAAGTAGCCCAAGACTTTTCAGTGAACCTTGGCTCTTCGGTCGTGAATGTTTCATATCCTCAATATCAACACATCTCCTCGCCTTCATCGTCGACCCGGATCCTCTGTAATGGAAAAGCTTGTGGTGCATCCGTTATGAGTTCGGACATCGGCGAGCTCTCTCATAATGCATTAGAGCGCCGGCGGTTGAAGGATTTTGCCAAGATGACTGCGCGGCTTTTTATCAAAGAACAAGCACGTCAAGCTGCTCGTAAGCACCTCGGTGAACTTGGAAACCTGGCCGTCATGGCGGCGAATTTTGCAACCGAGAGAGCTGACACTCGGAGTTGGACCCTGCTCCCTGCAAATTTGCAATTCGCCCGAGTTCAAGTGCCTTCGGATACTGACGTGGATTTGAAAATTTTGGCTGATAATGCTCTCGGACCCACTCAATGGAGACTGCGCATCCCGCCCGGAAGAAAAAAACTTCTTCGCGTTCGGACGTTCTGAGTCTCAATGTCGAGCAATCCAGCCGAACTCAGCCATGAGTCCCTGAACAAGCGACGGCGCATCAAACGAGATCATGCGGTCACTTTGTTGATTCGGCAGCGGATTCGATGTTCTGATCAACGTGTGAACCTGAGTCTTCATTTCGACGTCAGGGAATTGAAACGCTGTCATTGAAAGAACAGCTGCTACTTGAGCTGCCGAAGCAGATGTACCGGACAAGAACCCATAGTCATTGTTCGGGAGAGTCGAGTAAATGCGCTCACCCGGGGCAAAAAGTACGGTTCCAAGGTCATTAACGGCAAAATTTGAAAACCAAGAGGGTCGAGAGCAAAAGTTGAGTGACGCCACCGGCAATAGGACGCCTCTTTGTTCACGCAGTTCTTGAGCCCAAGCAGCAGGAAATACCCGCCCTCCTTGGTCTGTTCTGCCACCCTCAAAATTTCCAGCAGGAACTACGACGGCCACATCATGTTGCAGAATCTGACTCACTTTGGCTCTCAATTCTTCGAGGAACATTTGGTCGAGGCCATCACTTTCAAACAGAGACCAAGAGAGAAGAACAACCCTGTTGCGTTTCTCTTGCGTCGCAGGCTGAGCTAGGAGCACTGCCTGAATGGCATCCAAACTGGACAAAATTTCATCCCCAATGACACGAGGCCCATCCTTGACTTGTCGCAGCGGCAACGGAAAAAGGCGAATCTGCAGCCCCGGGATAACGCCCACGACTCCTTCACCATTGCGCAAGGCTGAAACAACGCCAGCCACATGGGTGCCATGCGGGTCGGGAGGCAACGTGACACCCTTCTTGGGCGCCGCGAAATGGACCGTATTCAAAAGGTCCCGATGGCTGGTATCCACCATGCTGTCGCTCAACAAAAGCTCACCTAAATGTTCTCCCGAGGTGGAAATGGTGGAGTCCCACAACCGAAACGTCGAGGGAGTCGTCGGACTCGCAAGTGGACAACTCAAGGACGTCTGAGGTGCTTTACCAGATATTCTTGGCATTTTTTTCCAGTAGAGAGTCTCTTCATATTGAAGCGGGTTCGCATTTCCGAACTTTTGGTCCACTGTGAGTGGGAATCTTTCAAACCACTGGTTCGGCCAGCTCATGAGGTACCATTGAATGGCGAGACCTCCATCTGTGACGGGCGCAACATTCATGGCTTGAAGTCTTGCTAAATTCTCATCGCCTGCATCTTCAAGGGACGGGAATTCCAAACCGGTGCGGCTTTCTTCACGCCGCGCTGCGAGCTGGACTCTGGTCTGCTGCGGGGGCTTGACGAGTCGCACCATCACCAAGCCGACCATACATATGAAAAAAGCCATCCAGACCATCTTTCGGGGGAACTCAGGCCCTCGAACTGGAAAGTCACGCAAAAATTTCCTAAAAATGGTCATCACGGTTTTTCTCCGACCCTCACTATTGGATCGGTCATTTTTGCCGGATCATGAGTCATTATCTTGAATTGCACCGGAGTGGATGCATCGAGGAGCACTTTTGAGCAAATTTTCCGATGCACTGAAAAGCTCGATAGCGATTCACAATAGAGCCCATAAGTACAAATGGTTACGGGTGGTTCAATCGTTTAAGCTGCGTTACATTTGCACGCTGTTTCTTGGTATTTCGGCGATCATTCCAAGTATGGCGCTGGTTTTGCTGGTGACCTACGCCTTTTCGCAGCTTCAAGGAGAACCTCGCCAGCTGACGTGGCAAGAGTTGTTGGGTGAACATGCCAGCCGATGGTTGAGTCCCTTTGTGAGAAACAGCTCAGTGGAACATGGACTCACCGTCGAATATCAGAGGTGGTACTTTCCAATCCTTTTGCTTTTGACCGGTTGTCTCGCAAACTTCCTGAAGGGATTTCAGGAATATCTTCTCGAAGATATGGGCGAAAGATACTGCCGCGATTTGCGCTCCGCAGTTGCCGAGAATTATCTGAATTCGAGTTATTCTCAAGCAAAAGAATCCAATGCCTCATTGCTCGCACAGTTCCTCGGAGATGATGCAAGAGAAATACGGCAGAGCTTCACACGCATTTGCGGAAGCATACCGACCGAAATCGCAAACAGCTTTTTTTACTTTTGCTTCCTTGCACTGCTGGATACACAACTCTTTGTTTTATTCTTTTCGATATTTCTTCCCATAGGACTCATCATCAGACTCACCGGAAATCACCTTCGCAAATTGGCAAAAACAGGAATTCGGATTCAAACCGAACTCTCGCAATCTTTCCTCGAAAAGGTGCGCGGTTGGCAGTCCATCCAATCTTTTTCTTCACGCCCAACGGAACTGAAGAGATTCAACTCAACTAACTCGACGATTCTCAATATTTGGAGAAGGTCTGCTCGGGCGAAAGCCATGTCATCACCCACCGTCGAATGGCTTGGCATTGCGGCCGGGGCCTGTGTTTTGATCCTTGCGTTGAGGCGAGTTCATGAAGGGGCTCTCGCCAACACAATCCTCACAGCTTTCCTCGTGACAGTCGTTCAGCTTTCCAATTCACTCCAAACCACTGTCAACCAATTGAACGGAGCAAAGAAGGGCAGCGCAGCACTCAACCGAATGTTCGAGTTTCTCGATCAGATCGGCTCACAACAGAACCGACAAACAAAAGAGAGCAGAAGAAAAACCGAAAATATGTTATCACTGAAGAGGACACTGAGAGCGAATGACGTCGCAATTCGACGTCAAGGAAGCGAAGGTGAATATCTTTTCAGGGATCTCAAATTCGAATTCAATTTCGGAGAAAACATTCTCGTCAAAGGCCCTTCAGGAAGAGGAAAATCAACTCTTCTCGAAAGTATTTGCGGACTCAAGCCGCCAGACAAAGGCCATTTTTCGATCGAACTTGAGAATGGTCGCATCATTGAAAATCCAAGACTTTCTGATTTTGCTGAGGTTGCTTATTTGACACAAGAGCCATTCATCTTTGCGGGCACCGTCGGCGAAAATGTTTGTTATCCTCACAAATGGGACTCCAAGTGCATGACCGATTTGACTCGAGTGAGAACGGCATTGGAAAAAGCCTGCCTCAGTAACCTCTCTGTCGATGCGTCAGTTTTGACGCTTTCGGGTGGTGAAAGACAGAGGCTCGCTTTCGCCCGCGGATTCTTCTCAGAACCAGACGTATGGCTTATTGATGAGGGGACATCGGCGTTGGATGCACAGACAGAGCAACAACTTCTTCATCAACTCAAGTCGAAAAGTGAAAAATCAATCAAAATATTTGTGGCCCACAGACCCATGACACAAAAGTTCGTAGACAAAGTGATTACCCTTGATCAGCTCTAACCAAGGAGAATGAAATGAATGTGACATGCGGAATTATTGCGGGCCATGAATGCAAATCTGAATTAGACAATTTTCAGTCCACTAATCCGACAGACACTTCAGATATCGTCGGAACATACTCGAGCGCAGACAAAAACACATGCCGTCAAGCATGCCAAGCTGCGAGGGAGGCTTTCACAAAGTGGTCGTCGACACCTGCACCTGTTCGCGCCTCGGTGCTTCAAAACTTTGCTCTTTTACTCGAAAAGAATAAGGTCGCGCTTGCACAACTTGTGACGCGGGAAATGGGAAAACCTATTCGAGAAGCGCTCGGTGATGTCCAAGAAGCCATCGATACATGCCATTTTTTCGTTTCTGAAGGCCGGCGCCTCTATGGACAAACTATCCCGAGCGAGATGCCGATGAAAGAACTCTTCACCTACCGACGTCCCGTGGGAGTTTTTGCTTGTATCACCGCCGGAAACTTTCCTGTGGCGGTGCCAGCCTGGTACTTTGTACCCGCTCTGCTTTGCGGAAATACCTGCGTTTGGAAGCCGTCCGAAGACACACCCGAAACATCGCTTGCGTTCCTGAAGCTCCTGACCGCAGCTGGCCTGCCCAAAGGAGTCTTCAACCTGTTGCTCGGAACTGGCTTGAAGACCGGTTCCGCCCTTGTTGAGTTGATAGACGAAGGTTTGATCGACAAATTCGGATTTACGGGCAGCACAGAAGTGGGACGCAAAATCGGGGAGATATGCGGAAGAAATCTGCAGAATCCGTGCCTTGAGCTGGGCGGCAAGAACCCACTCGTTGTAACACCCGATGCAAATTTGGAGGCGGCAGTCGAAGGAAGTCTATGGGCCGCCTTTGGCACGGCAGGCCAGCGCTGCACCTCATTGGGAAATTTGATCCTGCACGAGGACATCAAAGAAAAGTTCATGACTTTGTTTCTAGAAAAAATGAGAAAAATAAAAATTGGTGATCCGCGATCGAACGACGTTTTTTACGGACCGCTCATCAGTGAAAAATTTCTAAATAATCATCTCAAAAACATTTCAACTCTCATTGAAAAACACCATAAAGTTCTGACAACCCAAAACGGAAGAATCTCTCAAGACACGAGCTGGTCCCATTTTGGAGGCAACTCATCCGCCGGTCTATATGTCTTTCCAACCGTTGTGGACAATGTTCAAGCCACAGACCTGATCTACAAAACTGAAACATTCGGTCCTCTGATCAACGTGATGTCATATGGCACAATCGATGAAGCGATAAAGCTCGCCAACGGAACCGGATTTGGTTTGAGTTCTGCAATTTATACGACTCATATCGAGACGGCCTATCGTTTTAAGACCGAAATCAATGCGGGCATGACAAGCATCAACAATAGTACAACGGGCGCCGAAGCACATCTCCCATTTGGCGGAAACGGAAAAAGTGGCAATGGAAGCAGACAATCTGGCATCTGGGTCATTGACCAATTCACTCGTTGGCAAGCCGTCAATTGGGATATCAGCGGCAAACTGCAACTCGCGCAGATGGACACATCCTACATCACACCGGTTGATACAATTTTGCCCACGCAATTTTGACCTACAGGCGAATTCTGCGCAAACCAGAGTGCCTCAGTCCGAGTAGACTGAAGTCAATCTGGGGGCACAAGATGCAGGCACGGAAGCCCATTGATGACTATTTAACGGCTGAGCTGGAGTCTGAACGGTGCAAGTTCCTGTCACGAAATGACAGTGCCGTAACAGTTTCTGCACAAGACAACGGAAAAGATATTTGGACGATTCTGTCTCTACTGCCATCGAGGCTCGAGCGGGTGCAGTTGGCCTCCCACCTTGAGATCAGTGCAGCTCCCGACTCGAGTTGGTCAATATGCACTTATCTTCTCCGCGATGCTGAACAAGATGTCGTTGGAAATGCAATAAATGCGATGACTCGATCGCGGGTACGCAGTATTGCGCACCGCGCATTCCACTATCTCAAGAGCCCAGAACGACCGCAGCGCATCCTCTACTGTTTGGCTCGTTATAGCGAAGAGGCTTGTGACGGACGAATTTCAGAACAACTGGCTCCGACTCTCGCATCGGATCTCTCGGATGCTTACCTTGCAAGATCGTTCAATGCACTCTATCGCCACGGTGTCTTGAGCGACTCTGCAATCAACGTCTCGAAAGAACTTGTCTTTAGTCACATCGACGCAACAAACATGGACCGAAAAGCCGCTGTTGCTGCGCTGACGTATTTGTTCTTCGCAGGTGATATGGCATGCATTGAAAACCTCAAGTCCATTCACAGTCGTATTACCATTCCTGAATTGCGAAGACTGCTCAGTTGGGGCTTCAAAGACATTGCCAGTCTGGCGGAAAATGACTCTGCGACCCATCCAGCCCTCTCCGCAGAGAAATTTTGGTCTGTCAACTTCTCCCATTTTGATCCGACCTACTGCGGTTACGGCTGTTTTTCGGATACTGAACTCGTCAATGGTCTTGCTGGACTTGACGAAAAAGGAGCACTCCCTGAACCGGCGACGTTAACAGAAAGAGTCCTGAAGTTAGGAAATAAAAGCTGCATCGAATGGCTGGCAGGTCATTCAGTTTTCGGAATTGAGAGACTCTATAAACACGCTCAAGAGCAGAAATTGTTTGAATTGTGGAAACTCTATTGTCCGCAGGGCATTCCTACGTTCAAGAAAAACATACTCAATCTTAAACATGCAGAGTTTTGGCATTCCCAATCACCTGAACTTTTTGCAATTCATTTAGAAGATAAAGATTTGCTCCCAATTTTAAATGAATTTCCGAAATGGCTCGAGCAAATCAAATCATTTGACCGAGATCTTATTCTGAATCTGCTGATAGGAATTTTTCTGGCACTGGAGGCCAATTCTGAAAGCCTCACTGAAAAACACAAAATCGGTGAATTTTTCGATAAAATCCGCAATGAGATCGAAGAGCAAATCAGTAAGTCAAAGGACAATCGCTCTGCAAATCGGGATAAATTTATCGCCTCCATCATGGGATCGAATCACAAAGAGATTTTTCCCGTCAATTTATTCAATGGACTTCTTGACTCGGTTTCGTGGATTGATATTGCAACAGCTCATCTGCATGAAGTGGATGACAGGTTTCATATCGATCTTATTGAAAGATTTGAGCAGGCGGCGCGCTCAAAAGTGAGCCACTCGGATCCTGATAAATTTGGAATCGAACTGGCGCGCATGGTGGCAATCTCGATACTTGCAGCTTCAGCTCCTCAACAAAAACAGGCCTTTGAGAAAATTCTGCAGTTTTCTTCACTGACCGAACTTCTTGACCCGAATCGTAACGTTACTTCATTGCAAGCAGAATCAAGTGAAGAGCTTCAGGAAGCTGATGATGTCGACTCACCCGCCTCAGATTGGTCTGGTCAGGTGGTAGTTGATCATCCTGTCGCCCGTTGGGGTGCCATTCTTTTCGGCATTTTGCAAGATGACCTTCTCAAGAGAAATCTCATCGGTCCTGCATCCATAACTCCTTTTGAAAATCTATTAAAAGAGTCGATGCGCACTGCGCCCCACGTAGAAAAACGATGGGTCGCAAAAGCTCTCGCGAAAATTGGAAGTGATGATTCCGTGAAGACGCTTCTCTATCAGGGCCTGCAACATATCGACTCGGATTTTGTAGGGTTGACGATTCGCGAACTGTTGCCCTCGATGCACCCACGTGCTCAACAGGCGCTGATCCGATGTGTGGGGAGAAACGCAATTCCCGACGAATTGAAATTGAATATTCTTGAAGAGATTTCAATCCACAATCCTTCCGAAATTCTTCAAGAGCTCAAGACGCTTGAAATATTGCGTTTGCCTCAACATATTGATGATGCCGTCAGAGACGCGGTAGGACGAGTTGCAGCATTGCTCGATGAGAGCGGAAGTCAAAACAGCGCCTCTCTTGATGGCACAGTCGTCAGAATCAGCGGGCCAGATGTTGAGACAATAATACGAAATTTATTGCCGGACGTTGATCTTCTCAACATTGATGCGCGCTCTGCGTTACGAACTGCAGAAACGATCCTGATGCAAAGTCGGGGTTGGAGCCAAGGCGGCATGGATTTGAGTCCGATCGTGAACATGCACTGCAAGGCGGTTGAACTTGTCTTGCGGGATACCTTCGAGCCTTTCACTGACGCTATTCTAAGAAAGGGCCTGCTTTCACGGAAGCTGGACATTCTGGGATATGCCCGACCCATTCCAGAAAAGATGCAAATATTTGAGGATTGCTTGGCTAACCTTCCTGTCATCAGAACCATTCCTTACTTTTCTAAGTTCAAACTGCGAAAGATGCTTCGCGCTATATGCCTTTACCGACCCGGAAAGAGATTCACATTGGACGGACCCAAGGCGTTCGCGCTGTTCTTTCTCGTCACCGCAAGGAAGAGCTGCCCTTTCGGATTGGAAGGAATGTTCAATCTTTCTTTTGCAAATGACACTCTTCTCTTCGAATATATAAAATTGATTCATTCACTTCAGGACAGTCGAAATCGAGCCGTGCATGAGGGCCTGACTTGGGAAGCAAAGGACGAAATCGAGTCCATGCGCTCTCAAGCCTTCAAGGTGATTGAAATCTCCATGAGACTTAAGAAAGGTCTAAATGCGATGGAGAATTCAAACTCCCCTGCAGGTGCCGGCACGTTGGGTATGGGGGCCTGAGAGTCAATGGGACTGAGAATTCAAACCAACGTACAGTCCATTTTCGCCCAGAGGCAGTTGGGTCTGTCGACTCAACGCCTCAATACGCATTTGGAACGCCTGTCCAGTGGATTTAGAATCAACAAGGCAGCGGACGATGCTGCTGGTCTTGCCATAAGCGAGAACCTTCGGGCTGAGGTCAAAGGACTGCAACAAGCTCGGCGCAATACACAAGATGGTATCAGTCTCGTTCAAACTGCAGAGGGTGGGTTGAATGAGATCACAAACATTTTGACCCGCCTTCGTGAACTGAGCGTTCAATCAGCGAGCGACACAATTGGTCCGACCGAGCGCGGATTTCTTCAAAAGGAATTCTTTGCGCTGAAAGATGAAGTCGACAGAATAGCAACATCTTCAGATTTCAACGGCACAAAGTTGTTGGTAGGGCAGACTCCCCTCCCCGACGAAATAGACTCGGCAAGCAATGAAGCTCCTCTGGAAATTCAGGTGGGTGCTGATTGGCATCCCTTGCTGGATGGAAGAGAGAACAGGAACCCAACCAATATCATCCGGATCGACCTTCAAGATATGAACGCGCTGACGGACGGGCCCAACTCTCTGAATATCGGAAATACTGAAAATCCGGACGGAACAAGGATTGATACAAAGGAACAGGCTCAACAGAGCATTGCCCGACTGGATGACGCCATTGAGAGAGTGAACTCTTATAGAGCATCGTTGGGTGCCATTCAGAATCGTCTCCTCAGCACGGTGAACAATCTCGGTATCAGAATCGAGAATCTGGACGCAGCTAAGTCAAGAATCAAAGACGCTGATTTTGCTGAGGAATCTGCTAGTATGACGCAACAACAGATCCTCCAGCAGGCGGGTGTTGCAGTCCTTTCCCAAGCCAACCAAGTCCCCCAGCTCGCTCTCAAACTTTTGGGTTGAAAGCATTTTTAGTTTCATATAAGACGCCGAAACCTCTTGGAATTTAGTGATTCCAGAGGTTCTTCTGTGAGGCTTGGAATGACAGTTTCAAAGATTTTCATTCGTAACGCGACCGTCCTCGATTGCGCAATTTGGCATCCCACTCTTGGACCTGTCGGCCGTTCATGGAACGTGGACCTTGAGTGGCAGGGAACTACAGACTCTGAAGGTGTGGTGATGGACTTTTCGCAAGCCAAGAAGCTTGCCAAACAAGTTGTCGACACGTTCTTCGATCATCGACTCTTGATTTCTTCTGAACACGCGCCAATGACTTCGGACAGACGGTATGTTTGCCAGCCAGATAGAACATGCAGCCCAGACAACAGATTCTTTTTGGACACATACGAAGAATCTCTTTGCCTCCTTACGGCGAACGTCTTCAATTCTCTTTGCGATGAAGTCAAAGCACCTTTGGAAGAACACATTGCAGCGACAATTCAGCTTTCGAGTCCCGAGAACGTCACCAAAGTCAAAGTCACTCTGCATGATCACCCCGAGGCCCAATCAAAAAATTTTTTCAATTACCTTCACAGTCTCAAGCTGCACGCCGGCAATTGTCAGCGATTTCATGGCCACAGCAATGTTGTTGAGGTTTATGAAAATGGAATACTGAGTCCCGTATCGTCAGAACAGGTGGCGGATCTGTTGAACGGAAAATACCTCATCGCAGAAGATTATCTTTGTCGCTTTGAGGACATCGACGCCAGCCTTTATCGTGATGCAATCAATGGAAATGAAATGAACACCGAACAGTACCAATGGATCCGGTACACGGGAACACAGGGTTCTGTCGTTGCTTGCATACCCAAAGACAGGCTCCTTGTGATGACAACCGAAAGCACAATTGAAAATATTTCAGCTTGGATTCACCGGCACTGCTTCTCTTCGGCAGAAAACATCTCAATCCGCGCGTTCGAGGGACTCAACAAAGGCGCTATCTCTCCATGATTTCAAATTTGAGATACTTGTTGAATGAAATATACCCTTGTGTTCAGGGAGAAGGCCCTCGCCTAGGAACACCGAGCGTCCTCGTCAGGTTGCAAATCTGCAACCTCAGATGCACATGGTGCGATACACCATACACTCACACCGTCACAAGCGATCCTAAGACCTCGGAAAGTTTGCTGAAAGGAAAAAAAAACTTTCACGCGACGCATTCCGAGATTTCAGAAAAGATAAGAACTTTTCGCACGATCCGGCACATCGTTCTTTCGGGTGGAGAACCCACGCTCCAGAACATTGGACCGCTCATTGAAGAATTGCATCACAGCCATTCAATTGAAGTTGAAAGCAACGGAACACAGATCCCACACTTGCTCCACGCCACATTCACCGAACAGCATTACCTGATGGCGGAATGGAACATCTCCCCGAAAGGGAATAATGCCGGACAACAGCTTCTTCCGAACGCGCTGCAGCACTGGTCAGATCTGTGCAAAGCTGGAGTGAAGGTCAATTTCAAGTTTGTTATTCGCAAACTGGATTCAGATGTCGACGTTGAAGAGGTTTCGATGATTTGTAAGACGTATCGAATCCCAGCAGACTCTGTTTATTTAATGGCAGAGGGAACTGACATAAAAAACCAACTCGAGAGTGCTTGGCTCGAGAAAATTTGTATTGAACATGGATGGAGGCTCACTCCAAGGTTGCATATTATTCTGCACGGAAACGAACGGGGATTTTAATTGAAATCCCGCCACCATTCTGGACTCTTGAGCAAACGAAGTTTGTAAATTCTTTCATCGGGCGATTGAGAACGCTCGATGTAGACCGAAATAGCACGATTTGGTTTTTTACATCGCGTCCATGCGAAGAATTTTTCCCAACCGTCAGAGGTTAGATTTTCAGGCCACTCCAACAGTACAAGACTCTGATTTGTGACCTCAAGCTCCAGCCCCAGTTGAAGCAATTCGTCGGAAGCTTTCAGTCGATAGAGATCGAGATGGCAGATCTTTGAAATTCCGTTGTAAACGTTTTGCATTTGAATGACGTTCACAATTGGAAACGTAGGACTTTCAGCTCCACCCTCGCGACCCATGGCTCTCAGGAGCTCCGAAACAAAAAAAGTCTTTCCAGCACCGAGATCGCCCTCAAGTAGAATCCAATCCGAAGGATGCAGGTTTTGGGCCACAAACCTCGCAAATTCGAACACGTCTCCTTCACGCAAAGGAACGTCAACGTCCTGATGGGAGAGAAATATATCACTGATTTTATAACTGAACACGGGGAAACGCCTCTTAGAGCAATAACATCAATTCCCAAATGGTTCCGGAACTGCCTCTCCACGCACATACGATAGAAGAAGCTCTGCAACCCGTGCTGCGGTATTCACACCCGGTGCCATTTCAAGCCGCTTTTCTATGTCAGCCTGTTGAGCGTGAACCCGTTCGACTTCCGAAATCAACCGCTCAGGAGTGAGTTCAGACTCTGGGATCCAATTGGCCCAGCCTTTCTCTGAAAATATTTTCGCATTGACCAATTGATCGCCGCGGCTCTGGTGCAAACCTAACGGCACGAGGATCATGGGAATTCTGGCAGCTGCAAGTTCGAAAATCGATGACGCACCCGCACGACAAATAGCCAAATCAGCAACAGCGTAGGCCAATGCCATTTCGGAGTTCAAAAACTCATACTGACGGTAAGACTCGCCCGCATCCACCTTCACGGTTTTGCCTTTACCCACGATATGAATCACGTTCCAGCGGCCCGACAAAAACGGGAGCGCTTGGACGACGCGCTTATTCAAGCCCTCCGCACCCAAACTCCCACCGAACACGAGAAGTGTGGGCAAGTCAGGATTCAATCGAAAAAATCTCACGGCCTCGAGCTTGTCGGCGCAGATCAACTCCGAGCGAATGGGAAGACCGGATGTTCTTACTTTGAACCTAAATTGCTCGGGAATCCATTTTTTGGTTTCTTCAAAAGACACAAGAGCACGCCTCGCAAACGGAAGCGTCAGACGCGTCGCCAAAGCGGGCGTGGCGTCGGATTCATGAATGACTATGGGAATCCGATTGAGCCAAGCAGCCCAAACGACGGGAGCGGACACAAAGCCGCCCTTGGAGAACAAACATGCGATGCGATGTTTTCTCAATGCTACAAATGCAGAAAAAAAACCAATTGCGATGTTGAAGGGATCGAGGAAATTTTGCCAGCTGAAGTAACGTCTCAGTTTACCGGTCCGCAAGGGAATATAACGCCACGAAGGCTGTTGCCTCGATACGATGTCACGCTCCATTCCATCGCGACCTCCAAAATAAACCACCTGCAGTTCGCCTGACGCAACAAGTGAGCCTATAGGAGAATCCGGATTGGACACGACCGCAAAGTGGGGCAACACGTGCCCTGCTGTGCCGCCTCCAGTGAGTCCGAGGGATAATTTAGCTTGCATGTCACCTCCTCATCCGTCTCAAAGATGCTCTTTCGTATTCCAAGTGTAATGGTAGTTCGTGTCCTCTAATTTAGAAGCTGCTTCAGACATTCTCAGGGGCGCAAATGTGTCCACCATCACCGCCAGTTCATTTGTTTCCTTGGAGCCAACACTCTTCTCATACATCTCGGGGTGAGGGCCATGAGGGATCCCACCCGGGTGGAAACTGATGCTAAACTGCCCGATCCCCTTACGACTTGTGAATTGTCCATCCACGTAAAAGAGAATCTCGTCACAATCGACGTTGCTGTGTGGATAGGGGCAAGGAACCGCATTTTTTCCATAGTCCACCACGCGCGGGACGAAATTCATGATGTAAAGACCGCGCGCAGAAAAACTGGTGTGAACCGTGGGCGGGAGGTGCACAGAACTCGTTTTCGGCTGGTAAGCATGAACTGAAAACGCATAAGGATAGCACCAGCCATCCCATCCAATCACTTCATATGGAAATTCAGTGTATTGGTGTTTTGTGAGCTTTTGGTTTCTTTTCACAACAAAAGCGGGGTTCTCGCCGTCTCTCAGGTTCAGCAGTCTCGAGGGCGATCGAAAATCTCGATGCGTGTAGGGCGCATCGAGTTTGAGTTGACCCTGCGCCATGCGGAATTCTCTTGGAATTCCAAAATCCTTTTTTGCTTCAACACATAGAAGGTAGAGTGGCTTCGATGGTCTGAAGCGGTAGGCAATCGCTTTGGGCACACACAGATAATCGCCTTCTGAAAAATCAATTTCACCAAAGACAGTCTGAAGTGTACCGGAGCCTTGCGCAACGAAAAGCATTTCATCGGCATCGCCATTGATAAAAAAATCAGGACAGTGTTGATCGGGTCGTGCCACTCCGATGCTGCAGTCATCGTTGAAGAAAAGAGTCGTCCGTGATGCAAGAAAGTGTCCGCCCTGTGGATGAAGGGGGGTTTTCAAATGACGGCGTTTCAATTCGACTTCCGAGGATGAGGGCCTATGAGGAAATCCAAGGTTGCTTGAGGAGTAACTTTCGACTGAAACCTCATGTGTTGGGGCTCTCTTTTGGTACAAAATGGAATAGAGGTCGCTAAATCCGTCTCGAGTGAAAACATGCTCGGCGACCATGTGACCTTCATATTCAAAAACTGTATGAGGTTTGTCTGACACCGCACCCAAGCGCCTGTAATCAATCATTGCATCTCCCACATGTGTCTGGTTTCCCCTTGCTGACAAGTGCGCTATTCTCTCCAGTCTGGGGCGAAAATCAACCCGTTCGATGCTCTTCCTTTGAGGATTTTGAATGATGAAAACGGCCGTGCTGATCGTTGGAGACCCTCTTGAAAAGCTGCGGTTCGACTCCGACTCATCGCTTGCTCTCGCGGAAGGAGCTTTAGAGCTCGGTTTGCAAGTGCATTGGACCACGCCCGCAAACCTTGATCTTTTGAACGGCGCTCTTGTTGTACAAAATCCCGCTGAGATCCGAATGGTAGGAAACGACCTGACCTCGAGCGAAGTTAAAATTCTCGACAAGACCTCAATACCGGCGAGCTCCTATCAAAAGGTTCTGATTCGAAAAGACCCACCATTTGACGAAAGTTACGTCGACCTTTGCTGGTTTATGTCGCAAATACCAGTAGATCGCGTCGTCAACAGGAGCGAAGCACTCCTTCTCCACCACGAAAAATTAACTCCTTGGACATTGGCCAAAGCCGGGGTTATCCCGGCTCATTCGGTAGTCCCCACTCTTGTGTCAAAGAGAATTGCTAGTTTAATCCAATTTGCCGAAGAACAGTTTTCAACCGCGTCGTCATTCCTTGAGACTTTAAAATCCGTCCCTGAATTCGAGTCCTTTCATTTCAAATTGATTTCGAAGCCGTGGCGAGGCCACGGCGGGAGGGAAATTCATTCTTTCGACAGTTTGGAAACCCTCAAGCAATGGCTATCAAATCTGCCCACAGGACTTGATCCTCAGGAATTAATGAAATCAGTTATTTTGCAACCTTTTCTTCCCGAGATTTTCACTTTGGGTGATAGGCGAGTCTTTATCGTTGATGGAGACGTCGTTTTTGACTTCGTGCGCTTTCCCGCGGAGGGCAAGATCGCGGCCAATCTGGCACAAGGTGGAAGCGCACAACTGCTCCCTCTTTCGGATGAGGTTCAAGAGATGGCCTCTCGAATCGGAAAATTTCTGTTGAAATTGGGGATCAAAATTGCAGGCCTTGACTTCATTGGGGACCGACTGATGGAGGTGAATATAACATCACCTACTGGAATTCGCACATTCGAAGCACTTTCGGGCCAAAGGATTTCAACGCAACTGATGGCTAAGATTTTGGGATTCTAAAACATGAAATATTCAAAAGGCCTGATTTGTGTCTGCTCTCATATTTTGTTCACATTGGGTTGCGTGACGCTCGAACGAGAGGATGCTCCCTCGGACCAGTGGTTGAATCGCGTTATGCTTTCGATGAGCAACACGTGTCGACTCAAACCCAAGAATGGATTCTCTGCAGATTTGCTGGTCCAGAAATTTGGGGGGGTCAAAATTGAAGGCGTCTGGGACTTCGGCGGCCACCTGAATGGCCAGATTCTCAATCCCATTGGTGAAGATGTTCTTAATTTTAAGCTGGATTCATCTGGGTTGCTGCAGACCGATGCGTCGTCACAGCTCGATGCCTCGACCCTCAATGCGTTGAGTTTTCTTGGCCAGCTGGGAGCACAAAGGACACGCCTCCTTCTTTGCTCAGGAATGTTCCTAGACAAACTTCCTGAAGCCTCTGGAACTGCAAACCTCGCAGCGGCAGAAAAATCATATGAAATTCAGCTGCCAGATAAAAACGTATCATTGAAGAGCAAATTAAAACCGAGAGTGAACAATGAACAGTCGTTCACAGTGAATTCTGTCGTTAAAACTGATTCCTTTTTTATTTCTCGAACCTTGGCACGAATTGAATGGGAAGGAAATTTTCAGGAAAACACAATTGAACCGAGAGCTCTGAGGATAACCACGCCTCAGACAGAGATCAGCCTTTCTTTCCTCGATTTTGAGTAGAACCGTGGCTGAGCTCCTGAATCAGTTCTTTCGGTCGACCTTTCAGTCTCTCTTTTTCTTCCTCAGCTTTTTTCCTTTTTGCTTCGAGCGTCGCAATCATCGAGGAAAAGGTAGTGAAGGCCGATTCAAAATCCTCATCAGACAAGCCCTGAACGCGAGATAAGAGCTGCTGAAGAATGAAATTTCTCTTTTGCAGTCGCCCGACTGAGTCAATTCTTACCGCTTGGTCGTCCATCAAACGAGCGAGGTCTGTTTCGTTGAGTCTGAGCTCCATACTGTACCCTCGAATCACAAGTGCAATTTGAGGTCATTTCGGTAGTCTTGGGGCAGAGTCTGAGTGATGCCATGAGATTGACGTAGGCAAATCTGCCGCGGCACCAATGGGCTGCTTTTTCTGGGTTAGCATCAGTGTGTGGTTGGAGGTTACGCCATGTTGAGGGCCTTTTTCGGACTCGTTTTGTTACTGATCGCAACAACCGCGGGATTGGTCGTTTGGAGCCAAAATTGGTGGACTGAGGGTTGGGCACTGCCGTCGAGTGTCGAATTTGAAGTGAGAGAAGGTTCCAGTCTGCATACCGTAGCTCAAGACCTTGCCAAGAAGGGTTTGATCAAACCCCACGCCAAATTGTTTGAACTCGGATGGCGCTTCATGTTTCCAAAAGAGACCGTGAAAGCCGGAGACTATCGGTTTGAAGGAGAAATTTCGCCTGCTCGGATAGCAACAATATTGGGATCGGGCCAAACCGTGACTTTGAGCTTCACAATCCCTGAAGGTCTGAATATCTATCAAATCGCTGAGCGGCTTGAGAACGTATTTCCAAAAGTGAAAAAGCAAGAATGGCTTGCTGAAATGCGCAAGCCTGATTTACTTGGACAACTCCCTGAGAACCCACCCAGCGTGGAAGGCTTTCTCTTCCCCGAGACATATACCTTCAATCCGCGTGTTTTACCGCGGGAAGTCTTGAACACAATGATCCAGACAAGTAAAAAATTCCTCAGCAAGGAACTCATCAGCAAAGGCTCCTCGCGCAACCTGTCACCTCTGCAAATTGTCACACTGGCTTCGATCATTGAAAAAGAGACTGGTCGTGCTGATGAAAGACCTCACATTTCCTCTGTCTTTCACAATCGTTTGCGAATCGGAATGAGGCTTCAGACCGACCCTACTGTTATCTACGGAATTTGGGAGAGGTATGATGGAAACATACGGAAAGAGGATCTGCGAACCCCGACTCCTTACAACACCTACGTGATTTCCGGTCTGCCGCCCGGCCCTATCGCCAGTCCTGGCTTTGCAGCACTTCAAGCCGCAGTAGATCCGATTGAAACCGATGATTTGTATTTCGTTTCGAGAGGAGACGGAAGTCACATCTTCTCTTCGAATTTGAAAGACCACCAAAAAGGCGTGTATCAGTATCAAATCAGACCAGCACGTCTTGGGAATTCACAGCGCTGATGGACAGGAGCATTGCATTGTCTCAGGAAGTCGCTTGGCATACGTCAAATAAAAGAACAATTTTCATATCCCCTTCGACGTTGATTGACTGCTGGGAAAGGCAGTTGATTGAGATTTGCGGCATCAAAGACTCCTTCGATAAACGATCCCGAACAATCCAATCGCTTTCGGATCAAACGAAGAAATTATGGACTATTTTCAATCTCAACAGAGACGCACTCGACAGAGACTACATGTCGGATGAGAAATTCCTCTCTGGCTACCTCTCGGCGTTTTTCATTCCAAACGTCGAACGCGTCAGACATGCCCTCATCAATTCAAGAATTGAAAATATTGTCTCTGATCTTTGTGAACGCGAAGTATTGAGAATCTTGGATTTCGGCGCAGGACCGCTGAGTGCAACTTTTGGAACTCTTATCGCCATTGAAATGCTTCTGGCCGGTTCTGTATCGATCAAGACAAAGAGAATTGAAATCACTGCAGTGGAACGATCTGAAAAAGCAATTCAATTCGGAATTCAATGCATCGAAAAATCCAAAAACAAAGACATTGATTTCGTTACCGAACGACTTACTTCCATCCCAAAGCAAAAAAAATTCGATATTATTCTTGCGGCAAATGTTTTGAACGAAGTTCCGCAAAAACACCAAGCAACAACGCTCAATTCACTGATCGAAGCGATGTCTAAAGAGACACCAAGTTTGATGCTCGCCCTCGAGCCCGGGCAAGACTCGCACTCCCGAAGGCTTTCCGAATTGAGAGATCACATCCTGACAGGAACTTCTTTGGCAACAAAGAAAATCATTGCCCCTTGCCCACACGAAAGGCCCTGTCCGCTGAGCCCTTCCATGAATCGCTTAGATTGGTGCTGGTTTCGGAGTAAATTCCCACCTCCGATTTTTCAATTGGAGCTCGATGCGAAGAGCAAATTGGACCATACCGAACTCGCATACTGCTATTTTTTAATATCCGAAGCAGGCTCAACAACTAAAAAAAAACCTTGGGCCATTTGTGTCAGCGATGAAATGCCTGCCGGAAAGGAAGAACAAAGAGAAAAGCGTGCCACGTATTTTAAAAAGAACGCCTCTGGTATCACCCTGCTCTCCGATGAAATGATCAATGAACTTGCTGAACACGGTCAGAAGACAAAACTCTGCACCGCAGAGGGGAGTTTACTCGGGGGACTCCGACAAAGAACCGAGCAATCGAAGTTCTCTCGAGGCGACCCCGCTGCTCAAAAAGACTTCGATCTCTTGATTAATGAGCGATAGACTGCTCGTTTGATTGATTGCGGTTTTTAAGCTGACGGGCATATCCAACAATATATTCACCTGCACTCCAAAGACTGACGAAGAGTGCAATCCACATGGATAGCATACCCCACCAAGCGAATGAGAATGGTCCCCAAGTGGTCCATACCGTGAGCCCGACAATGCCAACATCTAAAAATAAAGTCTTTGTTTTGCCCAGCCAACTTGAAGAAATCATGATTTTATCTTCATAGGCGGCAAGACGAATCGCGTTGATTCCGAGGTCTCGCACAATGAGAAGAACAGCAATCCAGCCTGCGAGACGATGTTTTTCGACCAATATAATCAGTGCAGAGACAACCAAAAGTTTATCGGCCAATGGGTCGAGTAATTTTCCCAAAATGGATTCGACAGAGAATGTCCGCGCGACCCAGCCGTCGAAGAAGTCCGTCAACGCCGCCAAAGCAAACAACACCCCCGCGGCAATATCCGAAGCTGCGAAAGTGAGCGAGAGCTCAGCGTCGCTGGCAACACGCCCCTGATTCATCAGAAAGACGACAGCCGGAATGCAGCCAATCCTCAGAAGGGTCAATTGATTGGGCAGACGGCGCAACCAAGGCGCGGCATCCCGCTTCACTAACGAATCACCGTTCTCCACAACTCACCCTCAACACGGCGGGTTCACAACAGGAGAGTCACTAGCACGAACGCAGGAATCGAGGAATAGGCCGCCTCGCCATTCGATATTCCTTGCCCGAATACCCAAAACTTGAGGGAGGATGCCTTGACTCCCTTTTACACCGCCAGTAACGTTTCTACCGCTTCAACGCAATCCAGTTCTGTCATGAAAACATTCATGTTTGGAGGTATAAAATGAGCGTACTCGTTGGCCGGCAAGCGCCCAATTTCAAGGCGGATGCTGTGGTGAATGGCGATTTTAAGGAAATTCAGCTGTCTGATTATCGAGGCAAAAAAAACGTTGTCTTGTTTTTCTATCCGCTGGATTTTACATTCGTTTGCCCCACAGAATTGCATGCCTTTCAGGAGAAACTGGCTGAATTTGAAAAACGCGATGTTGAAGTCTTGGGATGCAGCATTGACAGCAAGTTTTCCCATTTTGCATGGCTCAATACGCCAAAGGACCAAGGTGGCATCGCAGGGGTGAAGTATGCTTTGGTATCGGACCTGCACAGAACAATTGCACGAGATTATGACGTTCTGAGCGATGGCGGCGTTGCGTACCGCGGCTTGTTCCTCATCGACAAAGCCGGCGTCGTTCGTCATCAAATCGTGAATGACCTGCCTCTGGGACGCAACGTTGATGAGGCCATCCGAATGGTAGATGCACTTGCCCACGTTGAAAAATACGGAGAGGTTTGCCCTGCCAACTGGAACTCCGGCAAAGACGCAATGAAGGCTACGAAAGAAGGTGTGAGCAAATATCTGTCTAAGCATTGATATTAAGCAAAGCCTCAATGAGCATGGAGGGGAAAGAGGATACAAAGCCTCTTCCCCCTTTTTTACGTCAAACTCATGCCATTGTTTTCTCTGCTCATTCGCTGACAATTGAGATATACGGAAAAATTCAATTTCGAATCAATTTTGAGCCTCTATGCGGAGGATTGCATGCGCACCAGGATGATAAGTAATAAGTTGCTAATTATAATGGTGGTCTCGCTGCACATTCAGGCATTTGGTCAATTTGATGATCCCTCGAATGACGGAGCAGCCTCTCCACAAAATGATCGGCCGACAACGGGAGGTGAGAATGAAAAACCTGAGCAAGAGTCTGTCAATCAAACGCAGACAACGCGAACGGCAAAGGGAATTTTAAGCGGAACGGCGGTTTCATACATTTTACCGCATGTGGACGTTGGGCTCATCTCCACCACACCAGCAAGCGGGAACATCTTTTCCAAGCTTGAAAGTGCCGGCCAAGGATGGCTTCTTGAACCCAAAATCGGACTATCTGTTTTCAGCAAAAGAGTGGTCCTTGATGTTCTTACAGGTGTGCAGATTGGTTCGGTTTCCGGAGACATCTTGGGGACGACCGATGCATACGATTTTGCCAACGCTCCTGTGGTCCCTTTGAATCCAAAAGCCCCCTACAAGACACAACAGACGGTCCCGCTCATCGAAGGCAACGCACGCATTCGGCTGGATGGAAAAAGCCTTCAGGTCGGATTTTCATCCACTGCGCTTTTCGGGGCAAGTCAGGCTCTATACTCCTCGGTCCCCAAAGAAGGACTTCGATACGCTGTGCTCCTCGGTCCGCAACTTTCATACGAGAAACGATCCGATGAGGACTTTTTTCGGTATTCTTTGACGGGTCAATTTTTGACAACCGGCAATCAGCGAAGCGCATTCGTGATCAAGGCAGGTGCAGCTTATTCAACTCTTTTCAATGATCCCTACCTCAAAGTGACAGAGAATAAAGTAGTCAAATCAAAGACACGGCTCCAGAAGCAAATTGTCACCACGAGTGAGCAAAAACTTATTCAAGTTGAAAATATCAGTTTTATTTTCAATTCACAAACCATCAATTTTCGAACTAGGAGTTCAGATCTGACCGAAAGGTCTGCCGCTTTTGTGAGTGGCTTAGGACAAATCTTTGCTGCGCAGAGAGAAGACTGGAAAAGTCTACTGATCGAAGGACACACTGACTCGAGAGGAGACGATGCATACAACAAAACACTTTCGCAAAAGCGCGCAGAAACCGTCAAACGCGTCTTGGTTCAATCCGGTCTTTCTGAGGCCGACGTTACAGCAATAGGGCTTGGCGAAGAGAGACTTCTGGTACATCCGGAAGTCACAGACATTGATTTTGCCCGAAACAGACGTGTCGAATTGAAACTTCAAGGTGTCAAGGATGCTCGAGTTTTGCAACGCTCAGTGACACGTCTTCAGCAAGAATTGTTCGGCACAGCTAAAAAAGAGGGCACGTCCGGCGAAGCCGACCCCACTGAAAAGGAAAAACAGCAATGAATACGTCCAAAAATAACAGCTTAAATGCGTATGTTTTTGCTGGATTTGTGCTTTTAAGCAGCGGACGTGGCCTAGCACAAGAGAAAACTTCTGATAGACTTGTCGAATCAAAAACCACGACGTCAAAAAAATTAGTTAAAGGACTTTCCAGCGGATTCAGCGCCATCATTGGTGCCGAATACGGCTCGATGACGGCAACTCCGACTCGGGATCAAGATAACATTGGGATTAAGACTGGTTCCATTCTTGAAGTCGAACTTCTGGGCGGATTGCTGGACGAAAAATTCCTCTACGATGGAGGAATCGGTTGGTATTCATACAAAGTCCGTGGAAAAGAGCGCCTTATTGATGCGAACAAGAAAGTGATTGATGGTGACAGAGAAATTGGTGTTTCAGGTCTTTTTTTTCAATTTGCACCGTCCTATCGACTGACAGACAATGCCTATATCGGTTTGGTAACTCAATTGAGAATGCCTGCTTTAATGGATTATCTGAGTGAAGAATCGCTCAATACAGAAGAAAAAACTGGCACCACGCAATTTGGAGCGCTGGCTTTGGGTGCTCAGTTCGGAATACAATTTTTTAATTCAGAACTGAACAGTCGGCTCGTTTTTAAAGTCCAGAAAAACTTAGGCTTGAAGAACTGGTCTGACATTCAATACACCGGCGGTCTCCAATTCGGACTCCCCCTTCGACAGCCTGATTCGCTAGTCATTCGCAAAACGACTGTCGTTAACAAAGTCAAAGACGTCGTCGAATATAAGAAGAGAGATTTCAACATCACAATAAGCTCTGATGTTATAAAGCTTGCGCTCGACAACACGCTCAATTTCTACATTGACACACAAGGGCGCCCCACTTTAACACCTGAATCACAGGCATTTCTGGTTGATTTGGGCAATTCCCTGCAGTCCTCGCTCAGCTCGTGGGATCTCCTGAGAATCGATTCAGAAACAAAGAAACATTCACAAATCATCAGAGACAGTCTTGTATCGACCGGAGTTCCAAGCGCGAAAGTCAAGGTCGGCCGGACACTCGAAAAATTAGAGGACGGCGGGAATATCAGTGTCGATTTCACATTCACAGGCGTGAAGAATACGAAGGATCTGGCATCAGCAATTCGAAATGCAATGATTGCCTCAAAAGTTCCTGAAAATTGTAAAAAAGGCGTTTGCGAATAAGATTAGGTCTTCCGAAAAACGGAGTCGAGAAGCTCACGGTAGGGATTGATAATTTGGAGCGACATCGAACTGAGGAGCAATCCTTTTTTATGATTTGCCATCGGTGTCCACCGAAACAATCCCAGCTGCACGCCGGCATCAATTTCGCTTGAAACAAAACTCTTGATAGCATCGTTGCGTGACTCAGCCCCGATGAGTGTCGAAACCAATC
>JBEGJP010000290.1:0-47399 GCA_041184525.1 Pseudomonadota bacterium | reverse complement strand
GGAAGTCGCGAAAAAAAAATAGAGTAACTGCAGTTCGCACCTTGGATTGGAGTGTATCGATGGCCTCATCCGGATACTTCGTGCATCATTTTAGCCCCTTCATTTTCACGGTGCGCGGCTTAAAATTGGATTGGATGTCCACCCCTCTCGGTATAGCCATCCTTTTGGTTTTGTTTCTTGCCGGACTGGGAGTTCTCTGGGGTTGGCCTCGTGCGCGCACATTGGCCGACGTCCAACTCCAAAGAGTCTTTTTCTTGCGACCCATCTTTGTGGCAGCAGCAGTGGTCATCACTGCGTTGTTCGGTCTGCACAAGGCAGGAATTGATTGGGGACTACGTTGGTATTCCACCATGTATCTTCTTGCGTACTGCTTCACATACCTGTGCTGCCGAGCTTGGATCCGGCGCCGCAGCATCATGCTGACGCCTCTCCTTCTCGACTCACTCATCGCTTACCTCATGATTGGCATGATACTGGGTGCCCGCTCTGCCTACGTTCTCATTTACAATTGGGATGTTTACGTCAGGAACCCTATCGATATGGTGAAGATCTGGGAAGGAGGATTGTCCTTCCACGGTGGAATCGTAGGAGTGATCATCGCCATTGTGCTCTTCTGCCGCAAGCACGGTATTCCCTTCTGGCATTTGTCCGATCGCCTTGCTTTCACCGTTCCAGTGGGAATCGGCTTGGGGCGGATCGGCAATTTCATGAATGGCGAACTCTATGGTCGTGTGATTTCAGATCATGTGCCTTGGGCAGTGATTTTTCCCTCTGGAGGCGAATTGCCTCGGCATCCGAGTCAAATCTATCAAAGTTTGGGTGAAGGATGGCTGCTCTTCCTGACACTCGTTTTGATCAACCGGAAGAAACATCATGAGGGCACAATTGGTGCATCATTTGTTTTCTTTTACGGATTGTACCGTTTCGGCATGGAATACTTCCGCGAAGCTGATGAACAGCTGAAGTACTATTTCAACAACTCCATGACGATGGGACAGATCTTGTGTGTGGTGACGATGCTCTGCGGCGTGGGCGTGTTCATTGCGACACGCGGGACTTTGGTGACAGAGTCTGAGGGTTGGAGACAGCGCATTGATGCCTTCTTGGCCCAACGCAAGAAGCTCGAAGTTGAGTGACCGAATCTGTATACACTTGCACCCTTTGAGTTTCTTGGTGTGCTGACAAGCAAGCTGCGTCTAATGGTCGGAAGTTGTCGGCTGTTGTGCCGTTGTGAAAAAGAGAGCAGCGTCGAGTCCTGATTTGCCAAGAGCTCTGATTTCACTCGCCGGAAGTGCCGTCGCTATGACAAGCCGCGAACAATTCTTCGGGATTCTCGACAGCCCCTCGCTCATGAAGTGGGTTGTGGAGCCTTTGCCTGTTGAAGATAAGTGGCAAAGGGCGATATGAGGGGCATCCGTTTGCAGAACCAGTTCGAGTTCTGCGAATGAGGACACTGAAACTACCGGTGACAAGCGGCAGTCGCGCGCCAATTCGATGGCCAATTGCAATTCAAATAAATCGAGCCCTTGAGCATGGATTTGGATTCCGGAAAATCCCAAATCGGCCGCCCAAAGAATATCGGAGGCCTGACTCAGAAACCCGCATCGGATGATGAACGCACCATTTTCTCTTGCTCGGGATAGCGCGGTGCGCAGGGGAAATTCCTGTTCCGGCCATGTGGGTTGCATCCAGAAACCCGGCCTGAGAAACAAACCGGTGAGTGTGTGTTTTTGCATTCCGCTCAGGGTGTGAACGACGGCTCGGAAGGAGTCTTCATCGCTTGTCGGGGGAGATGAAGTTGTCAGACAGCGGATGAGATCGCTGTCCCACAAAAGGATAGAGCCATCGCGTGTTTTCTGTTTTTGTTGGGCGGACTCGCTCAGGTCGAACTGGGTCTTGAGCGGCAGAATATTTTGCGTCTCGCGAAGACGGAGCAGATCGTCGCGCCATGCCTCGCGGTTTTCGCTTTTCCAAAAGCAATCGGCAGCTGCGCGTTCGAGCTCGAGAAATGAATCAATGAGCGCTTGATGCACCGGAGTCCTTTCGCCAAAGTGCAAGTTTTTCAGATGCCAGGCCAGAGGCAAGCACGCTCCGCGCTTTTTGAATCCCTTGCGGAATGGATTCTACAACTCCGGCACACCACAGTGTTGCCGCCGAATTGATGACAACAGCATCCTCAACGGCGCCCGGATTTTCTCCCTGCAGAGTGAGTCTGAAGCATTGCGCATTCTCTTCAATTCCTGCCCCTTGAAGTGAGTCTTTCGCATAAGTGGGAAGACCAAAGTCGGCAGGGCTCCAGATCTCGGCACTCTGACGGCCATCAACAACCTTGATGATGCGCGATGGTCCGCACACAGAGATTTCATCCAGCCCATCTTCACTGTGGACCACCAAGGCGCGTTTCCGCCCGAGGTCTTGCAGACAGCGCGCTGCGAGGACCTGAATATCTTCTGAGTAGACCCCCACCATCTGTCCCCAAAGTGGAGCGGGATTGGAAAGTGGGACCAACAGATCAAAGAGGGTGTGGAAGCCGAGGCTCCGGCGCACCACGCTGAGATGCTGCAGGGCGGGAAAGACAGCAGGTGCATAAAGATAGGAAAGTCCCGTGCGGTTCAACTGGTGATGCAAACTGTCCACGCTGCGTGTCAGGTGCACTCCCAATGCCTCCAGCACATCGGCACTGCCGCAGCGGCTGGAAATAGAACGCGTCCCAAACTTGGCAACTTTGGCTCCTGCTGCGGCAGCAACAACGGCCGCCATCGTCGAGATGTTGAAGGTGTGTGAGCCGTCGCCACCTGTCCCTGAATTGTCGACGAGCGTGGCCTCGGGTTCCTCTGATGCGCTGCCCGCCGTCTCTTTTTTGTGTTGCGAGTGAGCCGATTGATTGAGGCTTTCGAGAGCTCCCATCACCACGTCTTGTGTGAGTGGTGTCAGACGGAAGGCGGTGAGAATGGAGGCCACACGGACATCGGAGAGGCTCGATTTCAGGATGCTGTCCATGAAACTGCGCACTTCGCCTCGCTGCAAGCGGGCTCCCGCGAAAAGATGTTCCATGAAATGAGTGAAGAACGAATCCTGCGCTGACATAGCATTCCCCTCAAACGTCGTCAGAATCTCCGGTGCTGATGGCCTGCATCGGGTAGAGGCGGTGTGTCCGACGCACCAAAGATACAAAATTGTTGTCCTCAAAATGCTGAAGGTCAAGAAACCTGACGAGACAATCGTAGACGTTCAAGGGTGCCTCTAGACAAAGAATGTGGGCCGCATCGCGAACCCAATACCCTTGGCACTGGGGGATGGCATTGACAATCGCCAACGGCGTTTCGGCGGACAGTAATTTATCTTGCATGCCCCACATCAAAAGAGTGGGGCATTTGATGCGGTGCAATTCTTTGTCGAGGAAATCGCCGGAAGAGACGGTTTTGACAAAGTCCCGCACACTGTCGTCCTTGAGAACCCTGTACACACCGCGCTTGAGGAGCGGGCTCAGGAATGGAAGTCCTTTGTAGGGATAAACGCTCATGATACCTGGATACAAGCTGTGGAATTTGTTCCAGCTCAAATACAGGAGAGTGTCTCTCAGAGAGTGTGTGCGAAATCCGAGGCCTCCCGGATTGAGAAGCCCCAGCGAGCGGACCAAATGGGGAGCTTCCAATGCCAACGCCATGCTCAACCAGCCACCTAAACTCAGGCCGACGAGATCGGCCGGATACGGCGACAGTGATTGAACGAATTCATGAATGGATTGGCTGTGCTCTTTGAGAGTCATCACAGGATTGTTGGGTTTGCTGAATCCGGAAAAATGGAACAAATCCGGAAGAACGACTCTTCTCTTGTTCATCAGCATAAGAGCAAGCATTGCGAAGCATTGTCCGCTGCTGCCGATGCCGTGGATCATGACGAGAGGCGGTTCGTTGGAACCGGGCTGTGAGTCGTAGTAGTGGAGTTGACCAAAAGAATTGTCATGGGTGACCGATTTGAGGCCCATGGGCCCCAGGCCTTCCCGCACCAATTTTGCCAAAGTCAAATCAACCTGACGCTCAGCAAGGCTCACAACATCAGAATTTTCAACCCGCCTTGCAGGGCGGATGATTGTATTGAGAACGTGCAGTCGCAAAGTCCTGTTCCATGTGCCGGACAACGGATCGGTGGCACTGATTGGAGCTGACAAAAGACTTCTGACGCTCTTTTCAAACGAAGATTTTGTACGTGTGCTGCCAGTCATGCGTGCGTCGCTCTCTCAGCCGTCTGATTGGGCGATCTCTTGAAGAAGGACTTGCTCGAGCTCTTGAGCATAGCTCCTGATTTGCACCTGATCGGGGCCTTCAATTGTGATCCGCGCCAATGATTCTGTTCCACTATACCGGAACAAAATGCGTCCTGCATTCCCCAGTGTCCGTTCAATTTCTGCCAGACGGGCAGAGAATTCAGGGAGCCGCTCGACAGGGACCTTGCGCTGGACTTTGACGTTGCGCGTGATTTGAGGAAGTTTTTGCATCACCTCAGCCAGTGCAGACAGGGGGCGATTCCTTCGGCACATCATTTCGAGCACTTTCAGCGCTGCGATGATTCCGTCACCCGTAGTGCTTGAATCGAGAAACAACAGATGGCCGCTTTGCTCGCCGCCAAGAACAATGCTGCGTTTGCGCATTTCTTCGACCACGTGCCTGTCGCCGACGGGAGTCCGGAAGACCTGAATTCCTGCATTCGCAAGTGCCGCGTCGAGCCCCTTGTTGCTCATGACCGTGACAACGACGCTGTTGTTGGAAAGCTGTCCCGTGGACAACATTTCCAGCGCGCACATGGCGATGATTTGATCGCCGTCGAGGAGATTTCCTTTTTCATCAACAACCACGAGCCGGTCGGCATCACCGTCGAGAGCGAGGCCGATATCGGCACGGTAGCGCCGCACCTCTTCCTTGAGGCGTTCGGGATGCAAAGCTCCTGCCTCTAGGTTGATGTTGAAACCGTTGGGCTCGTTGTTGATTTCAAAAACCTCGGCACCCAGTTCCCGCAGCACTTTCGGTCCGACTTTGTAACCGGCACCATGTGCGCTGTCCATGACAATTCTCATGCCGTCGAGTTTCAAAGATTTGGGAAAACGCTCCTTAAGGAAGACGGCATATTGCCCGATGGCATCATCAATTCTCTTCGCGCGTCCGATGCGCTGTGCATTCACCACTCGGTTTTCCAGTTGCGGATCGTCGATCATGTTTTCAATGAATGCTTCATCGGCATCGGGAAGTTTGAAGCCGTTCTTGTCGAAAAACTTAATGCCGTTGTCGTGAAAAGGATTGTGGCTTGCTGAAATCATAATTCCTGCAGAGGCACGCATGCCTCGGGTCAGGTAGGCAACTCCCGGTGTGGGGAGGGGCCCGACAAACAGGACATCAGCACCCACGGAACACAAACCTGCGGAGAGGATCCCTTCGAGCATGTAGCCGCTGACTCGCGTGTCTTTTCCGATGATCACGCGCGGACGCTCTGTCTTTTCACGCAAGGCGAGTCCAAAGGCTTGACCAATACGGAGCACCATCGAGGGAGTCATCGCTCCGGTGTTGGCTTCGCCGCGAATTCCGTCTGTTCCAAAATACTTGCCCATACCAACCGTGTCCTTGTCAGTGTTGCGAGTGTTTTCGTTATTTGAAGGGTGTTTGTGATTCGATGAAATTCACCTTGACCGTGACCTTGTCGATTGAAGGTTTGAGAGTTCCTCCCAAATCAAGAGCCAAGCCGGCTTGAGCCGTGTAGTCTTTTCCGCCCAGATTGGAAATGTCGACAGGAATGGTGGACACAGATTCGATTTTGGTGAGTGCCTGCTGGCCGCCAGTCAGGTCGATCTCAGATGGAGTCACTGTCACGCGGCCAATTTCAAAACCTGCACGAGGAGCGCCTTGGAGAACGGCTTTGACGGCCATTCTCTTTTTTCCCAGCCGATCGATTTCGACATCAAGAAAGGGCTCGTGCATCGTGAGCGAGTAGCGTTTGTCGAGGTTTGGAAAATTTTCCCCCGAGAGCGCCACGCGCATTTTTCCGATTTTTTCTCGCCGCAGATCGATTTCACCCGTCAGTTCTTCTTCTGTGGGGACGCGAGAGAAGAGATTGTCCGGCATGCGCAGCGTCACGTTCACCACCCGTTCGGGAGTGCCGACGACGATGACGCCCTGTTCTGTGTGCAGACGCACGCGGACAGTTCGGTTGAACTCGCGGACCTGTTGATTACGGACAACAAGATAAAGAGCCACTGCGAATCCGAGTGAAAGGAGTTTGATACCAATGTTCTTGAAGAAGAGGTTGGTGATGCGATTCAAGATGAATGGAGTTCCACTGGTCACGTTGGTTCTCCTTTCCCTTTTGGTTCGGTTTCATGAGCGGATTCGTTGCTTTTACTCACCGATGAAGCAGCGCTGTCCGTCGTATCGATGGGAGGATTCAAAGACACTCCGCCGACGGTCACGTCGCGCGGGGGTGGTTCAGGCGGCAATGGAGGAACGAAGCGGTGATCAGCTTTGGTAGAGAGTTCGTCCACGTCCTCGATGACAGTCTCAGATGATGCTTCTTCGGGAGCAAGCTCATCCTGTGTCGGGCTCTCCACATACTGAGCCAGTGGTGCAGACGCGGTTGTGGAGGTTGACATGGATGACTGGGGACGCGGCCCGGGGTGACGTGGCAAGCGCAAACTCATCGACCAGCGTTGTGAGTCGCTTCCCGGCGTGGAGACTGTTCCGCTCGTTGCTACCAACCGAGAGGAATCAACGGATGAGCGCGTTTCAGTGCGCGGTGATGCGCTGCGTTCACCCCATGCGGCGCGTCTTGTGTTGGGTGCGAATTCCGGTTTCTGCTTACCTTCGGGGCGTCCTGTGATCAGGCGCCACCAGAGTTGTTTGATGTACTGTGAATAACGAACGAAGCCAGTCACTTTCTCCCGTGTTTGGGGAATCAGAAGGTTGATGAGCAGGCGCCGTGTCACATCGGCATTGGGCTGTCGTTGCATTTGGCCATCCCACGCGACTGAAATGTTGCCCGTCTCTTCGGATACCACGAGGACGACAGCATCGGTTTCTTCGGAAATGCCCACCGCGGCACTGTGACGTGTTCCCATTTTTTTGCTGAAGCTGGGATTTTTCGACAAAGGAAGCTGGGCCGAAGCACAGCTGATGCGACCTTTTTGAATAATGACGGCACCATCGTGCAGAGGCGAAAAGGACTGGAAGATGGAAAGAAGAATTTGTTCATTCACCAATGAATCCAGCTTGACGCTATGATCGTAAAGACGATCGAGGCCGATGCCGCGCTCAAAAACGACGATGGCTCCGGCGCGCTCATGGCTCAGCGTTCGTGCGGCATTGATGGCTTCGTCAATCGCTCTGACGCCGAGATCTTCATCCATCCCTTGAATGAATGGTCCACGACCGACACGCGTGAGAAGTCGGCGCAGGTCGTCTTGGAAGAGAACGATCACGACGACAATGATGGACGAATAAAACTTAGAGATGATCCAATTCAGTGTGTTGAGCTCGAGATATCCGCTCAAGGCATAGGCGATGAAAATGATGACAATGCCCACAAGCACTTGCGCTGCACGCGTTCCGCGCAACACGTTCATAATCTGGTAGCACAGCATGGCGACCAGACCGATATCCAATAGAATACGCCAATTGAGTTGTTGCATGGAATCGGCAAAAAGCATTCCCGCTCACCTCTTGTCGACGGCTGTTCCCGGAGGAGGGCTGAACTCGAACAAGTCGCTCGCCACTTTTTCCGGAGAAAATGAATTGAAGGTGATGTTGGTTTTATTGCCGTTTTTAAATTCAATGCGAAGACGGGAAACGAATCCCGTGTTTTGATTGACAGCAAGCGCAATCGATTTCTGACCGCCTTTTTGAATGGGCTCCAGCGCGAAGCAGGTGTGCTTGGCAGGACATTGTTTTTCCTGTTGCGCGTCTTCATCAGGCCATGTGTTCAATTTTTTGAGGCTGAACTTTTCGGGCAGCTTGTCGAGATGAAACACGACGTCGAGGAAATCGAGCTCACCGGCATTGGCCGGCATTCTCATCGCATGTTTGGTGTTTTCAACATATTTCCAGAACCACTCACCGTTGTTCACGTAAAGTTCTTTGCCCGGTGTCGCGATCTCCCAACGGAATTTTTTTGGTTGAGCGAAGAACAGCTGGCCTTTGCTCTTGGTCGTTTTCTTGCGCAGCGCGCTGAAAACCAGTTGTTCGAAATCGGCACGGAAAGAATTGTGTTTGCTTGCTTTGTCCTGAAAGTTCTTCAGTTCAGAGGCCAGTTTCTGGGTGTCTTGGGATTTTCCGGCGTCAGGAAGGTCGCCGTCAGCAAGTGCCGGTGCGCTGCCTGCTGCCTGTGATAGAGCCAAGACTGCTATCGACAGGCACACGAGTGCGTGTTGAGAGAACAATGTCCACTGGTGTTTCATTCGGGGCTCCGCTGCAGCATGTCTTCAGGCAAACTTGCCCGACAAGTGCCGAAGCTGCAAGCCCGTTGGGGTAAGTTCTAGCTGAGAAGTTCGTGCAGACCTTCAAGGCTGTCTGTGACCGAGAAGAGCTGCGCGGGCGGACGGCTGAGTCCAGACATCGCAATTGAGTCCAGCCAAGCAATCAGGGGAGTGTAGTAATCCTTCTGGTTCAGGATGATCACTTGCTTGTTCATGAAGCCGAGCGTGTTGGCAGTCAGGACTTCAAAAAGTTCATCCAATGTCCCCAGTCCACCCGGAAGAACGAGGAAGATGTCAGACTCCCGCATGAGGATGTCCTTCCTCTCGGCCATACTGCCGACAGTGATCATATTGCGAACCGAGGGGTGAGCCAGCTCTCGCCCTGCGAGTTTCGCGGGCAAGACACCCAGCACGTCTCCGCCTTCGGCCAATGCGCCATTGGCGGCAGCCCCCATCAGGCCGTCTTTGGCACCGCCGTAAACGAGCCGGAGGCCGCGCTGCGCAAGGCTGCGACCGACTTCAAGGGCGAGTTTCTGAAAATCGGGGTCAGTGCCTTTTTGTGCACCACAGAAGACGCAAACCGAGCGACCGGATCCTTGTGTTGTCATCGACGGGCCTTTCGTTGTTTTCAATTCCCTTGGGAATGGGCGCGTGGCAGATCAGCGTCGGTCGAGGTCAGAACAGAAAGAACGGGAGCAAAGGTCACCGAGCTTTGCTTCAAGCGAAGGCAGACGAACTGGCCAAGCAGCAGTGAGAAGCAGGCCAGAGGATCGGTCATGTGGACTTGCACCGGCGCAAAGATCATCAAACTGAGAGCAGCGCCGGCAGCGAGACCGAGTGATTGCCACCAGCTGCTTGTTTCAAAGCCGCTTCGCAATGCATTTTTGACCTGAATGTGCGGCCTCAGTGCGAGAAAAACAGTTCCAAAGAGAAATGCAGGTGTCATTGCCATGAGACGAGGGTTGGGCAGCGCATGAAACTGACCCATGAACGAACTCCGCTCTCCCAAAACGTGCAGAGCCAGCCATCCGGAGAGACTCAAAACAATGGCAGCCACGGCCACCGGAATGCTCCAAAAGGTGAGGCTCGGAATGGAGCGATCCTGAGGGCGCAACAAGCTCGAAGCCGCTCCGAAGAGCAATGCAGACATAAAAGACAGACAACGCGGAAGAGCCAACAGGGCATTTTGCAAATCACGCACCGGATCGCGGGAAATCAAACTGAGCTCCCGCCGCTGCGCAAAACTTAAAAATTCAGGGTAAAGAAACAAGATCGCAGCTGCCAACAAGAGAAAAGAAGACATTCGCGCTCTGAAACCCCAGAGAGCTTCCACGCCAAAAACGTCTCTCCACAGCTGGCGTGCCCATGGGATAAAGACGAAACTCAGCGTCACAAATGGACTCCAAAGCGGCGAAGACAGTGCCAGCCCCTGAAAATACAAAGCAAGTGCGAGCAAGAAACCGGCAGCAATGGCTCGAGTCCAAGTCGAACGTTCCGGCACGGCTGTGTTCATCAGTGGGACCCAATTGAGAACAGTCGAAGTGATGCAACCGGCCAATGCTGCGAGGATGGCCCAGGCGAAACCCGAAAGCCATCCTTCCCGACTCACTCCTGCGGCATGGGTCAGGACAGCGGGAATGCTCAGTCCGAGCAGGACGGCGGAACTCTGAACCGAGAAGGCGTTCTTGGCCGTCTTTTGAAATCTGCTTTGCTTCATGGTGTTGGGTGTATCCTTCAAAAAACAGTACTCTTTTTTCGATACCCGCTACTTTTTAAGGCTTCTTAGGGTGGGTAGCAGAGAGCTGGCCGACGCGCCAGCTTTTTTTTCCGGCGGACTTTCACTTGTCCCACACCTAGTTGTGCAATATCGCTCCGAAGAGCTGCCTTCTTCAGGAAAGGATGCGACGGTCTTTCATGTCTTTATTGCAGCATGTTTCGACAACCCGACTGCCGACCTTGTGGGGTCCGTTTCAGATGTCCATCTATCTTGAGGTGGACGTGAAAAAGGAACACGTGCTCCTCTGGATGGGCGATTGGAACAAGAAGGGACACATCCCGCTCATTCGTCTCCACTCGGAATGTTTGACCGGCGACGTCTTTTCCTCGTTGCGGTGTGATTGTGGACAGCAATTTCAGGATTCGATGAGTGCAATTGCGCGCGAAGGTTCTGGGGCCGTGCTCTACTTGAGGCAGGAGGGGCGTGGCATCGGCTTGTCTGCCAAAATGCAGGCCTATGCTTTGCAAGATGCCGGCTTGGATACAGTTGAGGCCAACGTTGCCTTGGGTTTCGGGGCCGATGAGCGTGATTTTTCTGTCGCGGTTGAAATCCTGCGAGCGTCCGGCGTCGATCAAGTGCGTTTGCTGACCAACAATCCCGCCAAGATTGAAGCCCTCGAAGCGGGGGGGATTGCAGTCACCGAGAGGGTGAGTCTGCAGCCTTTGATGCAAAGTGAAAACACCCGATATCTCAGAACAAAAATCGAAAAAATGAGGCATTTGATGAGCCTCGACCTTGCCAATGCATCGGACAGCCCGAACACGGGTGAGGGCTGAATCCTCTAAGACTGCCAAGCTTCTGGCAGCACTGCCCACTTTTCCGTGCCGCCTGCACCTCCTTTGGGACACGATGATGTGAATGTCTGACCTCCGTTCGGATTCCTTGGGGAGGAAAATGCGTGGGTGTGCTCGGATTCCGTAGCACAACTTTGTTTCTTCTTTGTTGCGTGGGAAGTGCTGCCAGTGCGGGAGTCCTTCCGGCGAAAAAATCGTCGCATGCTCATGCGGGCCCTTCCGCTCCTCTGCCCTTGACTCAGCTCAACGTCAGACATCACGTGATTCCGGGCTTGAAGTTGAACGCCAAGGCGGCCCCTTCTCCGACAGACAAATCGCTTCCAACAACGTCGGCTCAATTGAATTCCAACTCGGCGGTTCCGACTGCTGCATTGACCAAAGTGCAGTGGGATTCGGAATGTCAGAATCCCATGAAAGTCAGTTTTTTCGGCGATTATTGGGTGGCTCCCCAAAGTCCTGCGGTGGATCAGAAAGACTCTCTTCTTGATGGACTCAGACCACTTTTGGCTTGGGCCGACTTCAACGTCGTCAATTTTGAGGGGAGCCTGACAAAATCCACCCACCGCGCATTTCCGAAATTTCCTTTTGCACTCAGGCAGGCTCCTGAAAGCGTGAAGTGGCTCTCTCGGGCAGGCGTGAAGTATTTCACGCGAGCCAACAACCATGCCATGGATTTCGGCTGGTCGGGGGCTCAAGACACCTCGGCCGCTTTGCGCGCTGCAGGATTGAATTTCGCCGGTATCGGGCCAGAGCTCGGTTCAGCTCTTCAGCCGATGTGGCTTGAAAAAAACGGCACCAAGGTGGCTGTCATTGCTCTCACAACAACCTATCCCGCCGAAGCATGGGCCTCCGACAAGCGTCCGGGAGTGGCATTTCCGCGCCAAGACCTTCTGAGAAAGACCATTCAGAAGGCGCGAGCAGCCGCAGATTTTGTTGTTGTCGTTTTCCACTGGGGCGAAGAACTCAAGCCTCAAGTTCGACCGCACCAGTCGGAGTATGCAGATATCGTGCTCAAGGCAGGAGCTGATGTCGTTGTGGGGCACCATGCGCATTTGGCGCAGAAGATCGACATCGAACCGGAAAACGGAATGATCGTTTATGGTCTGGGCAATTTTGTTTTCACTTCGCTTTCGCGCGATGCCAAATTCGGACTCGGTTCACATTTTGAATTCTGCCGCACCGACCCACAGAGGAACGCAGAAGATTCGCATCGATTCAGGATGGTGCTCACTCCGCTGATGACTGACAACCGCATCACAGGTTATCGTTCGCGAATGATGTCTTTGGGAGAATTCCTCCCGTTTGCGCGCGATTACGTTAAAAAAGGTTACTTTTCACCCGAACTCGAGTTCTTCGTTCCCGGCGAGGATCGCGTTCAGACTTTGGCCGAATGGTTGCAGCCGCGCAAACAAGCCTTTAAAGAAGGACAGGGAGTTCACTGATACCATTGTCTAAACCGGGGTTTTGAAATGAACGTGCTATCTATGGTCAAGCCGGCCAACGAGCCTATTGAAAATATACGTGATACCGAGTCTGCTTGGACTCAATTCGAAGCTGCGGTGCGGGAAATTCCATTGGGAATGGAAATTCCGATGATCATCGGCGGTCAAAAAGTTTATTCCGATCAAAAAGGCCAAAGTTTGAACCCTGCGAACAAGCAGGTTGTCTGTACCTTTCAGGAAGCCAACCACTCACACGCAGAAAAGGCCATTGAAGCGGCTCTGGCAGCTAAGCCCGCATGGGCGGCGCTCTCACCGGCCACACGATTGCAGAAATTTCGCGATTTGGAAGTTGTGCTGGCCAAATGGAAATACCAGACCTGCGCTACGGCAGCGGTGGAGTGTGGCTACACTGCCAACGAAGTGTCAGCGAGCTGGGCAGAGTTGATGGATTTTGTCCGATTCAACAACTGGTTTTATTCCGAATTGCTCGCCGAACGGATGGGCGATGGCCCCATGGAAACCAATCAGCTCCTGCTCCGTCCCTTGAAGGGTTTCACGTGTGCAGTCACACCGTTCAATTTCCCGATTGCAATTGGTTACAATCTGCCCTTGGTCATGGCACTCACCGGAAACACAGTGGTTTGGAAGCCGAGCAGCGATGCCGTTCTGACGAGCTACCTGCTCATGCTTGCTCTCGAAGAGGCCGGTTTTCCTAAAGGTGTGATCAACTTTATCACCGGAGAAGGTCCGCAGTGTTTGCCTGCGGTTCTGAAACATCCGGAGCTGACGGCGCTCAATTTTACGGGCAGCTTCAACACCGCGCGTGTTTTTGGGAATTATCTTTTCAATACTGACTTTCCGCGCGAGAATTTTCCCCGCTTTATTGCGGAAACGGGCGGCAAGGATTTTCTCGTTGCCGATGAGGACATCGATGTTGTCGATACGGCGCAGGCGATTGTTCAGGGTGCCTTTGGCCGCAGCGGGCAAAAGTGCTCGGCCAACAGTGTTGTTCTCGTGAACGAAAAAGTCTGGCCGACGTTGAAGGCTGAGCTGCTCAAGCAAACACAGTCACAAAACATGACCAACCCCGTGGAGCGCAAAGCCGATCTGGGTCCTGTCATCAACCAGCGTGCATTCAATAAAATTAAAGCTGCGATTGAAAAAGCAAAATCCGATAAAAGCTGCACCTTGATTGCAGGCGGACAGTGCGACGACTCAAAAGGCTTTTTCATTCAACCCACGTTGGTTGAAGTGCATGTGGATCGTCACGAGATGTTGAGCACTGAAATCTTTGGGCCGGTGACGGCGATCCGCACCTACAAAACCTTGGACGATGCCGTGGGGATCATCGAACAGCACTCCTACAGACTCACCGGATCGGTCATCAGCCGCAACGAGACTTTCCTTGAAAAGGCGATTCCGATTCTTTCTCAATTGGCAGGGAACTTTTATGTCAATCGTAAAACAACCGGAGCTGTTGTGAATCAACAGCCCTTCGGCGGAGATGGAGCGAGCGGGACAAATGCCAAAGCCGGCGGTAAGTGGTACGTGTTGAATTTTGTTTCACAGGGTTCTATCACGCGGCGCCACACCCGCAGCACCACGCCTCAAGCTTTCGCAGCCTTGAAAAATGCACTGAGCAACTGAAAACACAAGCACACCGCGCACGATTGTCTTCAGGACGTCCCTTCTTTGGAGCGTCCTGAATTTTTTTTGCTGTTGTTCTTTTCCATCAGAATTTTTGCGGCAGCAATCAGGTCGTCGACGAATGTCTTGCTCTCCATGTCCATAAAGGCGGGAAGCGTTGCAAGCTGATTGTTCATGTCTTGGAACAGAATGGCCCAGTCAAGCAGAAGACGTGCCCACCCGAGCGCCTGCGGCGGCTCTCCGTCAAGTTTCAAGTGCAATTGCGAACGTAACGGCTTTGCTCTGTCGGCAACAGTTTTTTCGATGGCATCGGCAATTCCGTTGTGCAGAGAATCCTGCGGATGGAGTTGGCAAAACGCGGCTATAAAGCTGTTTTCAGGCCGGTGTTTTTGCACAAAATCAGCAATCCATTGGGCATCTGTCTTCAGGATCCGATTTTGTCGGGACAACCATTTCAGACTTTCGAAAGCGGTCTGCCACTGCTCCGGTTCGGGTTGTGACAGCAGCTTCGGAGTGAGTGAAAATCCGCCGCCGGCGACGCGCACCGCAAGTTCAAGTTGGTCACGTTCAGCAAGTGAGAAGGGCCAGCGGCTGAATGCTTTGCACCAATCGCGTTTCAAAAATCCTTCATTGTGGATGCACATTAGTGCAAAGACAGTCGCCGGAAAGTGAAGAGAGGCTGCGGGAAGAGAAAATTCGGCAGGGTTGTGCATCGTGATGGGATCAGATTCGTTCACGCCGTGTCGTTCTGATTGTCCCAGCAGGATGTCCTGAAATTTTTTTAGATGCTGTGAGAATGCAGCCAAAGCCGTGGGAGATAGTTTCGACACTTCCAAAAGCACACGTTCCAAACTCACGTGCACGAGCTCGCTGCAAAGAGACTCTGCCATGCGCTGAGTTTGCTCTGCGATAGAGAACTGAAGATTGGCAGCGAATCTGAAGAGCCGGAGGATGCGCAAGGGATCTTCATGGAGTCGGGCGGCTGGGTCACCGACACACTGCAGGCGGCGCAGACGGAGATCGTCAATGCCATGATGAAAATCAAGGATGACGTTTGCGATGGGATCGAAATACAAGGCATTGATGGTGAAATCGCGTCGAACGCTGTCTTCTTCGATGGTGCCGGGGCTGACATGGCTGGGATGACGCCGGTCAGAATAATCCGCTTCTTTGCGGAAAGTGGCAATTTCAAATGCATGCCCTGCAGATTCACACAACCCGACACCGAAGGCTTTTCCGATGGCATGAGTGTGGGGCAGAAGTTTGCGGATATCGTTCAGTGAGGCATTGGTGGCAATGTCGATATCTTTAGGCACCCGATCGGGCCACAAAATCAAATCGCGCACACTGCCGCCCACCCAGTAGGCCTCCCAGCCGGCGTCGCGGAGGGCGCTGCAAATGCTGCGGGCGGCTTTCAAGCGTGGGTGTTCCGACACCTCTGCGTTCAGTTTGTGTGGTAATATCGTTGGCAATAGCTTTGCTCCGGTAGAATGGACGAGGAGATGTCAATTGTTGAGTCACACCGAAAACCAAGACAAGCGTAGCACAATCGATGCCCTGTTGGGCAGAGGATGGCCATGGGTGTGCTTCGTTATTGCTCTTTTGGCCATTCTGTCACGATTTCTGTTTCTCACCGACAAGCCATTCCATCACGATGAGAGTCTTCATGCCTATTATTCCAATCGGGTGGCACTGGGGAATCCTCATGAGTATTCGGCGCTGTTGCATGGTCCGGTGCTGTATTATCTCGTCGGTGCATTCATGGCTGTTTTTGGAACCGGCGAGTTTACGGCACGTTTTCCAGCGGCAGCAGCAAATGTTCTCTTGATTCTTTTACCGCTTTTTTGGAGCCGGAATATCGGCAGAGCTGCTGCGTTTGCGTTGTCCGTCTTCCTTCTTGTCAGTCCGACGTGGATGTATTTTGGCCGTTTTCTGCGCGAGGATGGTTTCAATTCTTTGTGGATTGCCGCCTCGCTCGGCGGATTTTTTTCTTATTACCGTTCGGGCAAACCTTGGCATGCTGTTGCAGCAACTGCTTTTCTCGCCATGCAGTTCTGCAACAAGGAAAATTCCTATTTGCACTTGCTCGTCTGGCTCATCGGTTGGGGTGTGACGCTTTGGCTCATCCGAAGATCAGGCCTGAAAGAAATGTCTGTCTTGCGGGGACCTCAACTCTTGCTTGCTTCGCGTGGCGACAGGATGGCTCTCGTTCTCAACTGTGTTTCAGTTTTTGTCGTCATCTTTGTTCTTTTTTACTCGAGTTTTTTCCGTCATTCCAAGGGTGCGTTGCATGGCGTCATTGATGGTTTGTACCGAGAGAGCCTTTTGTATTGGTGGGATCAAAATCAAAAACGGCGGATCGATGGCCCGTTTGATTATCACTTTCCGTTGTTGTTGAACTATGAATTTGCGATTTTGCCGGCATTCATTTTGGCATGGCTTCGTTCTGTTTGGCTCGCCTGTGATCATGCAAGTCGCGCGACCGTGCAGACGCCTTTTATCATTTTCAAGAAAAGAAAATCGTTGCTCTACGTGGCACTTTGGGCACTTTTGCTGATCGCCCTGCCGCGGGTGGGCCTGACTCCCGACGGATGTTCGATTTCAGAATTCTGCGGGAGCCATTGGTGGGGGAATTCTGTGTGGGACGGGCGCGTGAGCGCATTTGCAAAAGCGCTGCACTTCTCTCATTCACGGCACTTCTTTCAAATCATTGCCATCGCGTCATGCGGTGCCATCGCATGTCTTGCAACCGCTTATTTGAGACGCCCTCTTGATGCTTTCCTTTGGTGGTGGGCCACTGGAATGTTGGGCATCTACTCATACGTGGGTGAGAAGGTTCCTTGGCTCCTCATTTATATTCTCTTGCCGCTTGTGGCTTTGGCAGGCCTTGAAATGGGCAGACTGTGGCGCGTCCGCGGTCACGAGGTTCCATTTTTGGAATCGGCCGTTTTCGATTCCGAAAGCACGCTCTTACGGGCAGAGGAGGATTCCTTCAGCGACAGGTGGAGGGTCCCGTTGGGTGCCCTGACGTGTGTTTTGCTGGCATTTTCGGTCTGGAAGGCCATCCGTGTGTCCTTCATTGCGCCTGCGTCCACCGATGAACGGCTCGTTTTCACCCAAACGACACCCACGATGAAGGTCATTCGCGAGCGTTGGTCCGAGTTCAGCAGGAAGGCAGGGCAAAGCCCGAAGTTGACCATGTCCGGCGATTCCACTTGGCCGATGGCGTGGTATGCCTATGACTTGAAGGGAACTGACTTTGTCCGGCCGGCAAATGCGGCGGCCGCAGAAAAGTTCGATGCCCTCTTTTTGGACGCCGGCGAACTCGATTTTGCCCGACGGGAGCTGCAATCCTTCAATATCTATAAGGTTCCTCTCCGGCACTGGTGGGTTCCGAAGCCCAACCCCCGTCCCTCGGAAATCCTAGAATATTTCTTGACGAACCGACCCTATCCGAGGGAACTCCGACACTCTCCCCCTGAAATGGGGATGGGCGACACTCAGGTTTTGTATTTGGAGAACAAAAAAGACGGCAGTTTCTTCGCAAATGCGCCGGATTGTCCGTGCGGCGAAAAGGTCGAGTCTGCAAAATTCGCACCCGCCGTGCCCGTAGTTCCCTTACCGAGTGTTGTGCCTTCTCCGGTGCCGTTGGTTGTGCCCGTTGGAGAAACGAAGGTGCCTGCTGAAAGGAAGAAATGATGCGATATAAAATAACCCTTGCTATTGCGGCAGCCCTTGCCTTTTTTTCGGCGGTATTCACAGGTGCGCTCTTTTACCTCAGTGACTTGCTCATTTTTCCTTTCAAATCGAGAGAAAAATGGACGGCGGTGGAAACGATTGAGTGCAATAAATGGATGAATGAGTGGGCTTTTGCTGATCTTAGAAACGGCGCGCCAGGGAAAAAACCGATTGATATCGGTTGTCAGGATTCGCTTTCTCTTCCGGGACAAAGTTATTTCGTGAACAACGCGTCCGGTGAGCGCATCCATTATAAGGTCTATGACAATCTCACGACACAACAAAAAGTGAAAACGGATTCATTGCCTTTGTTCTTTCATGTGCATGGTGTGGCTGGAACTCATCTGCACGGTGCGCGCTATTTCAAAATGGCACAACGTCTTGGTTTTCAACTTGTTGCCATGGACATGAGCAATCATGGTCTGTCTGACCACAACAGTCTCGGTGCGAGCTATGGATGTCGCGAGCAGAACGACGTCGTGGCAGTCATTCGCGCACTCGAAGCTCAATTCCCCGGAAGAAAAATACTTGCTCACGGAACCTCGATGGGCTCAATGGCGCTTCTCAATGCCATGGGCACGGTGTTGCCGGAGGAATCTCGCACAGAGAAACGCGTTGCTGCTTTGGTTCTCGAAAATCCTATTCCTTCGGTGGAACAGCTGACACTCAACACACCCAAGAGGCCCAACGTCCCTCAGGCGTTCATCAGTGCCGGAGTCTGGCTCGCGGGCAAGCGCGCTCATGTTGATTTCAGTCGATGTCAGCCGGTGGATGCTGCACCTCGGGTGACAGTGCCGACGTATGTCTATAACGCGCGTGAAGATGATATCGTCCAACCGGAAGTCTCGGCTCAGGTCGTGGCGGCTCTCCCGCAGGAAAAAGTATTTCGCGTGCGAGTCTTCAATAAGGGGGCGCATTCGGCTGTCTGGAACGGACAACCGGATGAAGTCGAACAAGACCTCCTCGACCTATGGAAAAGTGCGCAGCCTCACAAGGACACTCAGTCGCTGCCCGGCATCGCACCAACAGCAACCATCAAATAAAGCCCCCGTCCCGAGGATACACAATGCCAGTCCGCACCTACACCCGTCTCATTGCCATCGTGGGCCGTCCCAATGTTGGCAAAAGCACACTCTTCAACCGCATCGTCAAGCAGCGTAAGAGCTTGGTGCACGACGAACCGGGGGTGACACGCGATCGTATTTTCGCTCGTGCCGAATTCTCGGGAACATCGTTTTATCTCTGTGACACCGGAGGTTTCGAGCCCACATCGCGCGACAACATCAAAAAGCAACTGGTCGAGCAAGCCGAGTTGGCAATTGAAGAAGCTGACGTGGTGATCTTTGTGACCGATGCCCGCGAAGGGCTTCACCCTGTGGATGCCGACCTCATCCGCAGGTTGCGGCGCGCTGAAAAGTATTTTGTTGTCGCCGCCAACAAGTGTGATTTGCCCAAAGATGATCATCTCGCCGAAGACTTTCGCAAACTCGGTGTGGAACATCTTTTTGCAGTCAGCGCTGAACACGGGCGCGGTGTGGGAGAACTTCTCGAATCTGCGGTGGAGTTTATCAAGTCGAAGCCCCAATTGGCTGACGAGGCGCAGGAGCAGATCAAGCTGGCGATCATCGGCCGTCCGAACGTCGGGAAGTCATCCATTTTGAACCGGATGGCAGGTGAAGTGCGCAGCATTGTGGATTCGCGACCGGGCACCACGCGCGATGTGGTGGATATCACGGTTCGTGCTTTTGGAAGAGAGTTCAAGATTCTGGACACTGCGGGAATACGCCGCAAGAGCCGCATGACGGATCGGTTGGAGAAGTATTCGGCGCTGCGTTCGGTGGCTTGCCTTGAAGAGTGCGATGTTGCTCTGCTGGTTATTAATGCCGACGAAGGCCCCACTGAAGGTGATGCGCGTGTTGCCGGCTACGCTTTCGAAATGCGCAAGCCTATTTTGATTGTTGTGAACAAGTGGGATTTGATTGAAAACAAAACCTCCACGACCATCAATCGCTATCAGGAAGAGTTGCATTTGGCATTGCGCTACATTCGCTATGCGCCGACGATTTTCACCAGTGCTGAGGAAAATCAGAGAATCAGCAAAATCCTTCCCCAGTGCATTCAGATGTATGATCAGAGCCGCAAGAGGATTTCCACCTCAGAGCTCAACAA
Source organism: Pseudomonadota bacterium (assembly GCA_041184525.1). Classification (GTDB taxonomy): domain Bacteria; phylum Bdellovibrionota_B; class Oligoflexia; order Silvanigrellales; family Silvanigrellaceae; genus RFOM01. The sequence continues at coordinate 27,377 of JBEGJP010000290.1, read as the reverse complement.
GGCTCTCCGTGTGATTCTCGAAAAACACACGCCTCCGCTCACGAAAAACAGGTCACGCCGAATTAAATTCTACTACATGACACAGGTCGGAGTGGCACCGCCGCGTTTTGTGATTTTCTGTTCCGACCCGAAAGACGTGCATTTCAGCTACCGTCGGTTCCTCGAAAATGAATTCAGAGAGGCCTTCAGCTTCAATGAAATTCCTCTCAGCCTTTTCCTGCGTGAGCGCTCGCGCAAGGCGCATGGGACCAAACCGGAAGAGGATCTGTTGGAAATGCCCAAGAACCGTTTCGATTTGGAATGGGAAGAGGGCGATGAAGGGAGTGTGGACCCTTCCGACTACGAAGAGGCTGACATTGTATACGATGACGAGACCGAGGCCTGAGCATGTCGGAGACGAGTCCACGGCTTGCCAATCGCCTGAGCCATGCCGCCAGACTCTGGCAGGAATATGCACATGCGCCCATGCCACGGCAATTGGACCGCTGGATGTCGGAGCGCCTGCGTGCTGAAAAGAAGTTTGGAAGTCAGGACAGACGCTTTTACAGCGACATTCTTTTCTCAGCAGCGCGCGTGGTGTCTGCGTCCCTCTTTCGAAAGTTTTTGATCGAACGCGGCGTCGGACAAGATCTTGTCAGTTTGATGTCTTTGCCTGTCGATCGGTGTCTGGAACTCGTCAACCTTTTCTCAGAATCAACTCGTACAGAAGATCAGTTGTGGGCAGCCATCCGAGAGATGAATCCTCAGACGGTGGTGCACGATGCATTTGCTGAGTTGCATTTGGAAAACGAGCCGACCGGTGATTTGCTCAGCTGGCGCCGTCAATGGGGCACCCAGATGAAATCAATCGCCGTCACAGAGGCGGCGTTTCAAAATGCGATTCCATTGTTGCTTCTGGCACATGGAATACCTTCCGCTTGGTCGGACCGGTTTTCTGAGAGGGTGAAGTGTGCATCGTGGACCTCAGATGAGGTGATCCGTTTTCTCCACCTCCAAAACGAACGTGCCCCGCTGTGGATCCGCCTCAATCATCCTGAAAAGAAAACTCTCGTGGATGAAGATCTCAAGGCGCACGATTTGGATGTGAATTGGCTGGAGAACGGCGTTTCAGCGGTGGTGTCAGGAGCGTTTGGTGTTTATCAATGTGACACGTTCAAGTCCGGCTTTTTTGAAGTTCAGGATCGGGCGAGTCAACAGATTGCCGAGAGCGTCGCTGCACGCCCCGGTGAGAAAGTCTGGGACACTTGCGCCGGCGGCGGAGGAAAGAGTGTCGCACTCGCTTCGTCATTGCAGGGCAAAGGGGCTTTGTATGCCTCTGACATTCGTGTGCACAAATTAGAAGAAGCAAAACGCCGCTGCCAACGGGCCGGATTTCACAATATTCGAACGCTGTCTTGGGATGGCCGAGAGCCGCCCGCCTTTGGCAAAGAGGTACATATTCAAAATGGATTTGACGCCGTTTTGGTGGATGCACCCTGCAGTTCATCCGGAACGTGGCGCAGGAATCCGGATGCCCGCCTGAGGGTTTCAGATACAAAATCCTTCTCAGAATTGAACAATCTGCAACATCACTTACTTTCCGAGGCTGCGCGCTGGGTCCGCCCCGGGGGGCGTCTGGTGTACGGGACTTGCAGTTGGTGTTGCGAGGAAAATGAAAACATCGTGCGCACTTTTCTGGAATCGAAAAACGGAGTTTTCCGAAATGCAACAGAAGGCGCGCAGGGGCAATTGTTCGGAGCGGCGACACAGAATTCCGACACCATGTTTGCTGCCGTTTTTGTTCGCGTTTAATGGCATGGCTTTTGTTTTTCCTGCTTTAAATTAAATATAATCTCAACATTTTGAATAGTTATATCGCTTTGGGGTCAAGTTGCCGCCCCTGTTTCCGAAACCTTTGCGCGGAGAATGGGGGCTCGCCCTGTGTGCCTCATCTTCCCCGTGGGAGAGACGGCATGGCATCAGGACAAGAAAACAAAAGCAGTCTGCCGCGGCTGTGCCATGTCGTCGTAAATGCATCTGCGGGACGTGCTCACGGCGAACGCCTGAGCATAGCATTGCGTTCGCTGCCGGATTGGCCCACGCGCCTGCACACTCCAAGATCAGTTGCGGAAATGTGCGAACTGATTCGAACATTGCCCCAAACAGAAGATCTCGTGCTGGCGGGGGGCGACGGTACACTCCAGTGTGCTCTTCCCGAGCTTGTGCGCACCCAACGTCCCGTGGCGGTGTTACCATTGGGTACCGCCAATGACTTTGCAACCCATTGGGGCTTCATGCCCGATGTGTTGTCTTTACACGCCTGTGTCACACGTCGCATTGTCCGCGAAGTGGATGTCATTCACTGCAACTCGGTGCCCTTCCTCACTGTGGGTGGATTGGGTGTCGGGGCATTTCTCACGCGCGACTTCAACGCCGCACGACGTTTTTCGCCTGCGGTAAAGAAAGCAACAGAATTCGTTGGAAATCATATTTACCCTGTGCTGGCGGGGACAACCATCCTCGCGCGCAGAAGCTATCTGCGACATTACGACATCGAGCATGCAGGCGGAGTCATTTCAGGACATTTCAGCAATGTCTTCATATGCAATCAGCCGCAATTGGGAGGCGATCTTCTTGTGGCACCCCACGCACGCACACGTGACGGTCTGGCTGAAGTTCTCATTTTAAAAGCACTCAGCCGGTATGATCTTTTGGAATCACTCCTCTCCCTTCGGCTGAGGCAGGAACCACGCCTTTCAGAGCGTTTGAGAATTGCAGAAATGACAATTCAATCTCGTGACGGCAGGGGGCACCTTGTGTTCGCAGACGGAGAGGCGTTCGAGATGAGCGCGACTCTTCACATCAAAGTCGAGCGGGCTGCACTCCGGATTCTGACCGGAGGGGGAGCTGCAGCATGATCGTGAAGAGGAAAATTCTTGCCCTAAATTTTCTCAGTGAAGGAAAAGATCTCGAAGGCTCTTTCACGATCGACGGAGTCGAATTCCAAGTTGTCGAGAAATTGATTGGCTGGGATTTTTCAAAAGCACATTTTCTGTTGCAGGAATTTGATGGAGAGGTGGATGCCTTTGTGCTCAGTGGGGTGCGCGACAAGGCAGTCTGCGGCAACCGTGAAGTCATGCATCATCCGACCCGCGATCTCATTCGCTTCTGCGAAAGGACTCCCGTCTATACCGGACAGGATCTCATTGCTCTTTTTGGCAGTTGGGCTGTGCGCAAGTTCGTGCGCGAGGAACCGCAGTTTTTCAAGAACAAGAAAGTTCTTTTCCACACCGCCCTTTACACGCCGTTTGCAGAAACACTTCATGAAATGGGGGCAATTGTTCAATCAGCAGATCCGCTGTTTCTGCTTGGAATTCCCACGATGCTCAAGAGCAATTCTGAGCTCGGTCGATTCTTTTCAATGATCACGCCACTACTTGCTTCCCGCTTTGTTGCAGGAAGGCATGTCTTCTCGGAAAGAATGCGGCAACACAGCAAACGGTGGTTGTGCGGTTGGATTGCCCGGTGCGATGTCTTTGTCAGTTACTCCGCACTTCTGGGTGACATCGAAAGTCCTGAGGTTTATGCCGGAAAGATCCTCATCACAGATTTCCTTACGAAGGCGCAGCGGGAGAAGCTCGAACGATTCCAGATTGCACAAATCATCGAGTTTGCACCGGCACCTGTCACCCTCGGTGTTCCCGCCCCGTTGTGGTCGTTCGGCCTGACGATGGCTCTGATCGATCAAGTACGTCAGTTCCGAAATATTTCGACCGAATTGGGCGAGTTTGCTCTGCAGATGATTGAAGGTCTGTCCCTTCAACCGCGGCGCCTGTCTGCCCAAAACAATCTTCCACGCCGCTGTGCTTTCATCATACATCCCCTCAGCGCAAAACAGCTCAGTTTGACCCCCGGTTTTTCATGGCTCAACCACGCACCGCAACGCGTCGTGCGCACGGCAGAGGGATTGCTCGCGCGAGTTCCTGTGTTCCATTACGGTCAATTGAAATGCGCACGCAGCGATCTCACGGGGCAAGAGGTGATTTGTGATCTTTATGCACTGAGTGCCACCCCGCGGGCCATGCTGCGTGCGGATGAAAATTTCATCTACAATCAGTTGGTGGCGGCAGCTGAAGACGCGCACAAAAGAGGCGCTCTGCTCATCGGCTTGGGTGCCTATACCAAAGTGATTGGTGACGCAGGAGTCACTGTCGCACGCCGTGCTCCTATTCCTGTCACGACCGGAAACTCGTATTCTGCTGCGGCCACGTTGTGGGCGGCGCGTGTCATGGTCGAACGGATGGGCTTCGTGACTCGGGAACAGCGTGATGGGCTGTTGAAAATGAAGGTGATGGTCGTGGGTGCGACCGGAAGCATTGGGCGGGTGTCTGCGCAACTTCTTGCATTGGTGGCGGCTGAAATCGTGATCGTGGCCCCGCGGGCGGACAAACTTCTTGAGCTCCGTGATGAACTCAGACAACTTGCCCCCCAGACTCAAATTCTTGTTCGCACTGATCCCAATGAGGAGCTTGCCGATACTGACCTCATTGTCACAGCGACATCCAATCAACGCGGACAAATTCTCGACATCCTGCGCGTCAAACCGGGGGCCGTGATCTGTGATTGCTCCCGCCCGCTGGATATTCGGCCTGAGGAAGCTGCGCGGCGTCCGGATGTTCTTGTGATTGAAAGTGGTGAAATTGATCTGCCGGGGCCTGTGCGAATGAACGTCGATATCGGCCTGCCCAAACCGAGTGTTTATGCCTGTCTAGCTGAAACTGTGTTGCTCACCATGGAGGGCAGGTATGAGTCCTTCTCGCTCTCCCGCCAACTCCAATTGGCGCGCGTCAAGGAAATATACCAGCTGGGCTTGAAGCATGGCGCGAAGCTCTCCAGTATCAGAACGCATGAAGGTGTGCTTACCGAGGATGCGATTGAACGCTGTCGAACTCTTGCGGCTGAGCGATTGGGAGAGTGGCAGGGCGCATCGGAAAGACCAAAAAGGCGTCTGAAAGTACTATGAGCCACGACTATTTCAATTCGCTGAACTACACGCTCGCGAATGAAGACACAACCTTGGAAATGCGGGTTCTTCCCGAGTCTGCACGACATGTTTTGGCTGTCGCCGGCAGCGGCGCGCGTGTGTTGCCTCTGCTTGCACGAATGCCGGATAAAGTGACTTGCGTCGACCTCTCACGCGAGCAGCTTTTGCTCACAGAGTTGCGCTTTGCTTCAGCGCGTTCATTGAGGAGAGAGGATTACCTTTGCTTTTGGGGATACCCTCCGCGACTTGTCAGTCCTGATTTTCGAAAGAGGGTTTTTTCTGATCTGGAGATCTCGCGTGACTGCCGTGAATTCTTCGAGGCGCTCTTCCTGCGTTCGGGCTGGACCTCCTTGTTGTATACGGGGCGCTGGGAAACAACATTCGCGAAAATTTCCAAACTCTGTCAAACCTTGTTGGGAAAAGATGCTCTCCGAATTTTTGAAGCGAAGAATTTCAATGAACACATGCTTTTTATGTCGCGGGAATTTTCCCAGGTCCGTTGGAATACGCTTGTTTTTCTGATTGGCAATTCAACATTTTTCAATGCGCTACTTTATAAAGGGCATTTTCCGCAGAAGAATGTGCCAGGAAGTCACAGGCGTTATTACAAGGATGCATTCAATAGAATTTTTGCCGGCGGAATTCCGCGTGAGAATTTTTTCCTCCAACTCACTCTGTTGGGAAAAATCCTGTTCGAGGAAGGGAACCCTGTGGAGTGTGAATCCGGAGTTTATGAGAAGATCCAGTCAGGACTTAAAAATGCAAAAGTAATTTACCGTCTCGGAAATGTGGTGGATGTGGTGTCTGAAAGTGCGGTCGACCCCATTGACTTCGTCTCTCTCTCGGATGTGCCCTCCTACTTCGACGAAAAGACATCCCGTGATTTTCTCCAGACGATGGCTCGCGGTTTGAATGATGGCGCGTGGGTGGTGGCTCGTTATTATCTGCGCGTGATCAATTGGATGAGCCGTGAGGGTTTTATCAGAGTGAATGAAAGTTTTGCGAAAGAGATTGAAGAAGAAAAAACACAAATGTACCATATCGATATTTTCAGGAAGGGATCGGCATGACAGGTTGTGTCCTTGTGAAGCGTTTGCTTGTTTTGCTGAGCCTTTCTAGTTTATTTCTTCCTTTTTCCAGTGCATCTTTTGCTTCCCCGACACAGAAGAAAAATGTTCAAAAAGCATCGTTGCAGCTGAGTGCCGACGAGATTCTCAAGCGCACGGATGAAGTGCGTTGTCCCAGCGAATCGTACTTCATGGAAGTGGACGTTGTCAGCAGTGGGAGTTCTGATCCTCTGCGATTGGAAGTGTTCACAAAGGGGCGGGACAGGACGCGCGTGAACACACTGTCTCCTGCCCGTGACAAAGGACGCAATATGGTCATGATTGGTCAGGAAATGTGGGCTTATGTTCCCAATTTGAAGCGTGCCGTGCGAGTGGCACTGAATCAGAAACTTTCCGGTCAGGCTGCCAATGGCGACGTGAGCCGCATGCGTTGGTGGGGTGATTATACGGCCACGTTGGAGTCTGAGGATAAACAGTCGTGGGTCTTGCTTCTCACAGCTCAGAAAAAAGGACTGACCTATGAGAAAATCCGCGCATGGGTAGAGAGGGGCAGCTATCGTCCTCTGCGCGCCGAGTATTTGAGTTTGGCGGGCATGGTGCTCAAGCGGGCTCAATTTTTAAAGTTCAAGCCCATTGCGGGGACAGTGCGTCCGACTGAAATCGCTATTCAGGATGCCAAGAATGCAACTGATGCTTCCCTCATTCGAATCCTGAAGTTGGAGGCCCGCGAGTCGTCCGATGCCATGTTCAATCAGAATGCGTTGCAATAGTTTTTTGTTGAACAATTTGCAGATGAGATACTCATCTTTTAAAGCGCCTGTATTGGGGCGTTTGTCCATTCGTTCAGTGCTTTCCGCTTTGCTCATACTGTCAGTGCAGCCTGTATTTGCCGATTCATGGTCGGGTGCAGTGGAGGTTTTGTCGGTAGGTTCGGTGAAGGATCGAGTTCTTTGGACACTGCGTCCGGGTGTCTCCTTGCAGGGTGATTCATCATTGGCCCCGTCTTCGCGTTGGAGCGTGGCTGGTGAGGGTCGGCTTCGTTACGACCGTCAACTCCCGTTTCTAAGATCAAAATCCAGTTGGGATGCTCGAATCGACCGCGCAACGTTGCGCTGGCAAGGAGAATCTAACTCACTGACGGCGGGTCTGCAGAAGATCACTTGGGGTGACTTTGGCTCTTTTGATGGAGTCGATCAGCTCAACCCGCGCGATTTGAGTGAACTCGTCTATGCAAATGACGAGCTCCGAAAATTGGCATTGCCGGCTCTCAATTTTCAGTGGTTGACAGACAATCGTGTTTTTCAGGTTGTGATGACAGCGCAGACGGAAGGCTCCCCTCTCCCACAAGAGCGAGAGGGGCTGAGAGTGGCACGCGCCCACTCCGTTGATTCTCGGCCTCCTTTGGAATTGGGAGTCAAAGCAGGCGGACTTTTGAAGAGTGGTTGGGATTTGAATGGATATGTCCTCTCTCATGTCGAACAGACTCCTCAGTTTGTTTTGACGAGTGCGCCTCAAGGGGAGGGCATTGAGGCATTTGAGCCGCGGGTTTTGACCTTGGGAGTGACGGGCACCCAAACGGTGGGCGATTTCGTCGTCCGCTCGGAGGTGGCGTTTCACTCCAGTCGTGCTTTGCCCTCCTTTGTTCAGAATGCTGGAGTTGTTGCGGATCAGGCTGTGCTCAATTTGAGTTCTGATGTGACGTTATTCGACGATTTTCTCTTGAGCAGCCAGTACCATGGGGAGACATGGCTGGCGCCTTCGCGATCGGATTTCAAAAACAAGAACGGACTCGTTGGATTTGGCGTGCAGAAACCTTTCTGGAATAGAAACGTTGAGACAAGCCTCTCCGTCCTGATTTCTCCTGACGGCACCGAAAGTTTGTTTTCGGGTAAAGCGTCGTTGAAAATGATGGACTCAGGGCAGTTTGCGCTTGAAATTTACGATGCGAAAACGTCAACGGGCCGTGCTTTGGGCAGGCGGGGTCTTCAGGATCTGGTAGTTTCACATTTCAGTTACCTCTTCTGATTTTTTCAATTGAGGATGAATGCGTGACATCTCTTCGGCATGTTATTTTTTTGTTTTGTCTGCTTCTGCTGCCGGTGCAGGCGTCTGCTTATGTGTTTTTAAATGCCAGCAAACCTCGGATGGTGCCCGAAGACGGAAGAACTCAATATTTCTTTCTGACAGCCTCGTCGCCGTCTTTTCAGGACCGTCTGACGTTTGAAGAGGGCACTTACGCGAATAATACGGATGACGAGACTTTTGCATTGCTTGTGGAACGTGCGATGCAGGCGTGGAATGACATTCCGGGTTTGGGCATTCGCTTGAAGGTGGCCACGGAAAAGACGGGAAGTATAGACCCCGAGGACAATCGTTTTTCGATTGGCATCAGTAAAATTTCATCCGTGGCAAGCGGATTGGCATACCCTGTTACCAAGGAAGCCGATAAGTCCAAAATTGCCGATTGCGATATTGAGGTCGGCACAGATATCGACTCCATCCCATCTTTTGTTTTTGTGATGATCCATGAACTCGGACATTGCTTGGGGCTCGGCCACAACCATTCCGATCCGTCAGCCATCATGGGATATTGGCAGCCCCGCACTCAGGTTGTTCTGGGGTTGGATGACATGGCGGGTGTGCTGAGTTTGTATCCCCCGCGGGCGGGTGAGAAGACAACAGCATTTGCTCCTTGTGGTGTTGTTTCTTTTCGCTCTGCAAAAAAGAAAGCGCCTGAGGGCGCTCGCTGGTCTGACTCAGACGCTTCTTTTGGAATGAATGGATTGCTTTGCGGCATCGGACTGGCGCTGCCGCTGCTGCTGGCTTTTGTGCCGAGTCTCAGACCATCGTCATCCCGCCATCGACGGCCAGCGTCTGGCCCGTGACATAGCTCGACGCATCGCTGGCGAGGAACACGGCCATCCGTGCAATTTCAAGCGGGTCGCCCAAACGCTCCATGGGAATTTGCTTGAGAACATTCTCTATGAGTTTGTCGCCATGGGCGGCTGTCATGTCGGTCGTGATATATCCCGGACAGATGGCATTCACTTGGATATTCCGCGATGCGAGTTCTTTAGCGAGACTCTTGGTGAGGCCGAGAATTCCGGCTTTGCTTGCCGCGTAGGCCGCCTGACCGGTGTTTCCAGTGAGGCCGATGACCGACGAAATGTTGATGATTTTACCTGCGCGCTTGCGCATCATCCCCATGGTGACGGCGCGTGAGCAAATGAAGGCTCCCTTGAGGTTGGTGTTGATGTTGGCATCCCACTCTTCATCTTTCATCTTGATGAAAAGGTTGTCGCGCGACACACCTGCGTTGTTGACGAGAATATCGAAACCGCCAAATTCCTTCTCGAGTGTTTTGATGATTTCGCCTGTTTGTGTGCTGTTGGAAACGTCGAACTGGACAGCACGGGCCTGCCCTCCCATGGCTTCTATCGCTGCGACGGTTTCTTGCGCCGCGGCTGCATTGCCTGCGTAGTTGACCACAACGCGGGCACCGCAGGCCCCGAGAGCCAGAGAAATGGAGCGCCCGATGCCACGCGACCCGCCGGTGACGAGTGCAACTTTTCCAGCAAGCAATGAGGGATTGTATGTTTTGCGGATGTGTTCAGCGACTTGAGTGGGGTTCAAGGTGTCCTGAGGGGCTGTCATGGAAATCCTCCCGTGGCGATAAAAAGGCCTCGATGGGGGGGCTTATAAGCGAATTTCAATGATTTCGCCAACGCTCCCGCTTTCCTTGAGACCAGCGCCGGCTTGGGCTATAGCTTTCAGGGTCACCGTGCATTGCTCTCATGGCGAAATTGGTAGACGCAACGGACTTAAAATCCGTTGGCCGCAAGGCCGTGCCGGTTCGATTCCGGCTGAGAGCACCATTTCTCTCTCATTCGATGCTAATATTGTGCACCGCAAGCAACCCCAAAACTTCGGGGAATGAGAACTTTGCACCAGCCAATTTGCACGTCGCAGGGTCGAATGCGTAGCTTTTCGCGCTCCTGAAATCTGCCCGACTGAGGTCGTTTTTGAAAAACCTTGCCTCCGCAAGACTCGTCCCTTGGAGGTTGGCGTCAGTGAGATTGCTCTGAGTGAAATCAGCATCATCTGCGATGCAGTTCGTGAGTTTCAGACGGCGGAGGTCGAGTCCTACGAGCGATGCACTTCGCAAGTTGCAGTCTTCGAAGCGCAGGTTCTCTGCTGCAACAGCATTGGCGAGTGCAAAGCCAACGGCACGGCAGCTGGAGAAGACACAGCGTTTGAACGTGGCTTTGGAAAGATTCGTCAGGCTCAGATCACATCCTTCGAATGTGCAATCAAGAAATCGCGTCCCTTCGAAGGAGGCTTTCTGAAAATTGCACTTGCGGAAGGTGCATCCTCTGAAATCTTTGAATGTGAGCAGAGGAGGATCAAGCTGCAGTTCAGAAAATTCCTCGTCCTCAAAGTCTCTCTGGTTCGAAAAATGATGCATCACACTCTCACTCGGCGACTGTAAAATTCAAGAGACAGCAATAGGGCTTGGCAGGCGTATTTGTAAAGAAAGGCGGAGAGTCAGTAGGCCGGTAACAGAATCGAAGGTATTTCTGGAATGATCAGGCTTCCCAGTGCCAAGGACAGCAAAACAAGGACGAGAAAACTCCATACAAGAGCCTTTGATTTTTTCTTTTGGGGAGTTGTGCTGCTGACCGGATATGAGCTCACGGGTGGTTCAGGGAGTTCTTCATTCGACTCAATGTAAACATGATTGAGATAAGAATTCTGTTTGAACTCGGAGTAGGTTTGCACCACACTGTCTTTGTTGCGCAGCAACACCCAGTCACCCAGACCGGCGGCCATTTCGGTGTTTCCCGGGAGGCTGCGTTTCAACCACAGTTCAATGATCTCGCTTGAAGTCAGTGGTCCCTGCACTTCGCCTGTGGGCAATCTCAGCAAGAAAGGTCGGCTGGTGAATACGGGCCCTTTGAACTCGCGGAAAGGTTCTTCGAGATCACTCACCACGGTCAGAATAATAGTGACGTTGTCAGGGGCGCCGGCTGCTTTTGCAATATCGATCATTCTTTGCGGTGCTTCCGCGAGCGGCCCCGAAATGAGGGTCTTGAGGACGTCCCGATCAGAAACGAATCCGTGGAGTCCATCGCTGCACGTGAGAAAAACATCACCGTCTGTGAGGCGTTTCGTGTAGATGTCTGGCTTGGGATCCGCCATGACTCCCATGCCGCGTGTCAGTTTGGAACGGTCACGGGGCGAGATGTTTGAGGGCGGAGTTTTTGTTCCGGTGACGTTCACGATGCCCCTGTCGAGGAAGGTGCCGAGGTTGTGATCGATCGTGAGCTGCCAACTGCTGAAGCGGGGCTTGTCGTCAGGTGACTTGTAGGCTCTCAGCAGGTAGGTGCGCGAGTCACCGACGTGGCCAATGGTCACAAAGCCTTGTGAGAAGCACAGAACATTCACAGTGGCACCCATGCCGCGGCAGCTGGCGTCCTCTTGGCTCTTCACAAGAAGTTTGGTGTTCACAGATTGAATGGCTTCGTCGATTTTATAAGCGATTTCCTGCAGGTCGACCTGAGAGATTTGTGAGAGCGATTCTGCGAGTCCTTCAACCACCATTTGGCTGGCGACCTCACCGGCGGCGTGTCCGCCCATACCATCGGAGAGGATGACAACTCCTGTGCTCGCATCGCAAGCATAGGCATCTTGATTCAGAGCCCGAACAAGCCCTTTGTCAGTTGCACCATACATGCGCAGTTTCAAAGCAATCTCTCCCCAAGCTGTCCTTTTATTGATAACGAGTCTAGCCCGAATTTGCACGGGTGAACACATATCCAAACTGACACAACGTCTGTAAGATGCGTCCGACTTGAACTTTTTGGCAGAAAGTCAATTTTCCGATGGGGGTCCGATGTTCCGTTCCGATCTCTCCGCCGAGCAACTTCGCTCATTGGAGCAGCAGGCCTTGGGCGTGATGTCTGCTTTGTCCCGCCTTGCGTTGGGGCATTTTTCCGAAAACTACAATCCCGAGGTGAAGGCCGACAAAAGCCTCGTGACTTTGGCCGACCGCGCCATAGAAAAAAAAGCACGCGAACTCCTTGCTCCTCTGACACCCGATTGGGGTTTTGTGGGAGAGGAATTAGGCACACTCAGCTGTCTGGGTGACAGCAAACGTGCCTCACAGGTGCAGGCGTCCTCTCATAGCGTGGGACTCACGCCCTCTGAAATGCAGTTGATGCATCGTCCTGACTCACCTCTGAATCTCGACACCGACACCTACTGGATCTTGGATCCCATTGATGGGACCCTCAATTTTCTTTCGCGCGCGCCGCTGTGGTCGGTGCTGCTTGCCCTGATTCACAAAGGCCGACCTGTCCTCGGTGTTGTCGCATTGCCGGCGCTTGATGAAGTTTTCTTCGCCGCTCAAGGGTGCGGTGCGCGCTGGGGGAAACTCTCACATGCGGGGATTTTAGATCGCGAGTCTGAAAAATGGTTTGCCTGCGCAACAAGGAAAACCAGTTCTTTATCAGAAGCCTTTTCTTCCTATTCTTCACCCAAGCCATTCGCCTCCCGAGGGATTGAATCTTTTTTGAATGTGCTTCACGAGAAGAGTTTTGAATGTCGAACCCACAGCGATGCCTACGGCTATACCCGCATCCTTTGCGGTGGTATCGATCTCATGGTGGATCCCCTTGTAGCACCTTATGATGTCGCCGCACTTCAAGTTCTATTCGATGAAACTCCCGATGCTTGTCTGACGACTCTGCAGGGGCAAACTGGTCCCTCGCGATTCCGCATGGGCAGTGTTGTCGCCGGTGCGAATCAGGCCATGACCGATCAACTTCTGCAGACGTACCGCGAACACCTCTTGGAAACCGCTGACGAGTTTTGTGAGCATGCCGAAGAATTGAACACAGAGCCGTTGTCGCCTGAGAGTTTTTCTCCGACTTTTGCCCTTCCTTTTGAGTCAGGACCGAGCAGGCACCCCGCGAAAATTTGGGTGCGTTCAGTTGAAACTGCCGTTGCTCAGTTTCTTTCTCAGCATTCCGATGCTTCCGTGGAAGACGTTGCGGTGCTGCTCGGAACACGCGAGGCAGCAGCACGTGCATTGTCCAATGGTAATGACGAGGGTCCGCCTGAGGTTGCAGCGACAACGTCCTTTCATGTGCGAGCCGTGGTGTCGGGCGGCATCGGTCTGATGACAGGCACTCTTCAGCCTGCAATCACACCGTTGACGAGTGTGCGTGCTGCTCTCGAATCCGCTTGGAAAACGTCTGAGAGCACTTCCGGCACGAGCGGAGAAAAACCTCTTTTGGCTGCGCGTGAGCAATTGATTGCTCATTGCGGGCAACACCCTTGGAGGTCCGTCCGATTTGCTTCATCCTTCCAAAGCGCAAGCGAAATAATTCAAAGTTTGCATCGTGAGCCGCGCGATGAACGTATCCACTCTGTGAAAACTCGGCTCAACATGTCGGTTGAATACCGATGGCAGTATTTTCTCGATGCTGCGCAACAAACATTTGTCACACAGGTGTGCCGCATTTCGACCAATGCGACGTCGCAAGAAGAATCGGAAAAGCGGACAGCCTTTGCCCGTTATCTTCAAAATCATTTGCCAGCCGAAGCACGATTGAAAGAGGACATGCATCATCACTTCGAGAAGGTGAAACAACAGTCTCTCGATCTTTTGGCAGCAACGCTTGTCCCTGAAGATCCTGAATACGATTACCTTGCTGTCGACGCGGACCTTCTTGGATTGATTCTGCATGAGGCGATCGGCCATGCAGCTGAAGGCGATCTCATTCAAACGGGTGCATCAGGCTTCGGTGAACAGGGTGTCATGAAAGAGCTTGAAGTGGGACCTGAATGGATGGACATTTTGATTGACGGCACTCTCGACAATTGTGGTTATTTGCCTGTGGATGCCGAAGGCGTTCTGCCGCGTCGCAAACATCTGGTCAGAAAAGGCCGTTTGGTGGATTCCATCCACACCCGACAAACCGCACGTGTGGCAGGAAAAACACCCGACGGATGCGCGCGTTTGCAATCCCTGCAGCACCCTTCTCTGAATCGGATGACGAGCATTTGGGTCGTGCCGGAAACGTCGAAAGCGCTCGATGTTCCCGCGTCGGCTTTTTACTGGGATGATCTTCCCCCTGCCGTCATTCAGTCAGCCTTGGAAAAGCAGGGATACTTGGATGGATCAAAAGGGGTGCTTCTGTTGAGCGGCTGGAAGGGTGGCACAGCCAGCTGCTCGAATCTGGAGTTCCGCGCCGATGTGGCTCGTGTGTTGTTGCTCAAAAGAGGGCAGCCGCCCAAACTCATGCGGGAAGCCAATTTCACAGGTATTGCAACGGAATGTTTCCGTTCTGCGGTAGATGCCTTCGGGCCCACGCTCTGTCGGAGCATTGGAACGTGCGGCAAAGACGGACAAGGCGTGCTGACCTCGGATGGGGGTCCTGCATTCATGGTTTTTGTCCCTCATTCCAAAGTCCGTGTCATTGGCACGGGAGATGATGTGGAGGGCGACGAATGAAAGCCGTCAGAAGCCATGACATCCAGACGTTTGCGCAAAGCATCCGAGAGCATCTCAATGAGTGCGCGGCCACAGGTGTGATTGAAGGATTCGTTTGTACGCTCAATAAGCGCTGTGTTTATGCAGCTTCTCTGTTCAATGGTTTGCGTCATTCCAAAGGACCTCTGCAGGAGAATCGTCCGTTTCAATTGGAGGTGTCTTTGGTGATGCCCGGCGGACGCGGTGTGGGATTCACTCTGGAGTCGGTTTCATTCAAGCTTTTTCTGCATCAACTTGAATTTGCCCTTTCGCAATCGGTGAAACTCCAGCACAGATTGAGTCTTAAAAAACAGGAGAGCTATCCGTCATTGCCTCTGGCCTCGGAGGAACTGTTGCACCTTTTTGAGAACGACGGAGCTGCTGCTGAAACCTCGCGGATTCTGGACGAAGTCGATGTTTTGGCGTCGCAGGTGAAGCACCCCCGTCTCATGAACCGAGAGGTGAGCGTGTCGCTCGCTTCGCACCTGAGAATGTATTTCGATTCGGTAGGCAACCACGCAGAAGAGCGTTCTGCGGCATGTTCTGCCATGGTTTCCTATGCACTCGAGGACTCAGGAGAGTCCCATTCCGATCTTTTTGGCAAGCTCCCGCGGCCCGAAGAGCTCTGCGCTCTGGTGGAGGAAGCCGCGAAGAACATCACCCGCACGGCCATCAAGCCGTTGGGTGAGCACGCCTCATGGCCTGTTCTTCTCACTCACAAAGCTGTCGGCGACCTGTTTGAACAACTCGTTCTTCCGAATCTGGAAACACGCGCGCTGCTCGACAAAACCGGTGCATGGTCATTTGAGGATTGCGGCACAGAGCTCATTCCGGCATTGACGATCGAAGACAATCCCCATCTTCAAGATTCTCCTTTTTCCGCGGTCTTTGACTTTGAAGGATCGCCCACCCAGCCTGTGCAGATCGTCACGTCGGGTGTCTTGCTGCATCCGTTGATGACTTCCGCGCTGCTTGCGGAAGTCGAAAGCACGTATCCCGAAAGGCAGGGTCAGTTTCATCTCACGGGGCATGCCGACAGCGCTGTTTCCACGAGCCACACCAATCTTTTCATCCGCCTTGAAATGCCTCCATTGCCTGATCTGAGTTCGGCTTCTTATGTGCAAATTCAAAACCTGACAGGCATGTCGGTCGATCCTCTGACGGGGCAGTTTGCACTGGACTCTGATGGAGCAAAAGTATTCGTGGATGGTCGATTGGCTTATTCGACGAGCCTGACGCTCCGCGGGAATTTTTTTGAAGCCCTCAAGCAGTCCAATTCATGTGCAGGTCCAATGGTACGACATTTCAACGTGTGGACGCCGAGTCTGTTCACTCACGCTCTCAGTTGCGTCAGCAAGGAATTGGCGCAAACATTTGAGGATGATGCCAAGTGAAAAATATCAAGATCTTTTCATGGAATCTCAACGGAATCCGAGCGGCTGTCAGGAATGGTTTTTTCAACTGGTTGGAGATGGAACAGCCGGACGTCGTTTTATTGCAAGAGGTTCGATGTGCCGAGGCCGATCTCGCGGCGGAGTGGTTTTCACCTCTGGGTTACCAGTCGCTCTGGCAGCCGGCAGTAAAAAAGGGTTACAGCGGTGTCGCCATCTACACCCGTCTGGCATTCGACCCAAAGCATGTCTTTCGCGGACTCGGCGACCCCCAGTTCGACGATGAAGGTCGTTTCCTCGGTTTTGTTTACGAAAATATTTTAATCGCATCCGCGTACTTTCCAAATTCACAGCGCGACACGCTGAGACTCCCGTACAAGCTCGACTACTGCGACCTCATCCTCAAGTTCCTGAACAAGCACCGCGCTGAGGGACGCGAAGTCGTCTTAGGCGGGGACTTCAACATCGCCCACACCCCGCTCGATTTGGCCAACCCGAAACAAAATGAGAAGAATGCCGGATATCTTCCTGAGGAGCGTGCTTGGATGAGCCGTTTTATTCAAGAAGGCTACGTGGACACCTTCCGCCTGTTTGAAAAGGCAGGAGGTCACTACACCTGGTGGAGTCAACGCCCTGGCATCCGTGAACGGAACATCGGATGGCGTCTCGATTATCATTTCGTCACACCCGGTTTGGTCGGAGACGTCGTTTCGGCGCGGATCTTCCCTGAAGTCAAAGGCTCTGATCACTGTCCGGTTTCCTTGGAGTTGATGATCAAATGAAAAAATGGGTTGTTGTTTTGATTGCTCTCGCTTGCTGTGTGGTCGCTCCGCCGGCTGCTGTGGGCGGCTATGCCTTTCTTGAGGTGATCAGCGGCAATTACGATCATCTTAAAAAAGAAAGAATTTTGGAGATTCTCTCAAAAGAGTCCATGCTCTATTACTCTGACGGTACAAGCCAACTGGGAAGCCTGTTTGGTGCAGAGCACCGGCAGTATGTCCGCCTCAAGGAAATTCCGAAGCAATTGCAGCAGGGCGTCATTGCCGCAGAGGATGATGAGTTCTATTCTCACAAGGGAGTCAACTTTCTCAGCACGGTGCGAGCTGCGGTCCGGAATCTTGTGATGGGCAAGCGGGAAGGTGCATCCACCATCACGCAGCAGACTGTGAAGAACCTTTATGGCCGTCCCGTGACGAACCTCAAAGCGAAGTTCGATGAAGCGATCAATGCCTTCAAAATGGAACGCCGCTTCAGCAAAGACGAAATTCTTGAATTCTACCTCAACCAATTTCATGTGACCGGAAATGGCCGCGGGGTCGGAGTTGCTGCCAAATACTATTTCGACAAAGAGGTTCAAGCACTCACACTGACAGAAGCGGCATTCATCGCGGGCAGTGTGAAAGGACCTGAACGCTACAACCCATTCACAAAACGGGCCTTGACCGCCCAAAATCGGGCTCGTGCCGACGCAAAAATGAGAAAAAACTATGTGCTGCGAAGAATGCTGAACAATAAATACATCACGCAGCAGGAATTTGACTCGGCATCAGTGGAAGAGGTTCCATTCAAACAGGGCAAGTTTCAGTTCAATGAATTGTTTGTCACTGAACTTGTGCAACGGCAGTTGAATCGCAAAGAAGTCTTGGCTGCTCTGGGGGCAGAGAATGTGGACGAAGTCGGAACAATGGGGCTTCGGATCACCACCACATTGGATCAAAATGTGCAGCGGGATGCGATGTTCGGTGTCCGGCAGAATTTGAGCCGTTTGGAAATGATACTGTCCGGCTTTGAAAAAGCTCCCGCGGCCCTTTTTACGCCCATCCAGCGTCCCGAATTGCATGCATTTTATGTCGGTAAAATCGTGCAGATTGCAAAGGAAAAAGGAAAAGAAACCGCCACACTGAGTTTTGGCATTCCTGAATGCTTTGTCCCGACCGATGCTATCGAGCGTGTGGCCAAGATCACCGATCAAGCCCTGCTCCGTGGTCTGGAAAAATCAAAAGCCGCTTTTCTTGCACAATTGAAGCAGGGTGACACCGTACTCGCGAGTCTGCGAGAACTGAAACCCGATGGCCGGCTCATCTGCGATATCGAACGATTGCCGCGCATTCAGGGTGGGGCCATTGTGCTCGACAAAGGCAGTGTGGTTGCGATGGTGGGTGGTTACGCGCCGCATGAATACAACCGTGCCGTTTTTGCCAAAAGACAACCCGGCAGTACGTTTAAAACGCTGACCTATTATCCCGCCCTTCAATTGGGGTGGCATATTCTTGAGCCTCTTCTCAACACAAGAAATGTCTATACATGGCAAGGACAATTCTATTATCCGCGACCCGACCACTCGCCCGACACTCTAGAGACCACGTTTGCCGGAGCCGGTGCCAAGTCAGAAAACTTGGCGAGCGTCTGGTTGCTGGCACACTTGCTGGATCATTTGACCTTCTCACAATTCAAGGATCTTCTTTTTACGCTTCAGCTGGCTGAATCAGGCGAGAATGAAAACGATGTCGCGCAGCGATTGGCCTCCAAATACAATGCCCGATTTGCGGAAGGGAATCTCCGCGCAGGCCTGTTCTCTGCCGTAAAAACGGAGCTTCTCGATGATGTTTCTGTGTCACAGAGCAAGACGCTGCGCACCGTTGTCAATTCGATGAATTACGGAAACGGGTTCGAGGCGGAGTTTGCAAAAGTCGCTGCTGCCAACATCAAGACACTGCCGGAAAAAGAGAAAACTATCCGACTGAATGTTCTGAAGAACAATTTTCAGCGCTGGATGAATTTGCGTGAGGAGGCGCGCGCAGCAATTGCACGCGTGAAAGAGCTGGCTCAGTCGAAAGCACTCCTCAGTCAGGAGGATCTCGCCGTTTTGGCTTCTTTCAAAGCATTGGAAAATCAGATCGTTTGGCAGAGCCGCGATCCTTACGCCGTGAATGTCGTGACTCCACTCATCCGCGAACCGGCGATGAAAGTTTTGGCGCCTGAAGAGGTCGTGCGTCTTGCGGAATCCGACTCCTCCCTGTTCTCGGAGGAAAATGTTCTTCTCGATGCCGTTCTTCCATTAAGTCTTGTTGCAGAAATCAAAGATCAGGTGGATTCGAAGTACAGATCGATTGCCGATGCATCGTCCATGGAAAAGCTTTTTTGGCATGACGATTTTCGTTATTCATTGGGCATGATCTACGCACAGAAGCTCACCAAGCAGATGGGCATTGAAAGCGATGTTCAATGGGTTCCCTCATTTCCTCTCGGAACCAATGTGGTGACTCTCGCTGAATTGGCTCTGGCCTACCAGAGTATTCTTCAGGGCAAAACGTATAGATATTTCAATTCAGAACAGGAGAATCAATTGCTGCTCATCAAGAGAATTGAAGATGAGCATGGCAATCTTCTCTGGGAGGCCGAGGAGCAAACACATCAACTGGTCGACTCATTTTATTCAGCTCCCATGCTGAGTGTGTTGCGTGGCACAGTGACAAATGGAACGGCACGCGCCGCAAATCGAACAGTTGTTCTGAGGTCCACCAAGCCCGACGAAGATGCTCTTCTGGAGAAGGCATCACTGCGCATTCCCTCATTTGGAAAAACCGGAACCACCAACGACTATGTGAATGCAACTTATGTTGGATTTCTTCCTTATCCGGAGGATGCGGGAACAAAAGAACTGAGCCCTGAAAACGCATTCACCATCGCAGCCTATGTGGGGTATGACACAAACGAGCCTATGAGAAGGCGCGGTTTCAAAGTGGCAGGCGGAACGGGTGCACTGCCCGCATGGATTGAAATTGCTCAGTCGCTCATCCGAGAGAAGAGATTCAGCGAGAAAATTGAATGGCGTCCATTGTTGGAGAAAAAGGCCACCGAAGTGCCTTTCCGTTATGGAGACGACGTTCAGAAGATCACTGTTCCTGTGCATGGCGCCTCGGCCTCCAATGACGATGCCGACGGGAAGGACGACACTAAGGCCGATCTCAACGCCGTGATTGATGATTATGCGTCGAGTGCAAATCCGGCTGTTCGTTTGGTGTTGAGCGGCAGGAACAGCGACGGTGTTTTCTCGCCCACGCGCCGGGTTCTGCCCTTCAGCGTGCGTGTCAAAGAGCCGACATCCAAGTCCGGTCTGCCGGTGGCGGCCCAAGGGGGTGCATCAGGAAAGGAGGCACCCGAAGAAAACGGAAAGATTCCGCAATCTTCTCTTGGGAATTCAGGGCTTCCTGAGCCAGCGAATGGTCTTGCCAAGAACGTCGCACCGGCAGAGAGCGCCCCACAGACACCGAAGGAAAATCTGACACCTGAAGTGTCTATTCCCAAATTCAAGATTGACGATACGTTCCACAGCGAGGATCCGGTCAATTGACTCGAGCCGCAGGCTGTTGCCGCTCCCTCGCAGATGAAAAGACAAATCTGCTGAGGACGTCGTCATGTTGGCACCGGTTGAATCGGAACTCAGAAAACGCTTTCACACGTCGGGCGATGAACCGGAGCAGCGTCAGCTTCCGGCTGAGTTCAGGCGTGGTGCGGAAACGGGCGCAGTGCGAAGCACCGGTGTGGAACACTCGCTTCTCGTTCTTTCTCTGATCTTTTTTTCCCTCGCGTTTTTTGTGCCATTTTTGTCGAAACCTTTTGCCAGCCAGAAGAACATCGCCCTGCGCGCGGGAGCTTTTGAGACCGGCGAAGCTCTTGGCATTGTCACGTACATGGATGATTTTTCCGAAACCTCGGGCTCACAAAGGAAAGATCTGTTTGGTTGGGGTGCTCTGGATTTGGTGTCACGCGCTTCTCAGGCATTGGCGCCGCATCTGCAAAAATGTCGCGCTCAGCTCAACGTCGCGAAACAAGGTTTGGCGTTTCGCTTTGATGTGAAAATTGATGTGAAAAAGCCCGGATTTGTTGTCCATGGTTTGGTCAGTGGACAAGAAGATGAACCCGAGATGGCAACCTGTCTGCGCGATACAATCAACACTCTGTCGATTGCCGATTTCGCCTCGCTCCGCGACGTTGCTCCCAAATCCTATAAATTGCGGCTGGGAGTTGCCTTGGCACACGGCACCGACGGCGGAGTTCCGTGAGGGAGCAGCCGGCGCTGCATCACTTGCTTTTGTCTGTTGGAGCGGGTGAAGCCGTGGGGGAAGGCGTAGCCGTGGGCTTAGGCGTGGGAATGGTCGCAGCCAAGACGTCTTTGCTCCAAGCGAGAGGCTGGTACTTCTTAATGCGCTCCTGAACCAAGCCGATGTGCTTGGGGCTCTTCATGACGAAGTGTGACGTGACCTGCGACTGCGCCATAAAGCTGGCCAACGCACCTGCACCCGTGCCTGAGGTGAATTCTGTGGGCTGGAGCCTCGTAGAGGAATTGACAAAAAAGGTTTGTGCCATGGTCTTTCCTGCCACAAGTAAGTTTGTCAGCTTGGTGTGTGTGAGTGCGCGCATGGGGAGCGTGAAGGGGCGCGGATAGAACGTATAACCCGAGGGATGTGTATCGGGGCTGCACGTCTCTCCGTTGTGATTCAAATTCCTGCTCGGATGTCGGTCGGCTGCGTAAACGCCCACTCCCACAGAGTCAGGAAACTCAACTCCATCAAACATTTCTCCGTAGCGAAAGACATAAGGAGCACCATCCGAACCGAAGCCGATGCTGCGTCGCGTGTCGCGTATGTAGGGGACCTTGCTGAGGCCCAGAGGTGTGCCGAGCGCCTCAGAGAGAACAACATGCGCACCGATGTCGCGCTGTTCTCCATTCCATGTGACCTTGCCATTCTTTCTCAGGTAATCAGCCCAACCCCACGCCTGAAGCTCTGCTTCTGCGAGGGCTTGAACATCAATGCCGCCTTCCCAGTTGCCGTTCCTCACTTGTGCACGTGCTTCTTCAATCGGGAGGAAGAGATAACGATAGGGATAATCGTTCCCCAGTTCCCAGTTCTGGTTTGAAATATCGCCCGCCTGCGCGGCCGGCCAAAAGCCATAAACCTTTTCATTTTTGCGCTCGACCGGTCCGACGACGAGTCGGCGGTAGGTCCACACGTCGTCAAAACTGAAGGTGCGGCTGGCTGTCGGCAAACTGTAGAGCGATTTTCCTGCGGCCAGTTGTCCTCGTTTGGTCAAACTCTCTTTGTAGGCTTCGACTTGAGGAAGAATTTCCCTCTTCCACCTGCCGCCCGCGATCAATTCATCCGGCACGGGGGTTTCATTCATGCGCAGTGTCATGGGATAGACAATGGCTTGTCCGCATGTTTCTTGTGAACCCTGACCCACCGGAGCGTGGTCGTTTTTTTCCATGCCTTGGAGAAAGGAGGCACCACTCAAGACAAGTGCATCGCCCCATTCGGTGGCGTCGACGACCACAGGAAAGAAAGGGCTTCCGTTGTCGGTGCTGCGCTGAGGACCAGTCAGAGTGATCACCTTCTTCGTAAAAGTTTTGGAATCTCTCGTGCTGTACCAGTCTTTAATTTGATCCGAGAGGCGCAGAGGTTCATTGCCCTTGGCAGTGCGCTGAACGATGGTCACCTCAGTGATTCTTTGATTTTCCGATCGAACCGATTTCACCACACTATTTTTGAAGATCTTCAGGCGTCCTGAACTCTCATATGTGCCGGCAAGTGCGTCAATGCTGGGCAATATGTTGGTCGGCGGAAAGCAACGCACGGATACCCAACACGTCGGCACTTGCGGAAATGTGAGAATATTGGACGCCGAAACAGGTCCCAATTGGCTCATCCACTCGCCAAAGAACTTATTTTGCATGCTCATATTCCGGCTGGCGTCGGACGTTTTCACTTTGCCGATGCCAGCGACTTCCGCGTCGTGGTGAGCATAATCAATCGCTGGAACACCGCTGCTTGTGAGCTGTCCTCCCAACCAGTCGGTAGGCTCCGTAAGGCACACCACTTCGCCGAATTGCATGTTGTCAGCTGCCGTGATGGCAGCCGCGAAAGCGGCAGTGGTTCCACCCAGAACAATGACATTGCACTGAATGGAATTTTCACTTTTTGACTGCGTCACATTGCCTTCATTCGATCGTCTTATCAGTTTGCAACCCAAGAAAAAGAAGACTCCTGCGCTCAAAAGAATGAGTGGAATTCTTTTTGCTGTTGGTGTCATAAAATCTCCCGCCATGTCGCATGAAGTCATCGTCGTGCCTCATTTTCCCATCAAGATTGAGAGTATCTCTGTTGGGCGGACGTGCGAGTGTGTGAGACAAAAAACTGTCTGAAAGTGGGGCGACCATCCTGAGTTTTCGCGGGTGTCATTTTGCCGCGTGTTGTAAAATTGACACAAAGCGATCGTGTGCTAGCCTTGAGAAGCGTTCAATAAAAAAGCGCTTTTTTCAGAGGAGTCGTCATGAGAACAGTTTTCCAAGTTGTTGCAACGATGGCTGTCGCAAATGCTGCAGTTGCCTATGGTTCCGCTGCCAAGGATACGGCGAACAAAGTCAAGTCAGCTGCGACTGCAACTGCGACTGGTGTGAAAGAAAAAGCATCTGAAGTGAAGACAGATGTGAAGGCAGCGACTGTCGAAACCAAAACAACGGTGAAAGAAGCTGTTCAGGAAGCCACCAAGAAAACCGAAGCGCAGCCTTCCAAAACCACGCCTGCCACAGGAACGATCTCGATGGGCGAGGCCAAGGAAATGGCCAAGGAAGCCACAGAGGGTCAGCCTAAAAATTCTGAAGAGCTTGCCGGTTCGCGCAAAAGCCTGATCATCCCTGAATCGGCTGTGTTGCCTGAGAGCGTGCTCCGCTTCCGTGCGATTTACGCGGGTGCTTCCTCCAAGAAGGGCTATGATGCTCAGGGCGAAACAACAAAGAATGGTCTTGCCGTGAACGTCAACCGCAGTGTGGCCGTTTTTGAATATGGTCTGACCGACCGCATTTCTGCTCAGCTGTTGGTTCCTTACTCCTTGAGCGGCAAGGCCAGTGTCGATGACAAAGAGATGTTCATCACGAAGGTCGGTGGTCCCGGACTTTTGGTTGACCAAACAGCTGGCCCGCTCATCACGGGTGCAAAAACCTTGTTGCTTACAAAAATCCAGTCTCCATCAAATGCATCCGAGCAAGGGCTTGCAGCACTTTATGGAAAATTGGTTAATGGTGGAAAAGCCCCTTCGGACATTCCGCTTACTGGAACAGGCGTGACGATTCCTTCCGGCGCTGACGTCAAAGACTTCATCGACAATCAATTCGTAACCAAATTGGCGGAAGTCCAAGCCCGCGCAAATTACGAGACCATCAAAAAGAAAGTCGAAGACACCAAATTCCAAAAAGGTTTGGGTGATGTGGAAATCGGCGCCAAGTACGCGCTGTCCACCGTGCAGGCTCCTTGGTTCGCCGGCGTTCCTCTTTATACGTCTGCCGCTGCAGGGGTTCGTTTGAACTCGAGCAATTATTCGAAGGCCATGAAAGACGGTGAAAGACCGGTGGGCCGCGGCACAACGGATTTGGGCATCCGCCTCAACGCCGACTACGAACCACTCAATGGCGTTCAGCTGCAAGTAGAGAACCAGTCTGAGTTTATGATTATGAAGGGTAAAACCTACGCAGGAAGCAAGGAAGTCGACTACGCACGTGATGGCGTGCGTCAGGTGGGCTACTCCAAGCTCGTTCTTGCGCCGGGCACTTGGATTTCCTCAGCTGATTTCCTCATGCTCAACGCACGTTACAACTGGGACAACGACGCAGCCACCAAAACCGACGGTGTGAAAAGCACAGGTCCAGCGGTTGTGGGACGCACCATGCAGTTCGGGCTCGGTTTTGATGGCCTGAAGCTCAAGCTGCCTGTCCAGCTCGACTACGATCGCGTGATGGCAACCAAGAGCCGCAATGTTTCGACTGCCCTTGATGCCAACGTCGTCACGCTGAAATTGTTCTATAAGTTCTGAGCAAGCGGCCCTGCGAGGCCACCGCTTTGAGCCTTGAATACGAGCAGCCCCGTGGGGCTGCTTTTTTTTTGGCTGTTTGGCTTGAATTGAATGGCCCACTCAAAGAAGAATAGGGCCAAAAGTGTTTTTTCGCGGGGAGGGAACGACATGTCATTTGCGAATCACAAGCGTGCCCTGATCACCGGTGCGTCTGCTGGACTGGGACGGGAATTCGCGCTGCAGATTGCTGCACAGGGAACTGACGTCGTGCTGGTCGCCCGTCGTGAAGACAAGCTGAAGGAGCTGTCGGCGGACATCAGAAAATTGGGAGTCATGGCAGAATGCATTTCGTGCGACTTGGAAAAGCCATCGGAACGAGCTCGTTTGCGCACTGTCATTGAGAGCACGGGAGTTGATTTGCTCATCAACAATGCCGGCTATGGGAAAATTGGTGCCTTCACCGAAATTCCAATTGAGCACCAGCTGGGCCAGATTGAACTCAATGTGAAAGCTCTTGTCGAACTGACTTACTATGCCGTTCCCGCATTCCGTAAGAACGGATTCGGAACCATCGTCAACATCGCTTCCACGGCCTCTTTCATTCCGATGCCACACTTCGCCGTTTATGCCGCAACAAAAAAGTTTGTCCGTGACTTCACCGAGGCTTTGGCGCATGAACTCAGAGGATCTGGTGTGCGCGCGTGTGCGGTGTGTCCGGGACCAACTGAAACTGAGTTCTTCGAAGTGGCCGGCAGTGCGGATAAGTTGAAAATCGGCATGATGAAGTGTTCTGATGCCGTGAAAGAGGCACTGGAGGGTGTGGCGCGGGGAGAGGCTCGGATTGTTCTTGGAGCGTCTAATAAAGCTCTGGCGGCTGCTTCCCGAGTGCTCCCTGACAAGTTGAGCATGAATTTGGCCGCCATGCTGACGAAGCCCTGATGGACTGTTGTGTATGGAACTGAATTCTTATCTTTTCGCTGACGACGAGCACATCCGCAGAGAGCGTGCGAAAGTTCGGGAAGCGAAGAAAAGTCGCTGGTGGCAGCAGAAAACTGCGAGTGGCCTTTGCCATTATTGCGGCCGAAAATTTCCCTTCAAGCAGCTCACCATGGATCACATTGTTCCCATCGCACGGGGCGGTACGACATCGCCGGGAAACGTGGTTCCCTGCTGTGCAGAATGCAACAAAAAAAAGAGTGTCGACACACCCGTCGACACTCTTCTCGTACCTTCGTCTTCCTCCTCAGGGGAGTGAGAACATTTTGATCTGATCTTTGTCCGCAGCCGAATCGCCCTCGCACAGTGCAGCGACCAGAGCGCGGAAACCTTCAGGCCAAATCTTTTCACCCATGTCATGCTTCATCAGCATGAGGGCCTCAAACCGCGACCGTTTGCGGTGGTAGCTGCGTGTTGTTGTGAGTGCATTGAACATGTCTGCAATAGACACCAGTTGTGCAGGAAGTGGAATTTGGTCCGCGATGAGACGGTGGGGGTAGCCGCTCCCGTCTCTCTTTTCATGATGGTAAAGAACGATATCTCGGACCATCTGGGGGATATCGGTGTTTTTGAGATGGTCGAAACCCGATTGCGGATGTTCTTTCATTATTTTCCACTCGGACTCAGTCAGTGGTCCGTTTTTATTGAGAACATGTTTGGGAATTTCTCGTTTGCCAATATCGTGAAGAAGCCCTCCGAGCGCAAAACTCCTCAGAACTTCGGGTTGGTTCTCCCCCAGTGCTTTGGCCATGGCAACGGACAGAATACCTACGCCCGTCGAATGGAAGTACGTGTACATGTCGTGGTCCACAAGGTTTTGAATGTGAACAACAGCTTTGGGGTCGTCGTTGAGACAGTGGACGATGTCATCTGCCACGGTGTCGAGTCGGCCGAGGAGCAGGTTGTCCATTCCGGTGTGGAAGCACACCTCCATCAGGTGCGAGCCAATGTCCTGAATTTGTGAAATTCGAAATTCCGGCGTCCCGTTGGGGTCGACTTTGCGCGCATGGGAATTGAAGGCCACATAAGACTGGTACCGTGAACGGTCATCAGGGCGAATGAAAAAGGAGGAAATTCCCGACTTTTTCAGCATCGCAGGTTCATGATAGCTCCAATGGGTCGGTGCACTTGCATACAAAACAATGTCTTTCGTTTTGCTGGCATCGTTGAGTTGAACGCCGGCAAACAGGTCGAAGTTGATCGGCGTGTTGGCCTTCAGGCTTTCCACAGGAATGGCAATCAAATCTTCTTCTCGCGGCACAAAGCCGCCCGCAGCAACAATCGTCATCGCTCAGCACTCCTCTAAACTGTCCTGACAATCGGCAATCGAAGAAAAAAATTGAGCCCCCCTACAGATTTTTGGAATTCGGTCGAAGATCCATCGGTTGAAGAGAGGTGCCAAATGGCTGGCATAGAGCCACGTCCCACAAAGGAAGAAGAGGCTGCCGCAGGCACCGGCAACGGCGCGTCGCATCCTGTCATGGCGGAACAGCGGCAAAGCATGCCCAGTGCACCAG
>JBEGJP010000289.1:0-9740 GCA_041184525.1 Pseudomonadota bacterium | reverse complement strand
GCCGCGTTCCGAGGACTTTAGCTTTCCGAGGTCCGCTCGCACGGTTGTTCCGATTTGAGGAGAACGTTGTTCCTTCGTCCTGCCATACTTCAGCGAAGTATCTGGCGTTGGCTCGGTTGCTTGTCAGCGATGACGCGATGAAGTCTTCGCGTCTTTCACTTCAGGGTGATGCGTCATTGATACGCTTTCGGAGTAAATATTCAGATCTTATTGATGCTCATGATCAACCCTTCTTTATTTGCTCACCCGGCTCTGTTTGGCAAACCAAAAAATACCCGCCGGAACTCTTGTCTCGTGTGTTGATCCGCCTTCTCAGTGAGTTGCCTTCACATCGATGTGTTCTGTCGGGAGGTCCCGGAGATTTTGAAACAATCGATCGCGTGAAGGAGGGTTTGAAGGAGCAAGGTTTGTGCGGCGGGGATGAAAATCGCGTTTTGGATGCGCGGGACTGTCTTCCGTTGGCGGAACTTGTGGAGTTGACGCGTCGCGCTGATTTCGTGATCTGTCCCGACTCAGCACCACTGCACATTGCGAGTGCCACAGGGACAAAAGTCTTTGCATTTTTCGGTCCGACATCAGCCCAGACAGGCTTTGGACCGTTGAATGAAAATGGTCATGTATTGGATCAATTTGCCTTGTATGGTTTGCAGTTGGACTGCCAGCCCTGCACCAAACATGGAGGAAGGGTTTGTCCACTGGCCCACCACAGGTGTTTGACTGGGTTAGACCCTGACGCGGTTGCTTCCCACGTGTTAAGGTTGCTGTCCGTAGCCGAGACTTTCGTGCGCTGATTTCAGGAGGCGAATTTATGCTTAACTCTTCTTATCTGACCAAGTTTCGAATTGTTCGCCCCGCATATGAAAAGACACAAGAGGACGCCATTTCTTGGTTGGCAGAGGCACATGCGTCTGCTGATCGGGTCAGAGACGTACAGAAAAATGATCGGACCAAGGAGTCTGCGGCCGAGTTGTTTCGGAAGTTGATTGTCCGCTTCGGATGCTCTCCCGAACGTATTGGCTGGCGTGGTCATGAACTTGAGGACTTCAATCACTTTGATTGGGAGAAAATGCAGATCTTCAAAATCTCAGAGGCCCCTGAGGGGTTGTCTATTGGGGTTCGGCAGAGGATCTATGACTCGCTTGTGAGAGCTAAATGCGATCGGCTTTTTGAAAATTCAGATTCTCTGGGGCGGGATCTGATTCACGTCACCTGCACAGGTTACCTATCACCCAGTCCGCTTCAGCGTTTTGTCGTCGAGCGAGGCCATAGTTCCACGACACGCGTTTTGCATGCGTATCACATGGGTTGTTACGCTGCGCTTCCGGCGATTCGCATGGCGGATGCTCTTTTGGCTAAGCAATTCATGGAGCCGGCAGCGCGTGGGGATGTGGGAGTGGATGTTGTTCATACAGAGCTTTGCACGCTTCATTTCAATCCAATGGATCATTCTCCGGAGCAACTGGTTGTGCAGAGTCTTTTTGCAGACGGTTTTGTGAAGTACCGTGTGTCAAACTCAGTGGACAAGAGTGAACGGGCATTCCGTATTCTGTCGATGAATGAAATCCAAATCCCCGGTTCGGCTGATGCGATGACATGGACACCTGTGAATTGGGGCATGTCGATGTCTTTGTCGCGTGAAGTTCCCTCACTGATTGCTGGCGCGTTGAAGGACTATGTTGCCGATCTGCTGGAAAGAGCCCAATTGTGTGCATCTGATGTTCTTCCTTCTTTGGTGTATGCTGTTCACCCCGGAGGTCCGAAAATCATCGATCACGTTCAAAATCTGCTTGAAATCAGCGATCAGAAAATTCAAGCGAGCAAGGCAGTTCTCAAAAAGTTTGGAAATATGTCGTCTGCGACACTGCCCCATGTCTGGAACGAGATATTGCAAGATGCACAGACTTACCCTGCTGGGACAAAGGTTTTGAGTGTCGCATTCGGCCCCGGACTTACAATCGCAGGCGGCATATTTGAGGTTGTTGGTTGAATGAACAGATGGATGTTTTGCGCATTCTTCATCTATGCGCTTCAGGCCGCTGCGCTCTGTATCGATGAATTTTTTATCCATCGTAAAAGGAACTTGCCTTCTTGGGAACGTTGGGGACATCCACTCGACACGGCATCCGTTTTGATTCCCACTTTTCTCACCGTGTTTTTTCCTTTTCATGAGTCCCTTCTTTTTGTCTTCGTTGTTTTGGGAATATTCTCATGTTTGTTTGTGACCAAAGATGAATGGGTTCATGCGCGGGTCTGTTCTGGCCTTGAACTTTGGCTTCACGCCGTTCTCTTTGTCTGTCACCCGATGGCTTTTGTCTCAACGGCCTTCTTTTGGGTGGTGCGCTCGCAGCCAAGTTTTCTTGCAACTCAGTCAGATGCATGGCGCGTTGCGGACATCGTGTTAAAGGGACAGGCCGTTACGCTGGCAGCGTTTCTTCTCTATCAGGTCATCTATTGGAATTTTTTTCGAGGGAAAGCTTTCGACTCAGCCGTTCAATTGAGTTCTCCAATGAGGCAATCAGAGTCTGCTGATCCTCAACAGTTCGCTTGAGGGATTGAATCAATTCATCCTGAGCTGTGAGGCCAGTCGATGCGGCTGCATCGGTCGCGCCATGGTGGGCCGTGTATAACCTTCTCTCGACACCCCTGCTCAGAGCGGGTGTAGTCGAGATGGGCTGATCGCCCGCACCGAGGAAGATTCCCAGTTCCTGATCTTCTTCCAAAAATACCATGTATTTACCGTTGCGAAGGATGGCCTTGAGTTGGCCTCCTTTAGCTTTGCGCCGGACGGTGATTTCGGAAACACCGAGAGCTTGAGCCGCCTCAGATAGTTTGAACCAGCGGCCTTTGTTGCGGTTGGAATCCATGGTGTTGTCTCCTAGGGCAGTATTTTCAGCCTAGTGGGTCGACCCGCACCCCGGTAGGCAAGCTCTTCCTTGGACAAATCTTTGACCTGGGTCGTCTCCATCTTTGTGCCCGCACCGGCTCGGCACGTTGTCTTCCCGAGC
The DNA here is from genome assembly GCA_041184525.1 of Pseudomonadota bacterium. Taxonomy (GTDB): domain Bacteria; phylum Bdellovibrionota_B; class Oligoflexia; order Silvanigrellales; family Silvanigrellaceae; genus RFOM01. Next base: position 6,735 of record JBEGJP010000289.1, on the reverse strand, counting down.
GGGTGAGGCTAGATTCACGCCTGTTTTGTCGAAGAAAGGCAGGGAAAGACCATGGGAATGCGCGACGAGGCTTTGGAATATCATCGAAAAGGCCGCAAAGGTAAAATCGAAATTGCCGTCACGAAGGAGTGTCGCACGCAGCAGGACATCACGTTGGCTTATTCGCCCGGCGTTGCTGAACCGTGCAAGGAAATCGCCAAGTCTCCGGATGCCGTTTTTGAATATACGGCACGGGGCAATTTGGTCGCCGTCGTGTCGAATGGAACCGCCGTACTCGGATTGGGAAACATCGGTCCCTTGGCCGCCAAACCGGTCATGGAAGGCAAAGCGGTTCTGTTCAAGCGTTTTGCCGATATCGATTGTTTTGACATTGAGCTCAATGCCCCTGCAGTTGATGAGGTGATTGCAGCCTGCAAAATGCTCGAGCCGACATTTGGCGGCATCAACCTCGAAGATATCAAGGCACCGGAGTGTTTCGAAATTGAGGAGCGGCTGCGGGAGACTCTCAATATCCCCGTTTTTCATGATGATCAGCATGGCACGGCGATTGTCAGCGGCGCAGCTCTTTTGAATGCCCTCGAAATCATCGGGAAAAAGATTCAGGACATTCGTGTTGTGGTCAACGGTGCAGGTGCAGCTGCGATTGCCTGTGCCCAAATGTATTTGAATTTGGGTGTGCGTCGCGAGAATCTCTTCATGTGCGACAGCAAAGGCGTGGTGTATCGCGGCCGTACGGACGGGATGAACAAGTACAAAGAGCGATTCGCCAATGACACCTTGAAGAGGAGCCTTGCTGAATGTCTTGAAGGCGCAGACGTGTTCTGCGGTTGCTCGGTGGCGGGCGCGGTGACACAAGACATGGTGCGTTCGATGGCTCCGGATCCGATCATTTTTGCGATGGCTAATCCGGATCCCGAAATACGCCCCGAAGATGTTCTTGCCGTACGCAGCGATGCTATTATGGCAACCGGACGTTCCGATTATCCGAATCAGGTGAACAACGTTCTCGGTTACCCCTACATTTTTCGCGGGGCCTTGGATGTGCAGGCACGCCAGATCACCGAAGACATGAAAATGGCCGCGGTGTACGCTCTGGCAGAGCTCGCCAAAGAGGATGTCCCTGAGAGCGTGAGCCGTTCTTACGCCCGGCACGATTACACCTTTGGCCGTGACTATCTTATTCCAAAGCCTTTCGACCCGCGTTTGTTGACTTGGGTGGCCCCCGCTGTTGCCAAGGCTGCCATCGAAGGCGGTGTTGCTCGTAAATCGATTGATTTGGAGTACTACAAAGATCACCTTGAGGGTCGGCTTGGTGTGGGCGCTCTTGTGACGCGCAAGATCAAGCGGTTGGTGATTGAGAACAACCGTGCACGCGGCATGCGGACTCGCGTTGTATTGCCTGAGGGCGCCAGCCTTCCGGTGTTGCGTGCTGCAGAACAGCTTGTAGAGGAGGGGATTTGTGATCCCGTGCTTCTCGGAAATGGAGAGCGGATCCGCGCCATCATCCGTGAGCAGAAATTGGACGGCCTCGCCGACGCCGCAATTATTGATCCTACGACATCGCCCAAGACGGCAGAATACGCGCAGGTGCTGCTCGAAAAGAGATCAAGAAAGGGCGTGACGCGAATGTCCGCTCAGGAACTGTTGCAGGAGAATCAGTACTACGCTGCTATGATGGTCGAACGTGGAGATGCGGAGGCCTACCTTTCGGGCGTTCATCACAACTATCCGGATGCCATCAGACCTGCTTTGCATGTCATCGGAACGCAACCGGACAAGGTGCTTGCCGGTGTGTATATGCTGCTCTGGCGTGACAAGAGTATTTTCATTTCTGATGCCACTGTGAATATTGATCCGACAGAGGAGCAACTTGCGCAGATTGCAATTCAGGCGCATGACACGGCCAAACTTTATCTCAACGAGATGCCCCGCGTTGCGATGTTGAGTTTCAGTAATTTCGGCAGCAACAAGCATCCTTTGGTCGACAAGGTGATCAACGCCACCCAATTGGTTAAAAAGATGCGGCCGGACATTGAGGTCGACGGCGAGCTGCAGGCGGATACGGCTGTCAGTGCCGACATTTTGAACCGCAGCTTCAGCTTCTCTTCATTGAAGGGAGCCGCAAATGTTTTGGTGTTCCCTGACCTCACCTCGGGCAATATTGCCTATAAGCTGCTGAACAAACTGGGCGGTGCCACACTCATTGGGCCCCTGCTGATTGGCATGCGAAAACCAGTGAATGTTTTGCAGCGCAACAGTGATGTGGAAGAGATTGTGAATCTGGTGACGTTCACGGTGCACAGAGCCCAGAACGGACTGTAAAAAAAAGCCGGCCTTCGGGCCGGCTTTTTTATTTCGGTGCGCCGACAAAATTCAAAATTCGGTTTTTAACAAACACCACTTTTTTCAGTTCCAATGCAGACAGTGCCGCCTGAACGGCTTTATCTTCTCTCGCAATACGCACTGCGGTGTCTTGATCGCAATCGAGAGGAAGCGTGATTTCAGCACGCGCTTTGCCGTTGATTTGGACACCGATCTTGATTTCATCATCCCGCGCCAAGGATTCATCGAAAGACGGCCACGCCGTCATGCTGAGAAACGGGTAACCCTTATTTTCAGGTGACTTCTCCGGATGGAAGCATGTTTGCCAAAGCTCTTCGGCAAGATGCGGTGCGAAGGGACACAGAAGAGGAAGAAAACCGCTCCAGATTTGCTTCGATTTACAATTAGTTTCAGCCATCCCATTGAGAAAAATCATCATCTGAGACACCGAAGTGTTGAACGACAGCGAGTCAATGTCGCTGCTGATCTTTTTGATTGTCTTGTGGAGCAGGCGCAGCTCGTCCCGAGAGGGAGTCGAGTCGTTGAGCAGACTCTTGCCATTTTCATCGATCAAATGACGCTCAATGCGCGCGAGAAAACGAAAGATTCCAGCCAAGTTAGAATCCTCCCATTCTTTGGTCTGGGTGAGAGGACCCATGAACATTTCGTACACACGCAGAGCATCCGCCCCATATTTTTCAAGAACCTCATCCGGATTGACGCCATTGCCTTTAGATTTGGACATCTTGGCACCATTGCGGCAGATCATGCCCTGATTGACGAGTTTCTTGAAGGGTTCGGAGACGGGGGACACTCCCGCATCGAAAAGGACCTTCGTCCAGAAGCGGGAATAGAGAAGATGCCCGACAGCATGTTCCTGCCCTCCCACGTAGAGATCCACGGGCATCCAGAACTTGGCCTTGTCAAAAGCAAAGGGAGCGTTGGAATTGAGCGGGTCGCAGAAGCGAAGGAAATACCATGATGAGCCGGCACTGCCCGGCATGGTGTCGGTTTCGACGAAGTTATTGCCGCGCTGCACCCAAGACGAAATGTTGGCCAAAGGTGATTTTCCGTCACCTGTGGGTTCATAGCTGGTCACTTCAGGCAGCGTAAGTGGCAACTCGTCGTCGCGCAGGGCGCGAAGAATATTTCCTTGAGCATCTTTCAAAACTGGGATGGGTTCACCCCAGTAGCGTTGCCGTGAAAAGAGCCAATCTCGGAATTTATAGGTGGTGCATGCTTCACCAAGAGATTTCTCAGTCAGGAATTCAATCATTGCTTTCTTTGCGTCAGCGACATTGAGGCCATTGAGAAATTCGGAGTTTATCAGCAGTCCTGAACCCGTGAATGCTGAAGCATGGATGTCGTGTTGACCTTCAGAAGGAGCGACAACTTGGACAATGGGCAATTGAAATGCAAGCGCAAATTCATGGTCACGTTCGTCGTGAGCAGGGACTGACATGATAGCCCCAGTGCCGTATGTCATCATCACATAGTCGCTGATCCAGATTGGAATCTGTTTGCCCGAGACAGGGTGGGTTGCATAAGCTCCAGTGAATGCCCCCGTTTTCACTTTGTTGAGTTCGGTGCGGTCGAGATCGGATTTGAGCGCGGCCGTCTGTTGATAGGATTTGACCTCATTCTTCTGCTGCGGAGAGGTGATTTCATCCACAAGCGGATGCTCTGGGGCAAGGACGAGATACGTTGCGCCAAAAAGTGTGTCGGGGCGGGTCGTGAAGACCTCGATTTCCTTTTGGCCGTTTGAGTGCAATTTGAAGCGTATCTTTGCACCTGTTGATTTTCCGATCCAATTGCGCTGGATATCCTTGACGTTCTCGGGCCAATCGAGCGTGTCGAGATCGGCCAACAGTCGTTCTGCGTAAGCAGTGATCTTGAGCATCCATTGACGCATGGGCATGCGGAGTACCGGATGTCCTCCGCGTTCACTTTTACCGTCAATGACCTCTTCATTGGCCAAAACAGTTTTCAAGGCAGGGCACCAGTTCACCAGCATTTCTGCTTGATAGGCGAGTCCCTTCTCAAAAAGAATTTGGAATATTTTTTGCGTCCAGTGATAGTAGGAGGGATCGCATGTCGCAATTTCTCTTTTCCAGTCATAGGAAAATCCGAGTGCGGAAAGCTGGCGTCGGAAGTTGTCGATATTTCTGTAAGTGAGTTTCGCAGGATGTTCGCCGGTGTCGATGGCGTGTTGCTCGGCGGGCAGTCCGAAGGCATCCCAGCCCATCGGATGAAGGACGTTATATCCTTTCATACGATAGTAGCGTGCAACGATGTCAGTTGCTGTGTAGCCCAGAACGTGACCGACGTGTAATCCCGCAGCGCTGGGATAGGGGAACATGTCCAAGACATAGTATTTCGGCTTCTGCGGATTTTCCGTGGTTTGGAAAAGATGATGGCTGGCCCAGTATTTTTGCCACTTGTGTTCACTTTGTCCGTGCTGATAACTCATATCGGGCCACTCCTCGGATGTTCATGTTTCAGAGTTGATTTTTTATGATGGGTTCAAGCCACAAAGACAATGCCGTTGCCAAAAAGAGCAGAACGGCGATCCAACCATTCAAGTTGAAAAATGCAAAGTCAATTGTTTCCGGCGTTGCGCGTCGGACGATCCGGTGCTGTTGGAACATGAGTGCTGCAGCAATACCCAAGCCCACAAAGTAAAAGAGACCGAGATCAAAAGCGATCCCGAAAGATGCGAAGAAAAGTGCCGCGATGAGGTGACTTGCTGCTGCAATAGACAGTGAAGGGCCGATCCCAAAGCGGCTGGGGAGACTGTTGAGCCCGTGCGTTTTGTCGAATTCAGCGTCCTGTGTGGCATAGATGATATCGAAGCCGCCGACCCAACACATGATGGCTCCGGTCAAAAGCAAAAGTGGCGAAGGAAATGAGTCGCGGATCGCAACCCATGCACCGAGTGGCGCGAGTCCGAGGCAAAGACCAAGCCAGAAGTGGCATAAGAAAGTGAACCTTTTGGTGTAACTATAACTCGCAAGGATGAGCAGAACGGGCACGGAGCACCAAAGAGCAACCCGAGAGAGAGCCGCAGCAGAAATAATAAACACGCCTGCACCACAGACACCAAAAATCATCATCTGTTTTTTGCTGATTTGGCCGGAAGCGACGGCCCGCGCGGCAGTGCGGGGGTTCGCCGCATCGATGGACGCATCGGCCGCACGGTTGACGGCCATTGCCCACGTCCGTGCACCCGCCATGGCGAGGACAATCCAGAGGAGTTTCCACAAATCAAAATCAGAACCGCGCAAGGCCATAAAACTGGACAGCAATGCGAATGGCAGCGCGAAAACCGTGTGGCTGAGTTTGATGGCTTCGGAGAAAGTGCGGATGGAGGCGAGCAATGGATTTCCTTTCGCACGGGCGCCGTGTCGGTGGTGTAAAAAGTGCCCAATTTATATGGCTAATTATCGATTTGTTCAGTTTTTGCAACAACAATTGCGCCCGCTGACGCCATCAGAAAGGTGCACACGGTGTTGACCACAGGCACCAATGCCCACAACCCCAAGGCCATGCAGGCGGGTGCGTTCACAAGTCCGAAAATAAGGCGCTCCTTGAGGTGCATGGATTTCAGGTTCAGCGTCCTGTCGACGTGTGTCCAGCCCATGAACCAGATCGCCAAAGGTCCGCCTAATATTGTTGCAAAAGGCGTGGCCGCCAAAAGGAATGTGACCATCACCCAAAGTGCTGCTTTTGAGCACTCCCCGATAAAACTGCGTATAAATTGTTCAAGTCGAGTCTCAGGGAGCGTCACTTTTCTCTCCGTCTCGTAAGTTTTTGCCGCAATGAGATCGTACAGCGGGCTGGCGAGCGTATTGACGACCGCTGGTCCCAGAAGTGCAAAAACCATCAAGGCCAGAAACCAAATGAGGACCTCCACAATGCCGAACCAACCCTCGGCCGCATGCGACAAGATGTCCTTTTCAATCAAGAATCCGGTGAGAAGCGGACTGACGTACCGACCAACGAAGGCAAGATAGAGGCAAAACGCAACCAGATAGGGCGCCAGTCCCATGACCAGCAGTGATTTTTTGCGGCGCATGAATCTGAGAGAATCCAACGGGGACAAAAATCCGATTCTCGCATTGGCGAGGAGTGTTTGCGGGTTGAGTCCGGAAGGCACCATGGATTCCTCCACACGTTTGGGCAGGTGGGACTGATGAGTCGTTTGAGTTTAGATTGGAATTCCGATTCGAAAAAGAATGCTGTCTATGTCAGGGACTATTTTTCTTTGGTAGCCCTTTCCGTTGCCTTCATTCTCTGCTTGTCCGTCTATTCATTTCACCCCCGAGACGCGTCCAGTTTTCACTTTGTTCTGACCTCATTGGTGCCCGGCGGACAAAGTTTCAGCAATGCCTTGGGGGCATTCGGAGCGAATGT
>JBEGJP010000288.1:0-2551 GCA_041184525.1 Pseudomonadota bacterium | reverse complement strand
GGAGCCATTTTCATCTCAAGAAAAAGTCATTCTGACAGTATCCGAAGACTGTGTCGGCTTGCGCTTGGACGTCGTTTTGTCGCGGCTGATCGAAGATGTTCCCAGTCGTTCATTTGCACAGAAATTGATTGAAAAAGGTGCCGTTCTTGTTTCGGGGCGCACGAGACGTGCTTCATGGACCTTAAAACAGGATGAGCAGATTGAAATTGATCTCTCTGCCCTCAGGCCTCCGCCTGCAGTGCCTCAGGCCCAGAGCATTCCTCTGTCCATTGTGTTTGAGGACGATGACATCCTCGTCATCAACAAGCCAGCAGGAATGGTTGTCCATCCGGGAGCAGGAGTTCCAGATGGAACCCTCGTCAATGCGGTACTTGCTCATACGGGATGTACCTTGCCCAGTTTGGGCGGCCCCCTTCGTGCGGGGCTGGTGCACCGCCTCGACCGCGACACCAGCGGGGTCATGGTGGTTGCCAAGAGCCAGCGAGCTTTGACCGAGCTTTCCCGCCAGTTCGCCGATCACAGCCAATTTCGAAAATACAAAGCCCTCGTCTACGGTCGCCTTTCAAAATCTCCTGTCACACTTCAAACGTGGCATGGCCGTGATCCCAAAGATCGGTTGAAATACACAGTTCTTCCCGAAGGACAAGGGAAGCCGGCACGCATGGATGTGCGAACCGAGTCCGTCTACTGGGGCGGGCGCGTGAGCCTTGTGGAGTGCGAATTGTTTACAGGGAGAACGCACCAGATCAGGGTGCAGATGAGTCATTTGGGGCATGGACTCTTGGGTGATGCGTTGTATTTCTCAAATCCGCGGGGAAAAGTCGTCTCCCCCAATCATGAAAAGGACTTATGGGCACAAGTGCGTGCCGCCAGCCCCCGCCAAATGCTGCACGCTCATGTGCTCGGCCTCACTCATCCTCTGACGCAGGAAAGACTCTTATTTGAGGTTCCTCCACCTTCAGATTTCCACCATCTTCAAAGTCTTCTGGCTTCCTTGCCTTAAAAAAATGGTCTCAGGTTTTCAATTGTTCGGCCGATACCTCTGCCGCGTTGGGTGAGCGTTCCCGCCGAGGGACCTCAGTGACGCAAGAATATGTGTCGCGGTATGGAGTGAAGAAGACGTTATGAAAGAAGCGAGGCATGCTGCACTGAAGATTCGCGTTGCGTCGATTTGGGCAGTTGTGGGTCTAATTGCATGCGCTGGAGGTTTTGATTCCAGTGCGCTCGCCCGTGAGCCGCATTCCGAAATCTCATTGGCTGCCAAATCTTCGAAGGCGGGTCAGGGAAGCTCTTCTGCAGCTGCCAAGAGCGCCGTCCCCACTGACCCTTCATGGACTCCGTCTTTTGCACCCCTGTTTAAGGCGCCCGTCAGTCCCCAGCGTTTCTTCTTCATGGATACCGTTGGAGGCGACCTTGCCACTTTTGATGGTCTCGATTTGCGAAATTCTGCCGCAGCCACGCGGGCTGTGCAGATCCGTCAAATGGATGCGGACTTCAAACTATTGCCGATGAAATCGCCGCAAGCGCTCAGCATTGGTTTAAAGCTTGTGAAGCTCTATGAAGAGCAGTCCCTTTACTTGGAAAATCTGCGCGCCTCCGGAGGGCAGGACAGCAACTATGCTGATTTGAATCATGCCGTGAAATCGTGGCGCAGCAAATTGGTGGGTGCCATCGATAAACTTCTACTCAATTTCCCCAAGTCCGATCGGGCATTGAACTTGAAGGCAACGCAGCTCATTTCAAGGTTCAAACTCGGCGATCCGACTGTTCGTGATGACGCACTTCGATTTATCGGATCGGGCAAGAGCATCGAACAGCAGCGCGTTGCTCATGTCGCGATCCTCTTTGACTTTGAATCGGGAAGAAATTCGAGCCCCTTCGGTTCGCTGGAAAGTGGTTCGCAAAATGCTCCAGAACCAAGAGCACGTTCCGGATTTCGATATTATATGGCCGAAAATGCTCTGAGTAAAAAGCAGTATTCTCAAGCTCTGGCATTCTATAATGAAGCTCTGAAGGAACTTTCTGGTCTAAAAAGTGGGGATGAAAGGCCCGGCGCACTGATTTCGCGCCTTCTTTTTAGAATTCACGATGTCTCTCTTCTCAGAGATCCCATGAACGTAGACGGTGATGTTGCGCAGACGCTGCAGTCTGCAGGCGCCCTTGAGGTTGCCCGCCACTATTGCGAACAGGTGGCGCTCAACAACCTGCAGAAGCAGCCGGGACGTGCTGCAAAAATATATTCCGACATTCAGACACTCGGAGACTATCCGAAAGTTCTGAACACTTATCTTGAGATGCGGATCCTCGATATTCATCTTGCTTCGCGCGATTTGATTTTGAGTTTCGCACAGTGGCAAAAGATGGAAAAAAACATCGAGGATATTGGTCCGGCGTTGACGTCACGTATCCTCCACACACAGAAAATGGCGTTGGCAGCGGCACAGTCGAAGGCCGATGGTGAGAGCGTCGGGCGCTTTGTTTCGATGCACGATTTTTTTGTCAGAAATCACCAAATCTACGCCAATCGGGAAGATTGGGTCCTGAAAGTGCT
>JBEGJP010000287.1:0-3201 GCA_041184525.1 Pseudomonadota bacterium | reverse complement strand
ATCGAAATGAAGTAGAAGGTGTGTTGGCACACGAGGTGGCTCATATCGCCAACGGCGACATGGTGACCATGACCCTCGTGCAAGGCATCGTCAACGCTTTCGTTATGTTTGTTGCCCGAATTGTTGGTTTCGCAGTCGCACAGGGTGTAAAAGAAGAGAACCGTCCGATGATCAACATGCTTGTCGTGATTGTCTGCGAAATCCTTCTCGGGATCCTCGGCTCCTTGGCGGTGTCGTGGTTCTCGCGTCTGCGCGAGTACCGCGCTGATGCCGGTGGAGCACAATTGGCAGGGCGTGAAAAAATGATCGCAGCATTGCAGAGTTTGCAACGTGCATTTGGTCCGATGGAAGCCGATTCTGCGCCGCAGTCTGTCGCGGCTCTGAGACTCTCAAACAAGCGCGGTGGCCTGCTTGCGGCTTTCAGCACTCATCCTCCTCTCGAAGAGCGCATTGAACGTCTCCGTCAAACACCCGGTCTTTGAACCGGGTTTTTTTATGCTTTCAATAGCCCGCTGCTTGTCCTTCCCCACCCCATCTGACGCAGTCCCTGAGTCATAAACCGCCGCGACGATTCAAAGAACAAATTATAATATTTCGACAATATTGGTTTTTTAATTTTTTATTTAATTTTTTCTAAAGTACCAAATTTCTCTTACGAAAGAGCAAATGTGAGTCACGGAACTACCCGGACGGACTGGGTAATGACTCACACATTCGGAAAGTCTCAAGGTGAGACTGCCGGGTGAGTTGCATCTCATGGGTTGAGCTGCAGCTGCCAATTTCATGGAGGAGTGTGTCATGGGACTTCGCATTCGCACCAACGTTGATTCTCTCGTCGCTCAACGTGGCCTTTCCAATAGCAACACAGAGCTCAGCAACAGCTATGAAAAGCTCTCCAGCGGTCTGCGCATCAACCGCTCGGCGGACGACGCTGCAGGGCTCGCAATATCGGAAAACCTGCGTTCTAAAGTGCGCGGATTGAATCAGGCCCGCCGCAATGCCAACGATGGTGTCTCGCTTGTTCAAGTCGCGGAATCCGGCTTGAGTGAAATGGGAAATATTATGGTTCGCATGCGTGAACTCAGCGTACAGGCCGCTTCTGATACGGTAGGCGATCGCGAAAAAGGCTACATCCAAAAAGAATTCGATCAGTTGAGTCAGGAAATTGATCGTATTTCAGAAACAACCGAATTCAATGGCATGCAGTTGCTCAAGCCCAGTGACAAATCGGACGGCATCAAAGTGCAAGTCGGCTACAACGGCTCCGTCAATGACCAGCTGACCCTGAAATTCACCGAAAATGCAGATGGAATCAATGCAGAAAGTCTTGGGGTCAAATCAACCAACCTCGTCACAAGCGACCGCGATGAAATTGCGGCCAACCTCGAGGCTATTGACAGCGGACTTGAAACAATCGCTTCGTCACGCGCGGTTCTCGGTTCTCTGCAATCACGTCTGGGAACTGCCATCAACAGCATTTCTCAAGGCTCCGAAACAATGACGGCCGCTACAAGTCGAATCCGAGACGTCGACTTTGCAGAGGAAACGGCTCGCATGACTCAGAACCGCATCTTGAGTCAGGCTGGTTTGGCCGTGTTGTCGCAAGCCAACACACGTCCGGAAATGGCACTCGCATTGCTCCGCTGATGAGTCACTGAGTTTCTAAACAGATTTGACTCATGTGCTGCTCTTCAACTGAGTGGCACAACATCAAGGAGGAATGAGTCATGGGACTGCGAATAAAAAGCAACGTCGAGAGCCTTGTGGCACAGCGACAGTTGTCTCAGAACCGCTCAGAAATGGGCGACAGCCTTGAAAAGTTGGCTTCTGGTCTTCGCATCAACAGGTCTGCGGACGACGCCGCGGGTCTTGCCGTGAGCGAAAGCATGCGGGCTCGGATTCGGGGACTGGCGCAAGCCAAGCGGAATGCCAACGATGGCATTTCACTCCTGCAGGTCGCTGAAGGCAGCATGGGTGAGTTCAACAACATCCTTGTGCGCATGCGTGAGCTCACCACTCAAGCAGCATCAGACACTGTCGCTCCGAAGGAAAGAACATATCTGAACAGAGAATTCGAGCAGCTCAACGAGGAGTTGGTGCGCATCAAAGATGACACCCAATTCAACGGTATTAAAATCTTCTCGGGTGAACAGGAGAACGATCTTGGAATACAGGTCGGGATCAATCCTCCCAGTGAAGGCGACGAATCGGCGGGGGTCATCCGTATCAAACTCGACAGTGTCGCGGATTTGAATCAGGCGATCAGCGATTTGCCGCAAAGCATTGAAGGCGACACCGGACAAACTCTGGGAGGCGGAGATACCGCTGATATCTTCACGGCAATTGATGGTGCAATGGACAAAGTGACCGACTTTCGAGCCTCTCTTGGAGCACTGCAAAGTCGGATGAACTCAGCCATCACCACCATTGATGTGAGCAGCGAGAACATGAGCGCAGCCGTCTCGCGCATCAGAGATGTCGACTACGCCTCCGAGACTGCCCGTTTGGCACAATCGAAGATCCTAACGGCAGCGAGCACGTCTGTGTTGGCCCAAGCCAACCAAACACCTGAGACCGTCTTGACGCTCCTCAGGGGATAACGTAACAGAGCGGAATGTCAGGCTGGCATTCCGCTCTTGTTTTTTGCCTCCTCTAGATGACGAAATTGAGGTGACTGCATGGCCTTTGAATTGAAACAAGGACTCAAACTCGGTCAGAACTTAGTCCTTTCGCCGCAAATCCAACAGGCCATCAAAATACTCACTTTGGGCAGACAGGAACTGGAAGAGCTTGTTGTCGAGGAACTGCGCCAGAACCCCTGTCTGGAAGAGGGGGAAAGCAGTCCTGAATCGCAAGAAAACACGGAATTCGACACGCAATCCAATTCCGAACTCACTGACAACTCTGCTTCTTCCGAGGAGTTGCCTGACCTCGACGAATTGCTCTCGCGCTTCAGGGAGCTGCCGGGCGAAGAAAGCCTGCAAAGAGAATCCACCGAATCTGAATTTGATGCACCCAGTTACGAGCGGATCAATGTCACCGAATCGAACCTTCACGATGCACTGGAAGATCAACTCCGGCTCATGCATCTCACGGAATACGAACTCAACTGCGCACTTCTTCTATTGCAGTATCTCGACGACAATGGATTCCTGACGGCAAAAATTGAAGACTTGGCCCTCGAACACAACATCCTCAAAG
>JBEGJP010000286.1:0-9584 GCA_041184525.1 Pseudomonadota bacterium | reverse complement strand
AAAAGACGTCCAAATAGCGACTCTCTAGAAGAGTCGCTATTTGGACATTAGAGAGCTGCGCACACTGCTGAAGTCGTACGTTTGATAGGTGAAGTTAAAGAACCATAACCGAAAGCATTTTAGCGAATTGAGTTGGCGGAAGGCCTAAACCCAAACGAAATCCATCCCCATACCAAAGATCAGTCAAAGAAGATTCCATAAAGGTAGAAAGGGGCAGCAGGAAAACGCCCCTTTCCAAGAGTTGGTGCATCTGTTGAAGCTCGTCGCTCTTCGGAAACAAACAGGTCACCAATCCGCCTGCCGGTGCACAGCCTTTCCACTGATTTTGAGACAACAGCCACTTTGAAAATGCATCTCTGTTCTCCAGCCATATGCCGTGCTGAATCGAGAAAAAGGAATTCTTCCCCTGATAACTTTGCAGAAACCACAGCGCGAGCCGCTGCGAAAGCGGATTCACAGTGTGGGTGAGGTAATTTTTTTCACTTTGCATGTGTTCAAGAACACGCGGGTCGCCCACACACCAGCCGATGCGCAGGCCGGGAGTGCCTGTGCATTTGATGAAACTGCCCGTGACGAAACGGCCGGAAGAATAAACCGTTCTTCCCAGCCGTGGGGTCGGCTCACTGAGAAACCGGTAGTGCTCGTCACCGACCACCACACAGCCCACACTTTCTGCCGCAGCGCACAACTCCTTCAACTCACTGTCGTTGAAGACAAGTCCCGAAGGATTGTGCGGATGATTCAAAAGAAACACATCCGGATTTTCGGTTTTTAAAAGAGCGCACCAACCGGCGATGTCGGCCACCGGATGCCCTTTCTCATCCCAGTGGACAGGCAGAGGCACGATACTGGCCCCCAACGAGCGGGGAATTTCCGTGAGCAATTGAAACGCGGGTACAAGCACTGCCACCTTGCGCGGCTTGAGTTGCCTGAGCAGCAGCAGGAGTGCTTCGCTGGTTCCGGTGGTGATGAGAACATTCTCCGGACAAGCGCCGGGGTGAAGAGCTGCGACACGCTCCCGCAGCTCCCAGAGCCCCATGTTGGGCGCGTCCTGCAAGGACTCCTCGAGCAGCGTCTCTTTCAACGAAAAAGGAAAGTCAGCCTGAAGGCCCTCGAGAAACGCACCCAGAGTGTGGGGCACATGCCCCGACTCACCCGCATTGAAACGAGCCGAGAAGCGGTGCGACTCGAGCCAGTTCTCCATCAAAAACTCGGGCAGGGGAGCTTTCACTGGTGCGGCGTCTCGGGGTGCTCTGCAAGAATGTTGTAATAAGTGTCACGCTGGACAGGCGTGAAACCACTGCGACGGATGAGTTCAATCATGTTTTTGCGGTCGAGCGTGTAAGACGTGCCCGCAGCACTCACGACGTTCTCTTCGATCATGATGGAACCCATGTCGTTCGCGCCGTAGTGCAGAGAGATTTGCCCGATCTTCGGTCCCATGGTCACCCAGCTGCCTTGAATATTTGGGATGTTGTCCATCATCAGGCGGCTCACGGCCAACACGCGCAAATATTCGGCGCCGGTGGTCGGCTGCATGTCGGGGTTCTTCTTCCCGAGCTCCGTGTTCTCACCTTGGAAGGTCCAGAGGATGAAAGCATAGAAACCTTTAGTTTCATCCTGAGCGTCGCGGATGCGCATGATGTGCTCAATGATGTGCTTTCGTTCTTCCAAAGCACCAAACATCATCGTTGCAGTGGTGGGCAGGTTGGCGCGGTGTGCGGCCTGCATGACCTTGATCCAGCGGTGGCTGTGACGCTTCACCGGACTTTGCTCGAGGCGGATTTCATCGGAAAGAATTTCCGCGCCTGCTCCGGGGATGGAATCGAGCCCTGCAGCTTTCAGGCGCTCGAGAGTTTCCTCGAGTGTGAGCCGCGAGACTTGCGCAATTCCTTCGATTTCAATCACCGACAGCGCGTGCAAATGGATTTTGTAGCGCTCTTTGATGCTGCGGAAGAGGTCTTCATAATATTCAATTTTGAGGTGCGGGTTCACGCCCCCCTGCATGAGCGTGCCTGTGCCACCCAATTCGACGGTCTCTTCAATTTTCTTGAAGATGTCTTCCTTGGGAAGAACATAGGAATCAGCCTCATGACCGCGCCTGTAAAACGCACAGAAATCGCAGCCAATGCGACAGACGTTGGTGTAATTGATGTTGCGATCAATGAGAAACGACACTTTGCCCTGCGGGTGAAAGCGTTCCTTGGCGCGGTTGGCAAGCCAGCCGAGAAGGTTCAAATCGCCTTTGTTGAGAAGGATGAGTCCTTGCTCTGCGCTCAAGCGCGCACCGGCGAACGCTGTTTCATAGGCAGATTTGAGTTCGACATCTTGAGATTGCGCCATACGCTCTTGCATGAGAGCGTCGTGTGCCTTTCCTGAAGATATTTCTCCCAGCATGCTTTGCCGTTGCGCATCGCGCTGGTTGATTTCTTCGAGAGTCGGAGCCTCTTGAAAGCCTGCAGCTGCGGGCAACGCATCTTGCTTCAGCTCTTGCTCATAGCCTCGCCACGGCGCTTTGCGCGGACAATTCACCGCATAGGGATTGCTGTTGTGAAAGTTGGAGACGTCGTTCATCAGAGACTGTCCTCCGCAGGGTTGTCGTAGCGACGGATGGGTTCGTAAACCGTGGAGCGTTCAACGGGAACGCGATCGGCATCACGGATGATGCGGAGAATCTTGCTTTTCGCCATCGCCATCCCTCCGCGGCTGCCAGCCATGTTCGCAATTTTTTCTTCCACGACAGTGCCATCGAGATCGTTGGCTCCGAAGTGTAGTGCCGTTTGTGCGACGCGATCGCCGGTCATCACCCAGTAACTCTTGATGTGGCGGAAGTTGTCGAGCATGAGCCGCGCAATTGCGATGGTCTTGAGGTCATCGACACCATAGGTGTGGCGATTGATACCCAGCTCATTGTTTTCGGGTTGATATGCAAGCGGGATGAAAACGTTGAATCCTGCAGTCTCATCCTGCAAGGCGCGCAGGCGCATCATGTGGTCGATGCGCGCTTCGACATCTTCAATATGACCATAAAGCATGGTGCAGTTGGAACGGAGTCCCATGGTGTGAGCCGTTCTGTGGATTTGCAGCCAGCCTTCGCCGGTGAGTTTGGTGTCGCAGATTTTCTCGCGAATGTAGGGCACGAAAATTTCCGCACCACCTCCGGGCAAGCTTCCCAAGCCCGCTTCACGCAGTTCCACAAGAACTTCAGCCACAGTCTTACGCTCTTTGCGGGCGAGCCAGTCGAGCTCGACGGCTGTGAAGGCTTTCACATGCAGCTGAGGAGCTGTTTGTTTCACAGTTCGGATGATGTTGGTGTAGTTGGAAAGCTTCCAGCGCGGGTGCAATCCGCCCACCATATGCACTTCTGTTGCACCGGACTCGGCAGCAACGCGCGCACGGTGTGCAATTTCGTCGTCCGAGTAGGCGTATGCCCCTTCTTCGCCGGGTTTGCGCGAGAAAGCACAAAACTTGCACGACAAAGCACAAATGTTTGTCGGGTTGATATGCCGGTTGACGTTAAAAAACACGTCACGGCCATTTTTCCTTCGGTTGAGTTCGTCGGCAACAGCACCAAGTTCAACCAAATCGGGAGATGAGTACAAGTTCACTCCGTCTTCAAAACTGAGACGTTCTCCCCGTAACGCTTTCGAAAGGGCTGTCTGGATGCCTTTTGAACTGGCCAACACAGCGGGCCAAGGGCGTTCGCCCTGCGGAGGTTGGGCCGGGACGTGCGACGGTATGCAAGTCAGCGATTCCATGGGAACCCTTTCCTGTGAAATTGGACGCTTGTCTGATACCATCCTTTTGCGGTGGAAGGAACGGGTCTGACCACCGTCAAGCGATTCATGAGATTGACCTCAGAGTTCGGTGGGTTTAATCCGATACCCTGATGGTCGTTTCGGTGGGCGTCCCTAAAATGGAGGGCGGACATGCCAAATATTGGATTTACAGAACTACTTGTCATTTTAGCCATTGCATTGCTTCTCTTCGGCAACCGCCTTCCCAACGTGGGCAAATCGCTGGGCGAAGGAATCCGAAACTTCAAGAAGGGCCTTGAAGGGGCTGATGATGCCGGCAAAACAACTCAGCAGGCCGCTCAGCAACCCTCACCAACGCAGCAACAAGTCAATGCTCAACCCGTGCAACCAAGTTCTCTTCACAGCGCGCAAAGCCAGCAGCAGGCGAAGCTGGACTACGTTGATGTCGAGCACCGCGACACCAACAAATGAGTCCCTCTGCCTCTTTGGCTGAGCGCATCCCACAGCGTCTGGTCTTTTTTCTCGGCAAAGGCGGGGTCGGCCGGACCACGCTGGCAACATCCTTTGCTCAGGCCTGCGCTCGGAGTGGTCAGAAGACACTCATTGTCCAATGGGCCCTGCAGGACGCCGTCTCATCGCTGTTTTCGCGGCCCGTAGCCGGCCATGATGCCGAGCAGGTCGCACAAAACCTCTGGGCCATGAATTTTTCGCCGGATGAAGCCATCCGCGAGTATTTTATTGATCATCTCAAGCTGAAGCTTCTGTACAATCTGGTGATTGAGAACAAGCACGTGCAAAGGCTCATCCATGCTGCCCCCGGTGTGCAGGAGCTTTTCTTTCTCGGCAGGCTCTTTTGGCTTGTCTGTTTGTCGGAAGAAATCCGCGGGACGCGCTTCGATCGGGTCGTGGTCGACACACAGGCCACAGGTCACGGCGTATCTCTGTTCACAATTGCACCCACGATCGCTCAATTCGGAATGACAGGTCCACTCGCAACCGAATGCGAGAGAGTCTCCCGCATGTTGGCTGACCCGCGTTTGGTGGGCACGGCACTCGTGACTCTGCCGGAAGAACTCCCTGTGGAAGAGACACTCGAATTTTTGCCCAAACTGAATCGGGATTTGGGACGTGCACCTCAGGCTCTTTTTGTGAATCGCTCTATTTTCCCTTTTGTAGAAAAACACCCGCTTTCCATGGATTCCCAGCATGTGATGGAACTTTGGAAAAGCCGTTTGCAAACGCCCGATGCCTTGCGCGCCTTGGGCGTTTTGCATCACGACCTGCGCAAGCGGCAACACTTCGAGCAAACACTGCGCAATACGTGCGCCGAGCGCGCTCCCGCCATGCCGGTCATCTCTGTTCCCGATATCGGGCTTTCAAATCCTGAAGCGGGAGCACCTGCCGTCCTGCAGGGCGTGACCGACTGGCTTCTGAATGGAAATGAGCAGATCTTGCATGTTCCGGAGAACCAGATTCAACGGGATCGGAGCCCGTCAGCCTCGTTCGAAATCAGCGAGGATCAACGGTGATGAAAAAAAACGCCGAAGCTCACAAAAGTCGGACCTTGCCCCGCTTGCACTTATTTTTGGGTGCGGGAGGAGTGGGGAAAACAACCCTCTCCGCAGGATTCGCCCTTGCGCTCGCGCAGCAAGGCAAACACGTGGGGCTCATGTCCATCGATCCTGCAAAGCGCCTTCAAGGTGCCTTGGGGCTCGGGGAATTGCCGGAAACCGGAGCTCTCCTCAAGCTAGAGGGCTGCAGCGGCACTGTACGGGCCAGCGTGTTGCACATTGGCGACAGCCTGAAGCGTTGGGTACAAGAAGCGGGTTTATCGAAACCGGCTCAAGAAAAACTCTATGAGAATCAGCTTTTCAGAGCTTTGGCAGAACGTCTTGCGACAGCCACCGACACCTTTGCGGCTGTGCGCATGGCGGAGTGGCCCGAACGTGAAGAGCAACTCACCGACCTTGTGGTCGACACAGCTCCGGGCATCCATGCCATTGATTTCCTCTCCAAGCCTGAAAAATTGTCGGCTTTTCTGGATGGAAAACTCATCGACTGGCTGAAGTGGTTTGCGCAGGAAAACGAATCGCAGATGGGGATGATCCAACGGTTCGTGAAAAGCGGTGCAAAAAGAATTCTCGATGGTCTGGCAGAACTGGGTGGACAGCGTTTCATGCTCCACTTTGCAGAGTTCTTGATTCTTCTCGATGACGTCTTTGCCCGCATGATGAAGCGGCTCAATTTTGCCGACCATTGGCTGCGCTCGTCGCAAACGCGCTGTTACGTTGTGACGTCGGTCCGCTATGACGCCGTGCAAGTGGCGTGGGAGCTCAGCCGAACCCTCAAAACCCTCAAGATGAACCAAGGGCAGGTGGTCATCAATCGTGCTTTTCCTGAGCAGCTCCGTGCCGATCCTGCTTTTGAAGCAACGCTCGAGCACATGCGTCAACAGCCGGATGAATCCTTTTTTGCAAACTACCTCGACAACTTTATAATCGTGCAGAGGCGTGTGCACGACCAGCTGGGACGTGCTGCGCAATCGGTTGTCACATTGCCGGTTGCCGAACATCTCGATGCCCAATCTGCGTTGCGTCTCGAAGACCTCGCATCCTTGGGTCAACGCATTCTGGAGCACTCGGGAGAGGTCTGACCATGATGGAATTTGCTCTGCGCGGCCTTGAGTCACTGGGTGGCTTGGTGCGGGGACAAATCATTGGTCTGGGACGTTTCACAATTCTGCTCCGCGAAATCTTCTTCTGGATGCTGCGCCCCCCTCTGCGCCTGCAGCTCATCTTCAAACAGTTCGAATTTGTCGGAAACAAATCGCTCTCCATCGTTTTGCTCTCCTCGTTGTTCACCGGTGCGGTGCTGGGTCTGCAAATTGGAAAGATCTTTGGCATCTTCAAAGCGGAAGGCCTCATGGGTGCTGCAACGGGCAAGGCATTGGCACTTGAATTGGCACCCGTCATGTGTGGTTTCATCGTCACGGGGAGAGCGGGTGCTGCGATGGCTGCAGAAATTGCCACCATGCGTGTGAATGAACAACTCGACGCCATGGAAGCCATGGGGGTTTCACCTGTCAGTTACCTGATCGTGCCTCGCGTCATTGCCAGCACACTCATGATGCCGTTGCTTTCGGCCATCTTCCTCACCCTCGGACTCGTCGGCTGCTACATCTTGGGTGTCATCATGTTCAGAGTCGACACTTCGGTTTTCGTGGCTCAATTGCAGTGGCTGGTGTGGGTGTCCGACATCCACAAAGGCATGGTCAAAGCTCTTGTGTTTGGCTTCATTCTCTCCACGATTGCCTGCTTCAAGGGGTTTCATGCCCGTGGGGGAGCCAAGGGTGTCGGTGAAGCCACAACTCAGGCTGTGGTGGCCAGCCTGCTCACCATTCTGATCGTCGATTTTTTCATTTCGCTCGTCCAAATGAAGGGCTGAAATGAGCACTGCACAAACTCAATCCGCAGGTCCCACCGCTCCAACAGACTCCACTCCGATTGTTTGCTTCAACAATGTCCGCAAATCCTTCGGCAACCAACAGGTCCTGCGCGGATTGAGCTTTGAACTCCGACGAGGTGAAATCAGTTTCATTATCGGTCGCTCAGGTGAAGGCAAATCAGTCACAATCAAACATATGATTGGAGTTTTGCACCCCGATTCCGGCGAAATCATGGTTCACGGAGAAGCTGTGAGCCACGCGCCAGAGACGACGTGGATCAAAATCAGAAGAAACATGGGACTTCTCTTTCAGGATGGCGCACTCTTCGACAGCATGAGTGTGGGCGAAAATATTGCCTTTCCCATCCGCGAATTCGAAATTCTCACACCGAAGGAATTGTCACTGCGGGTGGAAAAACTGCTCGAGCTGGTCGGATTGCCGGGTTATGGGCTGGCGAAAGTTCCCGAACTCTCCATCGGAGAGCGCAAACGCGTCGGATTGGCACGTGCTCTTGCGCTGAATCCTTCTCTCCTTCTTTACGATGAACCCACCACTGGAATGGACCCATTGATTTCTGAGCTGATTGATTCATTGATTTCTGAAATGCAAAAGAAAATCCCCGGACTGTCGAGTGTGGTCATCAGCCACGACATTCAATCAGTCCTTCGCCTCGCCGACCGCATTTTCTTTCTCCACGAAGGCAAAATGTACGCTTCGGGAACGCCTGCTGAATTCAAGGCAAGCACCGATCCAGTCATCAAACAATTTATTTCCGGCTCGCTCTATGGTCCTCTCGGACAGCCCATTGCCTGACTTCAACTGCCAGCCGCCGCGACGGAATGAAATTGTTACCCAGTGAAATTCAAGCACAGAAAAATCGGACCGATGTTATACTCAAGTAAACCTTTGGTCTTTGCCTGATGGCACTGGAAGAGGGAACGTGTTCGAGCGGACTGTTACGACCGAATTGAAGGTGGGAATATTCACGGTAGGCGCTTTGGCTGCTGTGGGCACTCTCGTTCTCACTCTCGAAGGAAATCCTTTCGGCAGTCGAGCACAAAAATTCAACACCGTCCTTCAAAACGTCGGTGGAGTGGGGCCGCGCACTCAAGTTCGAACGAGCGGCGTGCAAGTCGGTGAGGTGGAATCGATCGACATTCTGCCCAAAGGCGCGAAGGTCAACTTTCGCGTGAACGGAACAATCAAGATCCCCAAAGGCTCATATATTGAACTCCGTTCGCGGGGTATTCTCGGCGACGTCTACCTCGAAATTGTCCGCAATGAAGAAAGTAAAGATGACCTTCCCAGCGGCTCGCAAATTCCCCAGATGAAAGAGTTCAATGACATGGGCACGCTGATGAGTTCTCTCGGCAGTATTGCCCAAGACTTGCAGACAGTGAGTCGCACATTGGCGAAAGTGTTCGGCGGCGGCGACGGTCAATCCACATTGCAGAGCATCGTCTCCAATGTCGAGAAAATCACAGCCGAGGCGCGTGACATTGTCTCCGGACAAAAAGAAAACATCAACCTCACTCTCGAAGCGCTGCGCCAATCGGTGTCTCGCGTGAACAACATGCTGGGACGCCACGACGGACGTATCGACGAGATCATGCTCGCCGTTGCCGATGCAAGCAGAGACATGAAGGTCTTCAGCGGAGAACTCAGAAAGATCATGACCGGTGAAAACAAACACCGTGTTGAGAATATCATCGCTGCACTCGACGATTCCATGCAGAGTGTCCGACAAGCAACAAGCAAAGTTCAACTCATTGTCGATAAAGTAGAGAAGGGTGAGGGAACTCTGGGGCAACTCGTTGCCAAAGACGACACTGCAAATGAATTGAAGACAACACTCAAGAGTGTTCAAGATCTTCTTAAGCCTGCAGCCCGACTCAAACTCGAAGTCGACTACAAAGGTGAGCTGAGAAAAGAAGAGACGCAGTATGTGGGCCAAGCAGGCAATCACTTGAATGTGCGTCTCTCGACCCGTCCCGATCGTTATTATCTGCTGGGCGTTTCCGATTCGCCCCAAAGCCGCAGAATCAGCGAAGTGCGCAAAACAGTCACGAAAGACATCAGCGGAGCTGAAGTCACACGAGAAGAATTGATTGCGAGCGAAGATCGCCCGCGCATCAAGTACAACGTTCAAATTGCCAAGCGGTTCGACAACGTCGGAGTCCGCTTCGGGCTTTTTGAAAGTTATGCCGGTGTGGCAGGAGATCTTTATCTCTTCTCGGACAAACTCAGCACATCTGTGGAAGTCTTCCAGTTGGGCGACGATCCTTCACAGGCGGACAACAGGTCCAAGGGCAGGGCTCGTGTGAAAGGCTATGCGAATCTTTTCGTCACGCCGAATATCTACCTCACCGGTGGTGCTGACA
>JBEGJP010000285.1:0-25591 GCA_041184525.1 Pseudomonadota bacterium | reverse complement strand
GTCGGTCCTGATACAGCAGAAATTTATGAGGGCAAGTTGTCGTCCTTCCTTGCTGAGCAGGTTGATTCCCACTTCGACTGCCGTGTGGCGAGCGGTGGTGGTCGGATGTTCGTCACCATGGATCGCTACGAAAGTGACTGGTCCATTGTGGAGCGAGGCTACAATGCACATGTCTTGGGTGAAGGACGTGCGTTTTCTTCTTTGGCTGACGCACTGAAAGTGTTTCGCGCTGAAGGGCTGAAGACCGACCAGAACCTCCCTCCGTTTGTTGTTGTTGAAAATGGAAAACCCGTTGGCACCGTTGAAGATGGAGACAGTTTTGTTCTCTTCAATTTCAGGGGTGACCGTGCCATTCAAATCAGCCGCGCTCTCACGGAAACAAATTTCAATGCCTTCTCAAGAAAGCGGTTTCCAAAAATCATCTACGCGGGAATGATGCAGTATGATGGTGACCTGCATCTTCCGGAAACATATCTTGTGGAACCGCCGCAAATCGACAACACGATGGGCGAGCTCCTGAGTGCCGCAGGAGTCAAGCAGTTTGCCTGCAGTGAAACACAGAAATATGGGCATGTGACTTATTTCTGGAACGGCAACCGCAGCGGAAAGTTCAACAGTGCGCTTGAGAATTATGTTGAAATTCCGTCGGATTTAAGTCCTTTCTCTGAGCGCCCTTGGATGAAGTCGGCTGAAATTGCGGATCGGACCATCGCCGAAATGCGCAACAACAGCTTCCGTGTGGGGCGCATCAATTTTGCGAACGGCGATATGGTCGGACACACCGGCGATTTTGCAGCGACTCTCTTGTCCGTCGCAGCTGTCGATTTGGCTCTCGGCAGACTGATGGAATGTGCGCGGGAAACAAACACCATTCTTGTTGTGACTGCGGACCACGGAAATGCCGACGAAATGTTCGAGGTGGAGAAGAAGTCAGGCAAAGTCCAGTTCGACGCCGCAGGAAATCCGCGTGTGAAAACCAGTCATACGCTGTCTCCGGTGCCCTTCATAATTTTCAATGCGGAAATTTTATCCTGTTCAATTGAATTGCGCGGTGGTCTTCCCGCTGCCGGTTTGGCCAACGTCGCAGCCACCGTATTGGAATTGGCAGGTTTTGAATCGCCCGCCGGTTACGAGAGCAGCTTGATTCAAATGACCGTAAGCCACGGCAACGGTGTTGAAAAAACATCAAAGGGCACAAGCACAAGTGCAACTTTCTCTGCACTTCAGCACCCCAAACTGGTGTCTGCGACGGCAGTGCCTGAGCAGCGCAATCATTTCGCTTTGGGATTGCGCTCAGTGTTGTTTGCGAAAACCATTTCCGCACTTCGTGCCCCCGACGGATGCCCATGGGACAAGGAGCAGAGCATTGACTCTCTCCGACCCTATCTGGTCGAAGAGGCCTACGAGGCCATCGAAGCGGCAGGCCGCTATGCACAAAATGGGGATCTGGCATCTGCTCAGGCCTATTGCGCGGAACTGGGAGATGTCTTGCTTCAGGTTTTCCTCAATGCTCAGATCGCATCGGAGAAGAAGCATTTCAGTGTGAGCGATGTCTTTTCCGACATCATAGAAAAAATGGTCCGCAGGCATCCGCACGTTTTTGCCGACGATGGCAAGCTGCTTGCGACGGCCGGCGAAGTGGTTCAACAGTGGGATGCGATCAAGGCAAATGAAAATGCATCCGCCGGCAAAGAGAAAAGGCCTTCACTGCTGGCTAAGGCGAGAAAGAAGTCAGCACAGCCGACACTCGCCTACACGTCGGCGGTGTCGAAATCCTCCTACCGTCTCGGGTTTGCATGGAAGACGCTCGAGCAAACTTTTGCTGATGTGACGTCTGAGGTCGATGAGTTGCGCCGTGAACTTTGGCAGGAGAATCCCGACAGGACGCGCATTGCCGACGAGTTGGGAGACGTTGTTCTGGCGCTCGCCAATGTGGTGGTGTTTATGAATGAATCGAAGTTTTCCGAAGGGCAGCCGATTGATTTCGATCTTGCCGCCCGAGGGAGCGTTGAAAAGTTTCTTTCCAGATTCGAAGGAATGGAAACGATCCTGCGTGAACGTGGGAATGAAGTGAGCGAAGACTTTGCGAAAGCACTGAGTCTTGAGGTCTGGGATGAATTGTGGCGAGAGTCCAAGCGCAGGAAATACAGCTGATCGGAGCAGGTGCATCGGCTTGCAATAGCAGGGCGTTCGGGGCATCCTTCACCCATCCTGTCGTCAATAAATTCAGGTTTTGCTCACTTGCGAGGCAAGCATGTTACTTAAAAAGCTCTTTGGAAACCGTGACTCCAAATCGTCAACGGATGCAGTTCCTGCGGCCGCAGCGGTGGCCTCGGAATCCGGCACGACTGGCAGTGCTGCTGCTGAGGCCGCTACCTCTGAAGAGGGTGCGCAAACGTCGCAAGAGGCAGGTGAGCCCAAGGCTGCTGAATACCTCGAGCAGGCCATGGTGGAGAATGCGAGAAACGACACGCCCGATTCCCGCAGAAAAGTCTATCAGGAGCTCTTGTTCTCAGAACT
Source organism: Pseudomonadota bacterium (assembly GCA_041184525.1). Taxonomy (GTDB): domain Bacteria; phylum Bdellovibrionota_B; class Oligoflexia; order Silvanigrellales; family Silvanigrellaceae; genus RFOM01. Next base: position 23,071 of record JBEGJP010000285.1, on the reverse strand, counting down.
TCTTCTCGCCCTCGCAGAACAGGAGCCCAATGCTGCCGAGGCTCAACTTTCAGGCGATTCTCCCCAGAATTTGAGCGTTGCCATTTTGCAGAATTCGGCCGGAACTCCCTTCGCAGCTGCTTTCACCAGCGGTGCGGCCGCGCGGCGTTGGCGTCCGGACGGCGGACAGTATGTTTCAGTGCGGGGTCAGGATATTTTTAAACTTCTTGAGCCCAGTCCTGCTGAAGTCATTGTCATCAACCCCGGGAGTGCGCCTTTCATTCTCCTGCCCAAGGTCGAGTACCGGCAATTGGCCATGGGAATTGTTCCTCAATCGCAGCAGAGTCCGGTGCAGGTGGCGAGCGGTGCGGGCGAAAATCCTCAGGCAGCCGAGGCTGGCTCTCAAGAAGGGCAAATGCAGGTGGCATTTCCACCCGACGTCTTCAACGACGAGCAAAAAACGCACGCTCAGAGTGTGCTCCATTCTAATGCAAATATTGAGGCGGCCGTTTTGGGTGCCATCCTTCCTCCCAACGCAGGCGAAAGTGGCTGGATTCGCACCGTCTTCCTGAGAGTGACGGGGATTGAAGAGTCGGCCGAAGCGATGCAAAACTTCTGCGGACGGGTGAAAGACGCGATTGTCGCTCCCAAAAAAGAATTGTTTGCTGCTTCTCCCTTTGAAGTGGGTGTGATGCCTGATCCTGGTTTCTGGCAAGCCATGCACCAGAATGGCATCATTCTTTTTGACAAGAATCCCTCACCTATGTCACAGGCAGAGGCGAAGGAAGGCATTGTCGACGCGCATCTGGAAGCCTGACCCATTTCAGGCTATGAGCATCTCCAGTTGCCTTCGGGCGACCGCCGTCCCCTTCTACTTTTGGAGTCCGACAGATGGCAGAAGTTCGTAAGGGAAAAGCAGACAGCATCCGGAAGCCTCGGTCGCGGGCAGCTGCAGGTGCCTTGGCTGCGAAGACGCCGTCCTCGGTTTCGGAGCTCCGACGTCTGCTCCTCGAAACACAAGACCAGCTCAGCCTGATCCATGGCGTTCTTGAGGAGCTCTGTGAGCGTCAAGAGGCGCTGTCTGCGTGGCAGATGGAGTTTTCCAAGCGGTTGGTGAATCTGCAGCAGGCGCAGTGGAGGTCACTCGAAGATCTCGCCGGAGTCGACATGGGAAGTCCGGTGGAAAAGGCCTTCGGGATTCAAATGGAACTCCTCGACTCCGATTCCTCGGACGATCACTTGGATGAAGCCAATCAAATGATGGAACAGGTCAATTCGGAAGCAATGCCCAAGAGGGCGGTCCGATTGCGCAAGCGACGTCACCCACTGCGTTCAGGAGCGACCAGCGCCGACGAGCCGTCGTCCGATTCCGACGAGGCAAAAGGGGAGAACGTGCAACCGGACAATTCCCCAGAAAGCGTGTTCGTGATGCCTGAAAAGGTGGATGTGCACTGATTCGTGCTTCATCCCGAACGGATTTGGCGGATACTGTTCCGACATCGGGAAGGTGAATGCGATGCAACGTGATATTCTTTTGAGTGCCTCCGAACGGGCTGCGCATATGAGCCGTTCCCTTGGGCAGTTTGAATTCCATTTGAAAAATTCAGAACCGTTTCGCGCTGCATTTCTTGCTGTTGTTGAACTCCTCTGCCACTGCCGCATCCCCAATGCGGCAGAAGACGACGCGACAGTCCCTCCCAAAATTCAGACTCTTCACTTCGCTGCTGTCGGCAAGTCAGGCGGTGTGGCGCAGGTTCTTGTGTCGATGCTCGCGAGCGTCGGTATCAACGCGCGCTTTCTGCATCCGACGGAAGCTCTGCATGGCGACCTCGGTTCCGTTGTTGCCGGCGATCCTGTGGTCCTGATATCCAACAATGGCAGAAGTGCTGAATTGTTGGCCGTGGCTCCGCTCCTGCGGGATCGGGGATGCCGGTTGGTGGTTGTGACGAGCCGATTGGATTCACCTCTTGCACAACTGTCGCAATTGGTTCTCTCTCTGCCATCACAGGGTGAAGCGTGTCCTTTGAATCAGGCGCCCCTCACCAGCACGGTGTCCACATTGGCATTGGGCCAACTGTTGGTGGCAGCATCGATGGAACGCCGGCTCTTTGACCTCTCTTCTTATGCCCGAAATCATCCGGGCGGTGCCATCGGAAAGAGAATTTTTGTCCGCGTGGATGACCTCATGGTGTGTGGCAATTTTCTTCCGCGCATTGGGCCAGAGGCCAAGTTCAAAGACGTGATCTCAAGGATGACGGAATGCGCATTGGGTGCGCTCGTTGTTGTGGATCAGGAGAATTCCATTTTGGGTTTTGTCGGGGAGCGCGACCTGCGGACGGCTATGGAGGCGCGGGGGCCGAGTGTTTTTGAATGTGTCGTGTCTGAGATCATGAACTCGCGTCCTGTGACTCTTCCGAGCGGCACCCTCGCTGTCGAAGCGCTTCAAATCATGGAAAACCGGCCGCGTCCGCTCAATGCGGTTCCTATTGTCGATCAGGAAAACAAAGTCATGGGCTTACTGCGTTTGCATGACCTTGTGGCGGCTGGCATCACGTCATCCAGTTGAATTCTCAAAGCAGATCATCATTGTGATTTTTCAAAACCTGTCGCAGCCACGACTTGTGACTCCGCGCGTCGGTGTAGGAGTTGTCCAATCCGATGCAGGTTTGGAAGATTTCCACGCCGGCTGAAGTCACTCCGACGACGTGCCACTTGCCGTTGGAATCTTGCGCATACATGGGGCCGCCGGAGTCGCCTGCACAGGCACCTTTCATCCAACTGCCCACGCTGAGAAGCTGATTCTGTTTGTCGATTCCCTGCAGGCCTGTTTGAACCTCACGCAATGTCCCTGTGTTGTTGTTGCGGCGGCTGAGTGTCACTCCATAACCGACAAGTGTCACCGTCTGGTTTTCCTTCAGAGGAAAGTCAGTGTCGGCGACCGTCACAGGATGGTAGTCCGCTGGAATATCAGATTCGAGAATGATCACTCCGATGTCGTGCGGAGCTTTCATCGGATTGCCGCTCAGAGTTTGCATCGGATCCCAGTCCGGATGAGGGATGACCTTCTCTGCGCGTGTCCACTGCCCTTCTTTTCCGACTTTCAATCCAAACGATGCAATGAAATTCCTAGTGTCCGGAAGGATGAATGAGCTGCTTTTGATGCGACTGCGGGGGTTGAACTCCTGAATGCAATGCGCTGCCGTGACGAGAGCGCGCTTGGAGATGACTGTGGCCGTGCAGAAGGAGCGGCCCAAATCCAACATTGGCGTGAGCCCCGAACGCCCTGCACTCTTGTAGTCGGTTGTCAGAGCCACAGTCGACACGCGGCGTTCATCGGTCACAGAACTCCCGATCGTTTTGCCTCCCACAATCATGACTTTGGAATCATTGTTGTGCTGTCGGAGCGCCTGATCGTCTCGACCACAGGCAGCAAAAAACAGAGGCGCCACGAAATAGGTCGTCCATTTCATTCCGCAAGAGGGAGTGAGACTCATCGGGTGTCCTCCGGTTGAAGTGAGTTCATGGAACCTCAAAGTGACTCATAAAACTTGTTGAGAGATTCTCCATTCAGCACGCGGACATGGATCAGGGAATCAGACTGCAGTGATTTCTCGAGCGTGACCGCAGATTGAAAAGATCGTTTTCTTTGCGTGGCCGCCGAGCATTGTTCCGGAGGTCGCAGTTCGGCCATCGGTTGCACCACCAAGGTGTTGTCCGAACCAAGTTTGGTGACGACCTGTTTCATGACAAAACAGCCTCCACCCGTGATGATGGGCCAGTTTCCGCTCACAACCAGTCTTTGGCGTGTTCCCAATGCGCCCGGAAGGAGAATGACCTCTTCGACCGGAGCATAGAGAAATTCATCGGGTGTTGCGCTGCGTGCTCGAGAGATCATCAACGGCAATGGATTCACACTTGGCATGCCGTCAATTTCAATTCTCCACTCACCTTCTTTCAGAGTTCCGAATGTCACTCGCTGGATGAAGGGAACGATGACTTGAGCGCAGGGCTCACCTCGATAGACATAGACCTGCGGACGCAAACGGATCACCTTGTTTTGTGTATCGATGCTTTTTTCCACCGGTCCTGTCTTCATGCAGGCGTTGGGAAAACGACCTTGGATGATCACCTCAGCATTGTCGTTGTCGTCGAACCCCTGCGGAACAAAAACATGTTCAACCGGTGCGGGCTCCTGTGAGACGCTCGGTGTTTCGGCATGCGCCTGAGCGGCAAGAAAACTGAAACACACGGCGAGAAAGAATACGCGACAAAGGCTCTGGGACATGATGGACCTCTCTGTGCAGTTGAGTGTCTGAATCGGTCGACATTTGTGTGAAGACGCGGGTCTCTTGCCGTTCAGGCAGCCTTCCGCGGGATGCGGATGGCAAGAATGCCTTCTGAATATGTGGCTGACTTTTCTTCGATGACAGCATCTTCGGAGAGTTTGATGTCGCGTTCGTAGATTTCAGCACGGTGTTCACAATGCGCCATTTTCAATTCCTGAGTTTCCTGACAGCGGCGTTTGGCTTTGAGGTGAAGTACTTTTCCTTCACTCTGAAGGTCGATGGTGTTGGCGTCGACACCCGGGAGATCCACTCTGATTTCATAGAGGTTCTGGTTTTCGAGAACATCGATTCGCGGGTGTGCATGGCTGGGTTCTCGTCGGCGCAGGAGCGACCGCGTGTCGTTGTAAAGATGATTCCAGAGAGTCTTGGCCTGATCGACAAATGGCTCAGTCATGGTCCCTGCAAGAAGTTTCTGCATGCCTGATTTGCTCTTCGAGTCTTGGCGGAGATCCAATTCGTGATTCATAACTGATCCTCCCTGCACATCATTGGCATCCCAGACAAGAATTTAACCCCATTCAAACGGGGGATCGTTCCTGCAATTTTGGGAGAGCGGCAGATTCAGGGAGTTGCAGAAGTCACGCAGATTGTTCCATCGCTTTTCTTTCCTGCCGGACAGGAACGTGAAGCACACAACGGTGCCTGTGAGTGCGCGACTGGCATGTTAGGGCTGGGAATGTGTCATGCGAATTATAAGCGGTGAATTCTCTGAAAGTTCAAAACTGGAAATTCGCTGCTGATCATTTCCTTGAATGAGCTCGACCCTAAGCTTCAAAGAGGAATCTTTTCCATTCAGACGCAATTGCGCTTGTTGGTCGTTTTTTTTGAGCTCAAGTTTGCCTTTTGGCAGGGTTGTTTGCAGACAAAAATTCGGTAATTCAGCCCAATGTGAGGCATTCAGTCTCAAGGTATTGCCATGGTTTTCAAGGCGCAAGCCTATCCAGTTTTCGATCAGCATATGCACCAGAGCAGCCTCGCTCCAAGCCTGATGAGGTGCGCCCTTTGCCCAACTCCAATCAGAATGGCTCGAGAGTCCATCGAGAAGTTCGGTGAGGGCGCCGCCTTGCAGGCCTTGCGTCGCATGCCAACACAGAGTGTCGGTGAGCTGGTGGGCCACCTCAGGCGCGTCAGCCAGAAGAAGCAGATGGCATGCCGAATGACTCAACCAAGGCCAGATTGTCCCGTTGTGGTAGGCCCAATCCGGATGCTCAAGAGAGGTTCTTGAACCGAATTCGTGGAACGGGTGGAAGTGAATCTTCTGCTCATGGATGTAGGCACTTTCTGCTGAGAAAAGCTTATTGATGGGCAGCGGATGGCGCACCGACGTTTCCGGACTGAGCGTGCGCACGCCATAGGGAACTATCAAGTTCTTGTCGACAAGCAGAGTGAGATGCCGTTTCAGCTCTTCGTCGCTCAGAAGGTCTTTCAGAAGGCCCGCATTCGCCAGTGCAGAGAACGCGAGCAGTGTGTTCGGGCGCAGTGCTTCATCTTGACTTCCATCGGGGCGAAGCGTGTCGGCCCAGTTGTCTGTCTTGGGGTTGTAGTAGTGGGCTCGTAGGGAAGTCAGGCCTTGCGTCACTGCAGTGCGGAGGGCAGCCGAGAGTTCATAGAGTTCCATTTGCGATGTGAGGGTGGCCCAGCGCGCAAGGGCAGCGATCCAAAAGGCTTGGATTTCAATGGCTCTGTCGGCCCGCGGGCTGCAGGCAATGAGTTGTCCGTCATGCGTTGTCTTTTGGGCATCCATCCATGTGTCCGCAGGGCCGTGTCTGAGAAGCCCGTCGGGTTTGCTGAAGACCGCGCAACCGTAGCGAAGGCACTTTTCGACTTCGCTGAACGAGTTTTGCAGAGGCGAACGCAAGCCGACAAAATCCACAACATCAGCTGTGCTCAGAAGCAGCAGAGGAAGTGCATCGGCACTGTTGTGAGTGGCAGTTTGGCTGGTGGTGTAATTGGGGATCGTGCCGCGTGAGCGGATCCACAGATCGGCAATGAGTTTCTCACCTTCATCAAAACGTCCCGACCAGAGAAAGGCGGCTCTGAAACTGTGGCACAAATCACGGGTCCAAAATTGCGTGAACCACGGGAGGCCCGCCTGCAAGCCGAGTTGTCCGTCTTCACGCTCGCGGATGAGCTGATGGAGGCTGACAGAGGCATTCACGAAGGCCTGTTGCAGGGCTGTGTTCTTCTCCATTTGCAGCGAAGTGATTTGAGTCAGGGCGGCAGCAGGGCTCGGCTTCGAGCCGTCTTGTGCTTTGGTTTGAAAATGAAAGGTCACGCAGGCTGAATCAACTCCTGTTCCAGCACAGGAGAATGCATGTGTGCGCAGGACAGCTCGCGATGGCTCCTCCCCCCGACAGGCATCTTTGGGTGTCGGCTGCCACTCACAGGCCGCATCGGGCAGCGGCTGCCAAGACAAGGGACTCGATTCAGAAGAAAGAGTGCCTTCAATTCCGCACTGGACATAGAAGTTCGGAAGCGCGTCACGCGCACCGATGGTGATTCTGTTTGGCATCTTGGGATCGTGGGTCAGGCTGGCATGGCTTTTTCCGCACGAGGCAAAACCTGCCGGTGACAACGTCCACAGGGGAACAGCGCTGTAGCTGCGGAGTGACTTGCTGCCGGACGTGCACCGGAGAGTTTCAATGGCAGACAGGCTGGCTCTGAGACTTTCATCTTCCGCACTCCAGTCCCAATTTTCCTGCAGGACGCAACCGCAGTCTGCTTGCCAGAACCTCGAGAGGGTCTGAGCCGTGCGTTCCGTGCGGAGCCAATGTCTTTCCCGCAGAGGGGCGGGTGGCGCCTCGTGTCCGTACGACCATTGTATTCCAGCGCAGACAGAAGTCTCGCCCACGGTCAGACCCTGCCACTTGCGCAGGCTGCAGCCCGAAGCGGACATCATCAGAAATCCGACACGCGGAGAGCTGAGAAAGAGTTCGCAGCCGGCCTCGCGGGTGCTGAAGTACATATCAGTCAAAGCAATTTGCTCCTCATTCGGAAGGTGTAGTCTGCGGGCCGGCAGATTTCCAACAGAGGAGTGCAGGTGTTTTTGGCGCTCATCAACCAGCCCTTCTTTGGAACTCAACCCTACGTTGTTACATTAAGAATGTCAGTTTTTCGGGTTCCTGTCTGTTTTGCCCTTTGAGGTGGAAAAATGAAAGTGACGTTTCGAACCAAGGTGTTGGGTGTCGTCCTGGCATCGTGTGTGGTTTGCACGATGTCTGCGATCATTGTGGCTCGATACTTGGTCCGTGAAAATGCCGAAAGGGCTTTGCTTGAAAAATCAAGTGCGATCTTGTCACGCATTGAAGAGGCAAAGAACTATGTCGGAGAGTTGGGTATCCTCAATCAGATGATTGAAGAGACAAGGATGAAATTCCCCGACGGGAATCTGCCCAAAGATCACAAAGAGCGTTTGTTGAAGGCCGTCCCCATCTTTGTTCTTTTCAGCATGGGTTATGCGGGTGAGAAAGTCGACGGATACAAATTCCGCATTTTTGCTGACCAGCCTCGCCGCGAAGAGCATCGTGCCACCACAGAGGAGCTCGATGTTCTCAGACAATTTGAGCAGGATCCGTTTCTCAAAGAGATCGTGAACAAAACAGAAGACGGGAAATTTTATTCTGTGACGCGTCCCATCCGTTTGGAGGAGCGGCAAGGCTGCCTGCTTTGTCATGGAAGCCCATCACAGAGCCCGTGGAAGAACGGCAAGGACATTCTCGGCCATCAGATGGAAGACATGCGCAACGGAGCTTTGCGTGGGGCGTACACTGTCCTGCTCAATATGAAGCCTGTGGAAGACATCACATCCACGACCACCCGTCAGATTGCGATGGGCGGAGCTTTCTTCACCGCGGTTGCTCTTTTTGTGAGTCTTTTGCTCGTTCGTACTCCTATGAACCGGCTCGCCTCCGTTTCAAAGTTGCTGGGCTCTTCCGGTGATGAGGTTGCTGATGCCAGCACTCAAATGAATGAGGTGAGCTCGAGCGTGGCTTCGGCTGCGAATGAGGCTGCTGCTTCGCTGGAGGAGACGGTTGCTGCCATTGAAGCCCTGTCGAGAATTGTGACTCAGAACTCGGAAAGTGCCCGTGAAGGTGCCGATGTTGCTCAAGTGGCCGAACAGACGGCACGCCAAGGTCAGAAAGAAATGAAAGAGCTCATTTCTGCTATGGGTGAAATCCACAAGGGCTCCAAGAAGGTGGGTGAGATCACGAGTCTCATCAATGATATTGCTTTCCAGACAAACCTTCTCGCTCTGAATGCGGCCGTTGAGGCGGCACGCGCGGGAGAGCAGGGCAAAGGCTTCGCCGTTGTGGCCGAAGCGGTGCGGACATTGGCACAACGAACGTCCTCGGCAGCCACCGATATTTCTAAGTTGATTTCAGAAAGCACTGAGACAGCCGAACAGGGTGCTCGACTCGCAGACAGCGCAGGACGCGTTTTTGATGAAATCATTGAAGCCATCACCAAGGTGAACCAAGTGACATCGTCGATCTCGACAGCCAGCGAGGAACAGGTGCAAGGGATATCGGAAATCGGCAATGCCTTGAACCAACTCGATCAGACCACACAGAACAACGCCATGTCAGCCGACTCGTCAGCACAGACGTCGGAGCGATTGCAACAACAGGCTCTGCAGCTCAAGCGTTTGGTAGATGAGCTCGCGCAGGTGATTCAAGGTGGCTCAGGCAAAGAGAAAGCCTGAGGCTCCGAACAGCAATTGGCATGTTGAGTTGAAAAAGAAGAATTCAGGTCGCCCCAAATCCGGACTGCTTTGATTGCTTCCAGCCTCAGTACATGCGCCTGAGTGAGCTGCTGTCATCGTAGTTTTCTGTCTTTTCTGCCGTGTCAGGATTGGCAGAGGCGCTGTCCGAGAGGGGCGAGCCGAGGTCAAGTCCCAAGGCATCGCGTGCACCGCTGGAACCGGGCTCTGAGCCAGCCACTGCCGGCATGACGATCCCTCCAGTTCCAAAAATCCGTTCTCCACTCAGTCCCACGCGCACATTCACCACATTGGCTGGGATGATCCATTCGTTGGAGGGGTAGAGTTGAGTGGCCGCGTCCATCAGCAGTTTCCAAAGGGGGGCGGCCATTTTTCCGCCTGTGCCTTCATCTCCCAAGCTTTTGCCTGCGTCATCGAATCCAATCCAGACGGCACACACGAGACGTGGTGTGAATCCGATAAACCAAGCATCTGTATAACCGTTGGTTGTGCCGGTTTTGCCTGCCGCAAAAGGGATGCCCTGAGCACGGCTGCCGGTTCCGAAACGGATGACATCCTGCATGACACGTGTGGCGACGTAGGCGGCTGCAGGGGAAAGAACTTGCAGATTCGCAGCCGTGGTAGATGCAGACGCGGCTGAATTGGATTCCGCTGTTGTCGGCTGCTCCCTGCGGACTCCGGTCACCGGAGAGGCCTTCACTCTTTCATCTTGCGACGTCACGAGTGTTTTGCCGTCACGATCTTCGATGCCGGTGATGTAATGTGCCTCTGCAATTTTTCCTGCATTGGCAAAAGGTGTGTAGGCTTGAACCATTTGAAGCAATGTGGCCGAACCGGCACCGAGCGCATGAGCGAGATTGACGTCAGTCCATGGCAGTCCCAGTCGTTTGAAATGTTCGGAGACGAGAGGAATGCCCATGGCTTTGAAGAGCTGTATGCTGCTGATGTTGTAGGAATGAACGAGAGAGGTCCGCAAATTGGTGCGTCCGGTGAATTCTTTGGTGTAGTTCTCCGGCTTCCAGTCGCCGAGGACAATCGGCGGGCTGTCAATACGGGATGCCGGTGAAAAGCCCTTGTCGAGTGCGAGGCCGTAATAAAGGGGTTTGACGCTGCTCCCCACCTGTCTGAGCGCTTGAGTGGCGCGGTTGAACTGACTGTTTTGAAAGCTGCTTCCTCCCACCATCGTCAGAACATCGCCGGATTGAGCATCCATAATGATGGCGGCAGCTTCAATTCCTTCTGTGTCGGTGAGCTGATAGAAATCGAATTTCACATTCTCTGCAGTCATCCCATAGAGCTTCAATGTTTCAGCATGCTCTTCAAAGTAGTTCTCTTTGTTGATGCGCTTGGGCCGGCGCGATTCGACTTTCTTGACGTGAACTTCATCACCGATGGCAAGGATATCGGCAAAATCCTGTATGGCGCTGGTTTTTTTGGTAGCTGCAGCACGCAATGCCCATCGGTGATCTTCAGCGAGAAGAATTCCCGGACCAGTTTGAGTAGCGATGAGAGCAATGTCGAGCGAAGGAATCAGGTCAATGACAATGCCGCGAAGATCTTCCTCTTCAGAGTTCCATCCGCTGCGCGCCAATTTCTCAAGTGCTGTTGTGTATTCGCTGCCGTGCCTTGTGATGGGTTTGCGAAACGCCTTTTTGCTCTCGAATTGCTCGAGATATTTTTCAACCGTTGCTTGCGCATTTTTTTGGAGTGAAAGATTCAATGACGTTTGAACTTTATATCCTGCTGTCAATAAATTCTTGAGTTGCAGAGAATTCTCAAGTTGCTTCTTCACTTCCATCAGAAAATAAGGAGCCGAGCGTGTGTTGGGAGAACCGGCCTCGTAGATGGAGAGTGTCTCGGCATAGGCTGTATCGGCCGATTTTTTATCAATCCATCCGTTTTGAACAAGTCGATCGAGGACGAATTTCTGTCTGGTTTTTGCCTTGTCGAAATTTTCCGTTGGGGCGTAGGCCGAAGGGGCAGGGGCAAGACCTGCGATCATTGCGGCCTCTGAGAGTTTTAGTTTTTTTGCAGATTTTCTGAAATAATTTCGCGCAGCGGCTTCAACACCGTAGGAATTGTTGCCGAGAAAAATCGTGTTGAGGTACATCTCCAGAATTTCGTCTTTGCTGAATGTCTTTTCGATGCGCAATGAGAGGAGAATGTCTTTCACTTTACGTTCAATGGTTCTTTCCCGCGTCAAAAGAACGTTTTTTACCAGCTGCTGAGTGATCGTACTTCCGCCTTGTTTCGTGCCCTGCTTCAGAAAATGGGCGATGGTGGCGCGCATCAGGCCTTGAACATCGACGCCGGAGTGCTCATAAAAGCGCGCGTCTTCGGCCGCAAGGAAGCTCTTGACGAGCATTTGTGAGACATCAGAAAGCGCAACAGGGTAGCGCTTTTCCTCAAAGAGCTCGCCGATTTTGGTTCCCTCGCTGCTGTAAATCAGGGTGGGAAGTGACGGGTTGTAGTTTTTGAGTTTGTCGACCGACGGCAACGTCTTTTCGATTTTCTTGACGTAATCATAGGCGGCGTAGCCACCAATGGCGGCTGCGGACACGACAAGAAATCCACCACCGATGATCACACCCAATAAAATTTTTTTGAACATGTCAGGCGTCCTTGATTGGGAGAGGAGAGCGGATGACTGCTCGCATTCGCACTGCCAAGTTTTGAGTATAAAGAATGAAAACTTTTTTGTCGCCAGCGGCTCTTAGAGCGAAGCTGACAGTCCGAAGGCATATCCTGACTCAGAGTCGCGCCAAAGGGAGGAGCCGCGCAACGTGAGATAAGGACCGCTGATGCTCAAACCAAATCCGCCCTGCCATTGGTTCAATTCGGTTTGAGTGGCGATGTGGTTGATTCTGATGTGTGTATAGGTGGACACGGTGCCGAATGATTTGCGTAACCACACACTCTCAAGTCCGGCACTGGCTGAGATGTTCGGGTCCAGTCGGTTGAAATTGAATTCCTGAGTTTGTTTGCCGTTGTCAGTCAGATTCCAACCATCCTTGCTGACCGCTCCTGATGCCAGAGCGGAGTAGGACACCGGAGCTCCCTTATCCCACGTGGCCACTGAAAGTGACGTATGGAAGATATTTTCAAAGGGACCGAAGACGATCCCGTCGGGTGGTTTCAGGCTTGTGTAGTGCGCCATCGAGGCAGTGACTTCCTGAGGGTCAGCCCACTTGGGTTTGAGGTTGTCTGGTGTGGAAATGGGATTCCCTGAGGTTCCGGCAGACATCGAGGTTGCTGTCGGCGCTTGGTAGGAAATGCCGAATCCGGTTTGGTCGTTTTTTTGCCACACCGCATCTACCGACCAACGGTTGGGTTGGGTCGACATGGTTCCTGTACGAGCGACAGGATTGGAAAGATTCTCCTGCTTCAAATTCACGTCACGCAACGCATAGCGCACACCCAATGAGATGGTGTCCAGAGGCCGTGCGGACAGGCTCAATGGAATTTCGGTGGTGGACGCTGTGATGCGGCGGACTGTGCGGCCCGTGCTTGCGCGCTCCGTGGAACGTTCTGTTGTCCTGAATCCTGCTGACGCAGAGAGATTGTACTTAGGATGCCAACTCAAGTCATACGTTTTGATTTGAGTCGGGCTCAATTTGAGTCCTTCGGAACTGCTGTTGCTGAACTGTTGCGGAATGATTGCCATCGAGGCGTGTGCGCTTGCAGAGATGTCAAAGTTGGCATTCGAGGCGTTCAGGCAGAAGTTGCCGCACGACGTTTCGGTTTGGATCAGTTGCTCGTTGCCGAGCCCCAAAGCCACGGGTGAGGCCTCATTCGTGAGGGGAGTGAGCGCGATCCACAATGCACTCAGTGCCGCCATGGGTTCACCTCTTCAAAGGAGTGGGAATCATCGGACGTGGCGCGGGCAAAGGACCGTTTGCTTTCTTCGCCAGTTCAATCAGCTTGAGTGAGCAGTTCTTTAAACTTTCCAACTCGATGGAGATGAGAGTCTTTGGGGTGAATTTGTATTTTGAAAATGAAAGTTCCTCTTCCATTTTATTCAACGGAATGCGCTTCAGAAGCTTGCCGAAATGAAGGTCTTCGAGGTGTTCTTGCCCCAAAAACAGGGCGCCGGACCCTTCATCAAACCGGTGCTGGAGGCTGATGATGTTGTAGTAATTGCGATCGATTTTACATTTTGGACAGAACTTCCAATCCCTCGGGGCGAGTTTCTCCTCTGCGTTCTTGTCTTTGCAGGCTGAGCAGTATTCTGTCACTTTGAAACGCTTGCTCACTCCGAGTCTGAGGTTGACCATTCTCCGCAGAGCGGGATCATTCGCAATCGAAAGAAAAAGTTTGTTTTTCAGGTCGAATATCTGTTTGCGTTCAGACGCATCCTGAGTTCTTCTGGCATGCGCGGTGAGACTCAGGCCGCAAAAGATTCTGTAAATCAGAAGTCGTTCATCGCGAGTCCGCTGCGCAAGAAACAGCGCCAGTTGGTCGAATTTTCGGAAGGAAATCGTCTGTTGAGCTTTTTTGGTGAATTTCATCAGGTCGCCAAAAACATCAATGCGGATGCTCGCCGGCAGAGGCTTCAAGGCAACGCTGCGCTTGCGTTCTTCCTCTTGCTGGGCTGAAGGCGATTCCTTCGGCGTTGTTTTCATCTCACTCCGCGTCATTGGGAAACCTTCTTTCCGAGTGCAATGAGATCGTGAACCGCAAGTTCGAACGCCTCCCTGTTGTTGTTCATCAGGGCAGACGACATCCTGACTAAAATCCTAGTGAGCTTCACGCGCGCTGCAAAGCCTCGTGATGCGATCTGTTTGACGTTTTCCTCGATGCTTTTCAGCGAGGCATGGGCAGGGCCCAAGAGATGGGAGTCGAGCACCCGCTTCTTCAATTCGTAGCTCAGTGTCCCTTCAAACAGGCTGCGCCACTCGTGAAGAGCGAGCAAAACCTCAGAATGCAGCGCGGGGAGATTCATGGACGTGGTGAACCCTCAGCCATGGCGGGTTTTAAAGGTGTGCATAAATTGAGCAAAAAATTGGGCGGATTCGAGACTGATCCCGTTGTACATGGAGGCGCGGATCCCACCCAAGGTGCGGTAACCCTTGATTTCCAAGATGCCTTCTTTTTGAGCTTCGGAAATGAAAAGTGCATCGAGCTCCGCGCTCGGCAAGCGAAAGACAAAGTTGTGACGGGAGCGATGCTCGACTTGTGCATGGCCTTTGTAGAAGTTGCCATCGATTTGTGAGTAGACAAGCCGCGCTTTTTCCTGCGCCCACTTCTCCATCGTTTCGATTCCTCCCACCGATTTCATCCAGTGGAGGTATTTGTTGGTGACAAAGATGGGGAACACCGGAGGCGTGTTGAGGACACTCTTGGCATCGAAAATAGAACAGTAGTTGAGGGCGTTGCCCAAGAGATTCTTCTTGGCCGTTTCTCTGGCCTGTTCAAAGATATCGGCTTTGATGATGACGACAGAGCAGCCTGCGATGCCAAAATTCTTTTGAGCACTCGCGTAAATGAGATCAGTTCGTTCCCAAGGAATATCGCGCCGCGACGCAAGCGCACTGGTCATATCGAGCACGAGCGGAACCTTGCCGGGGAATTCCAGACTCGGGTATTCCGTTCCTTCGACGGTATTGTTCACGGTCAGGTGAAGATACTTGGCATTTTCCGGAATATCCCAACGCGATGGCGTTCCCAATGAATTGAGATGCGGGGCACCATCGTAAACGACAGCCACCTGACGTTCAGAGGCTTTGGCATCGAGTGTTGCCAGATGCGCCCAAACACCCGTTTCGGTGTAAGCCACGGTGTCGCCCGGCCGAGAAAGATGGTTCAGAAGCAAAGAAAAGTGCTGCTGCGCACCAAATGGGGTGATGAGGAGTTTGTGCGAGGAAGGAACTTCAAAAACTTCATTTGCCAGTTTGAGAGTCTCTTCGTTCAGTTGTTCGTATTGTTTTGAGCGGTGGGAAATTTCCATGACGCTCACACCAATTCCGAATGTGTCGAGAAGTTCTTGTTTCACCCTCTCCCGTACGGCGGACGGAAGAGTGGCTGGACCCGGGCTGAAGTAATGAGTTGTCATGATTCTATTCCCCAAGGTGAATTCGGCTTGGGTTGTAGCAGAGGTGCATCAGGAATCAAAGACGCTCAGAAGCGCGAATCCATTCGCACATACACATCTTTTCCGGTCGATGTCCCCACGTCCCAGCGCCAGTCGGTTCCATCACCGCTGACGTTCCCCCCCTCCGTGGGATAAGGATAGGCGTAAGCTTGTCCTTGTTGGGATTGCCGGAGGCCATAAAGAGCCATGACGCTGCCTGCGACAAACCCCAACGACGCACCACCGGCCACAATTCTCAATCCTGATATTGAGCCGTCCGGTAAAAAGGGCAGGACTGCGGTCCCGAGAGCTGCTCCGAAGAGGGCGCTGTACCCTGCCGTGGCAAAAAGTTCTTGAAAATGGTCGGAGCCGACCAAGGCTTGGGCTTGTGCGGACGGGGCCACCAAGCCCGCACCCGCCAAGGTGGCCAACGGAAACAGCAAACTGACTGTCTTCAAGGGAGATCTGAGTGTTTTTTTCATCTTTCACCCCACGCGTGTTTTTCTCGTCGGCCCTCCCTGCAGACTAGCATTGGCTCACCGGCTCGGGATGTTAGAGACTTGACAAAGACTGCAGCAGTGAACTATCTGGCCCCTCTGGCAGGCTGCGTTAGCTCAATTGGTAGAGCAGTTGATTTGTAATCAACCGGTTGGGGGTTCAATTCCCTTACGCAGCTCCATGCCCCTCTCACTCGCACTGGGTTCCGATGCACGTTTCCGGAACACTCTGAGCTTTCATGGCAGCCCTGATGACTTCTGAAAATGGGCCGACTTCTTTGATTCCATAGAACGAGAATTCGACGGGGATATCTGAGGCGACCTCTCCTTTGACGGGTGCACCTCCCTTTACTTTTTGAGGGGGGAGGCCAGCTGAGACGAGAGTCTCCCGAATGCGGTTCATATGTTCACGCGACAAGCTGTCGATTCGGAGTGTTCCCCAATCCTGAGCGGAATCATTCAGTGCTGATGCAAAATGGATTAAAAATTTCTGTGCTTCGATTGTGAGCACTGCATGCTCAGAGTCTGGGATGAAGGTGATGGTGTTGTCCAGAATGATCTTGATCACATCCTGCGTGACTCTGATTCGAAAATCGCGTTTTTTGTATTCAACGATTCGCCTTTCTTTGATCTTGGTCGTCGTTTCTTGAATTGTGAGTATTTTGGGTTGAATGAAGGGCAACCCCAACTGAAGCCCTGCTGTCGTAGAAATTCCAAGCCAATCTTTATCATTGATTGTGCTGAGCATGCGCAAGACAAAGCGGGTGTTGAAGTCGTCGTCGAAGATCTGGTAGCCGACCTGACCTCCCATCAGAGCACTCAATTGAGAGCGAACAACATTGCTCTGGTACGACAGGTCTGCGGGATAGCGCAGTTGTGCCACCGTTCCCGCAAAGAATGAAGGACCAAAGCGATAGCTTGTCCCGATTTCAAAAAGCGCACCCGACAGCTTAATGTTCATGTTCTCGGTGAGTGCTTGTCCACTGCTGTCTGTCTTGATGCTTCCATCGATATTTCGGTAGGGTTCAAACCCTTTGATGTTGAAGAAATACCAGCCGAAACCTGCATCGATCAGAAAATTTCTCAGCAGCACGCTTCCCAGTGCCTTTCCTTCGAGGGCCAAACCGAACTTGGGGCCGAATTTTTCCAACTTCAAGCTGGGAAGACCGCTGAATGCTCCGATTTCCGGTGAGAGAATGAGACTCGTTCCATAATCTGAAACTTTTGACCTCTGCCTTGCCGTTGTCGTTTTCCTTGTCGTTTTCGTGATTGTCTCGCCTTCTGTTGTGAATGATGAACTTGATTCCGTGGGAGGCGAAGCAGGTGCTGATGATGTGTTTTGGGCATATAAAGATGACTCAGATGCGCTCAGTGCGACGAGAAGGAGAGGAATCCTGTCCTTCAATGAAATAAACATCTTTTTGTGTTGTATTTCCTTTTTATTCATCTCTTTATTGTTCGCTTTTTGAATCATTTTTATTGATGAAATTGGATTTTATTTTTTCAATTCTCTTTTGAAGCCTGCGGATGTTTTTCCTGCTGTTGATTTTTATTTCGACCCGCCTGTTACGGGCATAGTCGAGCTCAGAAATTTCTTTTTTGACGATTGGTTTTTTTGAACCGTAACCTTTCACAATGAGCGCAGGGGCTGGAATTCCCTGTTTCATCAGCTCATCGGCAATGGACTGAGCTCTGCGTTCAGAGAGTGTCTGATTGTATTCAGCTGAACCGCGCGAATCGGTGTGCCCTTCCACGAAAATTTTTTCCCAGAGGTCGTAATCCTGCAGAAACGCCGAGGCGACGTCATGAATAAATACGACAGATCTTTCCGTGAGCTCGGAGCTGTTGAGTTTAAAATTGATGGTTTGAGAGTCGAAAATGAAGGTGATGTTTTCTTGGATGTCTCCCTGCGAGTCGTCGACGGTGATGATTTCTTTGACCGTCTTCGTTTCTGTTTTTGTTTCCTTTTTATTGCGCACGAGGGTTGTTGCGTCATTCAGATATTCACCCCAGCCATAACTCAATTTGGTGAGATAGGCGTTTCGCTTATTGCCGGTGAGCGACACCGAGACATCGACGCCAAAGCGAGAGACCACACTGGGTCCGCGCGTTTCCCAAAGGAACTGGGGGCCAAGAAAAACTGAGTAGACATCTCGATTCGGGGCTTCGTCGTCGGGCAGAGAGCTGAACTCTGCCGATTGCGGTGAATAAAGTCCTGTCGCTACAATTCCGGCCTGAAGGTTTTGCTTAAAGCGAAGGCGCGCAGCTCCGTCAAAAAGGTAAGCCCATTGATTGCGTGTGTAGGGCGCGTTGAGAGTCTCTTTGGTCAGAATTGGGTTGTCGTTTTCATCTGGGATGATCACAATGCGGCCAATGCGTTTTCCTTTGTACATGGCGTATTGAAAACCAGCTCCCAAATCGAGCGCGGTTCGCCGCGTGAAAACCGAGCCTGTGAGTTTTGCGCAGACAGCAACTCCTCCCTGCGTGGTTTCAAGACTGGGGTAGACACTTCCCGTCGGTGTGGTCAGCAGCAAACCCAGTTCAGTTGTTCCGAAATAGGCATAGCCTGTTCCGGTCTGATTGTTTTTTGCCCGTCGCGTCGTTTCCGACCGTTCCACTTTGACTTCATTTTCGACCTTGGTTTCGACTTTGGTATCGTCTTTCTGGAGAGCAGGGCTTTCGATGGCGGGTGGTGCTTCTGGGGAGGTCTCTTGTTTTTCCACTTTTGCAAATGCCTGCGAGCACAGGAGGAGCAGGAGACATGCCGTCCATGCAGGTCGTCTGGATGTAATAAAAAGATGTGCGGTGTTCGCCATGAGAGCCTCTTTGCGAACAAACAAAGAATTTGAATTGATTATACGCTCATGCGCCGGCAGCAGGCGGTCAGAAGGATGGCGGTCCCGCCATGAATCGAACATGGGCTTCAAGCTTCGGAGGCTTGCGTGATATCCACTTCACCACGGGACCAATGGGGCCCGAATAGCACCTCTCCCGACAGGGAGCAAGACAGAGGGGACCTTGTTTTCACATGAGATCGCCGTAATAAACCAGCCAAAGCAGTGAGCCGAAGGCCTTAGGCGAGAGTTTTCGTCCATGATCGCAGGCATCGAACAAAAGCTTGCGCTGGTCGGGAGTGGCCAGTGAGAGGTCGATGCCCAGTTCCTCGCCCAGAAAATTCCAAAGTTGAAACATTTCCTCTTCCGAAAGACACAGCTCTTCGGTCTGGTTTTCCGAAGTTCTCGGAAAACTTGCTTCGAGTATTTTGGTGAGTTCATCCTGCAGTGTCTCGGGCCGCATGAACACTCCAAGAATGCGGGTCGGTTAGAGCTCAACCCTGAGCCGAAAACCAAGCCTCACATGATTTAACGAATCTTCCCAAATCCATTCCGCGACTGCCTTTAACGAGCACCACAGAACCGGCAAGCCGCGATGACAGATCGTCCAAAAAAGCAGCCGGACTTTTCTCTGGTCCTGCGTGTCGGATCTGGATATTCGCATCGCGCAGGACGTCGGAATGTTTGTTTCTGATTTCGTTGAACACATCATACATGGCGGTTCCGAAGAGGCACAAGTCGGAGTTTTCAAATTTCAGAAGATTTTCGACGAGTTGAAGATGCCAACTCTTTGACTCTTCGCCGAGGTCGAGCATGTCGCCCAAAACGAGAACTTTGTGTTTCGATTTCCATTCATTCGACAAGAGCGCATCAAAAGCAGCAGCCATGCTCGCAGGGCTTGCATTGTAGCAGTCATCGTAAAGAGTGGTTTCCTGCGGAAGCTGCAGGATGCGTGATCTCATCTCGGGGGGAATGAATTCTTTCCAAGCTCGGGCAAGGTTGTTCTCATCGGGGCACAGCACTGCGGCTGTTCCCAGCGCGAGAGCGAAATTTTGTGCGTTGTGGATGCCGGGGAGCGGAATTTCAAAAGATGCACTCCAATGTTTTGAAATCACATCTCCGGCAGCAGGTTCCCAAGAGGCCTCGAGATTGGAAGAAGTAGCTTTTTGCGAAACAATTCTGTACCGCAGAACCGAGATTTTTTTTGCATCTTTCAGGCGCTGTGCGGTCGGATGCTGTGCGAACTGGAATTCATCGTGGACGACCAGAGTGTCGCCGGCACGAACCTCATGAAGAACTTCTACGAGGCGTGGCTCTGCGCACTGCCAAATGCGTTTGCAGCCTGAGGGAGAATTTCTGAAGAGGACAAGTTCCTCTTTTACGGCATTGTCCCATGTTCCCAAGCCTGCCAAATGTTCCGGACCCAGTGCGGTGAGAAGCGCGAGATCGGGCTGTGCAATTGTCACGTGTTCGATCATGGCTCCCGAGGCATCAATTCCGATCTCCGCGACGAGTGCTGCTGGAGTCTGCGAGGTGCGGTGAGCCTTTTGGGTGAGTGTGATCGCCAAACCAAGAAACCCGTTTTCGCTTTTGTGGGTGCGGGTCACCGGAGCATTGAGTGCTCCCAGAAGACAGGAGAGCATTTCTTTCGTGGTGGTCTTTCCGTTGCTTCCTCCCACGGCGATCACCGGAAAGCGGAAATCCGTTCGGAACGATTTTGCAAGACCCCGCAGAGCGTCGGTGGTGTCGTCCACAGCAAAGCACCGGCCCTGAAATTCAGGGTGGGCTTTCCACCAAGCGCGTTCAACCACGGCGGCGGCAGCTCCCTTTTCAAACGCTGCCCCGATGAATGAGTGTCCGTCATGGGTTTCACCGCGAATCGCAACAAAAAGCTGATCTTTGGCAATTTTGCGGCTGTCGGTTTCGAGTGCCTCAACAACTCGGGACGGCGCCAGCGCGGCGGGTGCCTCAGTTCCAAGGCAAACAGCCAGTTCAGCGAGGGATTTTGGCCACATGGGACTCCTCCACGGATGCCCGAGGATACAGTGCACGGATGGGAAAGACGAATGGTCTGTGTCAGAGCCCCCACGCTGTTGAGTGTCGGGGGCATTGCAGGCTATGACGTCCGGCAGCCAACACGGTCACAGACTCGGAGAACAGCATGGACAACACATTCCCATACACCCCCAAGAACAAGATCCGTTTTGTCACCGCGACGGCGTTATTCGACGGTCATGATGCGAGCATCAACATCATGCGCCGGCTTCTGCAGCAAGGGGGTGCCGAGGTCATTCACTTGGGCCACAATCGGAGTGTTGCCGAAATCGTCAACGCAGTTCTTCAGGAAGATGCTCAAGCCGTTGCAGTCAGCTCTTACCAAGGCGGACACGTCGAGTTTTTCAAATATGTGAGAGAGAGTCTCGACAGAGCCGGTCGCACCGATGTGAAAATTTTCGGTGGCGGTGGCGGGGTGATCATCCCCTCGGAAATCGATGATCTCCACGCCTGCGGCATCACACGCATCTACTCTCCCGATGACGGTCGAAAATTGGGACTGACGGGGATGATCGCTGACATGCTCCAGCGCGCGGATCACCCTCTCACGACGTGGCCTGTGGCTCTCGGAGACGGGCCTGTTTCTGTCCAGCAGCCGTTGCGTTTGGCACGGGGCCTGACTCTCTTGGAAAACCAAGCTCAAGGATTGCCCGCGGCTGTGAAAACCCAAGTGGAAGAATTTCGATTGAAGTCGTCTTTGGAAAAAGATGGCGCGGAGCATAGAGGCACACATCCTCTGGTTCTGGGTGTGACGGGCACAGGCGGTGCCGGCAAGAGCAGCCTCACGGATGAAATCATCCGGCGTTTCACTCTCGAATTTCCCGAACGTAAGATCTGTGTTTTTAGTGTCGACCCTTCGAAGAAAAAAACCGGCGGAGCGCTCTTGGGTGATCGCATTCGCATGAACGCGATCAGCCACCCGAATGTTTTCATGCGCAGCTTCGCCACCCGCGGCAGCAAGAGTGAACTGGCAACAGTCATGCAGGATGCCATTGGATTGGCCCGCGGTGCCGGATTCGATTTGGTGATTGTCGAGACCAGCGGGATTGGTCAGGGAGACACAGGAATTCTCGGTGTCAGCGACCTTGCGCTCTATGTGATGACGAGTGAATACGGTGCTGCAACTCAGTTGGAAAAGATCGACATGCTGGACTTTGCCGACCTGATTGCGATCAACAAATTCGACCGCCGCGGTTCCGAGGATGCTTTTCGTGACGTCAAGGCGCAATTGCGCCGCTCTCGTTTTCACGGCCGGCATGTGGAAGACAATGCATACCCTCTGTTTGGAACCATCGCTTCAAAATTCAATGACGATGGGGTGAACGCACTCTACCGTGCGTTGCTCAACGTCCTCAACCAGCGCTCCGGCGCAGCGAAGTGGGTTGAAACCTTGCCGTTGAATGTGGCTGCCAAGAGCACACAGGTGGCGCCCATCATTCCCCAGAATCGGACCAATTATTTGAGTGAAATTGCTGCCACAGTGCGTGAATACCATCGCACGACGGAGGACCTTGCCCAGACGGCACGGCAGGCGCAGGCGTGGGAGCGTATTGGCTCCGTCTCGGTCTTGAGTGCAGAACAGAAGGAACAAAAAACACAGAATTGGGCCTCTCTCGACGAAGAAACGAGGACCACCCTCGCAGGTTGGAATGAATGGGCTGACAATTACAGGGGCGACAAATACAAATACCAAGTGCGCGGAAAAACACTTGAGGTGCCCACGCATGTGGTGAGTTTGTCGGGATTGAAGATCCCTCGTGTGGCGCTGCCACGGACGCAGGACTGGGGCGACCTCCTGACCTTCTTGCGTTCTGAGAATGTGCCGGGTTCGTTTCCGTACACGGCAGGCGTGTTCCCGTTCAAGCGTGCAGATGAAGATCCCAAACGACAATTTGCCGGTGAGGGCGGACCGGCACGCACCAACCGACGCTTCCATTATCTGACCCAGAATGATCCGGCGAAACGTCTGTCCACAGCCTTCGACAGTGTGACGCTTTATGGCGACGACCCTGCACAGCGTCCCGATATTTACGGCAAGGTGGGCGAAAGCGGGGTGAGCATCGCCACGCTTGCAGACATGAAGCAGTTGTATGCGGGTTTTGACCTGTGTGATCCCAACACCAGCGTCAGTATGACCATCAATGGACCAGCTCCCATTCTCTTGGCCTTCTTTCTGAATGCTGCGATCGATCAGCAACTCGAAGCTGCTCACAAGAAAAAAGGCAGCCCTTTGAATCATAACGAAATGGTTCTCGTGCGGGCCGACACACTCAAGCGTGTGCGCGGCACGGTTCAGGCCGACATCCTGAAGGAAGATCAGGCGCAGAACACGTGCATCTTTTCCACCGATTTTGCACTTAAGATGATGGGCGACATTCAGGAGTTCTTCATTCGAAGCGATGTTCGCAATTATTATTCCGTGAGCATTTCCGGCTATCATATTGCCGAGGCAGGTGCGAACCCCATCACTCAGTTGGCATTCACTCTCGCCAACGGATTCACCTACGTCGAATATTACCTGAGCCGCGGGATGAAGATTGACGACTTCGCTCCCAATCTGTCGTTCTTCT
>JBEGJP010000284.1:0-5752 GCA_041184525.1 Pseudomonadota bacterium | reverse complement strand
CTTTTGCCTCAATCCCGAAGCGAACAACGGAAGATATTTTCAGCACACGACAGAGCAGAGGTTGTTATTGTTCATCCGTTTGACGGCGGTACTGTGCTCCGCCGCAGGCTCTATGACCTCTCCAAAGGGGGGTTGAGTTTTCGAGCTCGCACGCAGACTCGCCTCATGCAACCCGGACGAGTTTTTGCAAAGCTGGAAATCATTCAATCGGGAAAAGGCAGTGAGATAAAGACAGGGCGCGTTGTCTACATCAAACAAATTTTTGAAGAGAATGGTCGACATTATTATCAGGTCGGTGTTCAGTTCATCACCAAGCCTTGAGGAGTGCTGCAGAGATGCATGTGTCTTTGTCCGAAATCGAACCCAAGAGCAGAATCTTCTGCAACCGGTCCTTGAACATGAGGAACATCAAAGCCATCGGTTTTGACATGGACTACACTCTTGCGCTCTACAAACCTGAGGAATTTGAAGTTCTCGCCTATTCGGAGACTTTGAAAAAGCTCGTCAATGCCGGTTACCCCGAATCCATTTTAAACTGGACGTTCGACACCTCGGACATGATCCGAGGACTCGCCATCGACAAACACCGTGGCAACATCATCAAGCTGGACAGACACAGGTACGTCAAGGTGGCTTACCACGGATTCAGAGAATTGAGCCGTGAAGAGCGCAGGTCCTTGTATGACACTTCATTGGCACAGTCGTATGAAGAACCTGACTATGCCCTGATTGACACGCTATTTACGCTTGCCGATGCCTACCTTTTTGCGCAGTTGATCGACCTCAAGAAAAGCAAACCTGATGCCATCCAGAAGTCTCCGATGGAAATGTACCGTGACGTCAGAAATGCCATCGACCTCTGTCACCGCGATGGGAGTATCAAGTTAAAGGTGGCACAGACGCCGCATCAGTTTATCCAGCGCGATCCCAAACTCCGCGAAACACTTCTGAGACTCCGCCAATCGGGAAGGAAGGTGTTCGTGGTGACCAACAGCCTCTGGGATTATACCCACGTTGTGATGAATTATATCTTAGGCAATGACACTCCTCATCTGAACCTTGAATGGCTCGATTTTTTTGATGTTGTTGTCACCGGTGCTGCAAAACCCTCATTCTTCATGTCCCCCAATCCTCTCTACGAAGTCGATCAACACAGTGGACTCCTGAAAAACACCAACGGAATTTTCGATCCTTCTTCGAAAGTATATCAAGGCGGGAATTTCAAGCAGCTGCATGACATGCTCGGCATCTCTGCCGGCCCCGAGATTCTTTACGTCGGCGACCATATCTATGGCGATATTCTGCGTAGCAAAAAGGAGCTGGGCTGGAGAACCATGCTCGTCATCAATGAACTGGACAGAGAACTCGATGCGTTGTCGCGTTTCAAAGATGAGTTTCGACGGTACGAAGAGCTCCTTCAGATCAAAGATGAACTTGATGATGAGCTCCAGCGGTACCAGCTGCAATTGAATTCACCGGCAAAAGGCTCTTCCAAAGGAAAAAACGGAGGCGCGGAAGCAAACGAACGGATTCAAAAGACCATTGCTTCTCTATCACAGAAGCGCGACTCCACGCGTGAAGCTTTGCGCAGGAGCATGAAAAAATACCATCAAAATTTCCACCCCAAGTGGGGGCAATTGATGAAGACGGGACACCAGAACTCAAGGTTCGCTGCTCAAGTGGAAAACTACGCCTGCCTCTACACAAGCCAGCTGACCAATCTGCTCAACTACTCTCCCAATTACTCTTTTCGCAGCGCACGCGATTTCATGCCACACGACTTCATTCACGAATGAATCAGACGGCTGGAGTGCGGGCCTTTTCGACGAGCCCTGTGGTGCTGTGTCCCGGCACCAGAGAAAGTATTTCAACTTTTCCGCCCGATGCGAGTACAATTTCATGCCCCACAACAGATGCAACCGTATAATCGCCACCTTTGACGAGAACGTGGGGAACGAGGGTGCGGATGAGGTCGACAGGGGTGTCCTGATCAAAGCCAATCACAAAATCGACCGAAGCGAGGCCGGCAAGAACACGGGAACGGCTTTCGAATGTCTGAACAGGGCGCTCGGGACCCTTCAGACGGCGGATCGATGCATCCGTATTTAAACCAACGATCAGCACATCTCCGAGCGCACGCGCCCTTTCCAAAAGATCAACATGGCCCATATGAAGAAGATCGAAGCACCCGTTTGTGAAGACAATCTTGCGGCCGTTTCGGCGGAGCGTTTGGGCCAAGGCCGGAAGGCTTTCGATCGGAAGGATTTTTGGCGAATGCGCACTGCGCAAACCCGGTGTTGATGTCATCGCCTGAAGGAGTTCTGAAGAGCTGAGAGTCGCTGTTCCAAGCTTTGCACACACAAGGGCAGCCGCCACATTTGCGATTTCGGTTGCGGATGCAAAGGAAGATCCGCTGGCCACTGCCATGGCGAGAAATGCCACCATGGTGTCGCCGGCACCCGAGACATCGGCGACTTGAAGAGCGCGCGAGGCATAGCGGCGCAATTCCGATTCTTTTGTGTCCTTCAGGGCCACTCCGTGCTCTGACAAACTCAAAACGACAGCGTCAGCGGACGCTTGCTTGGCCACTGTCTCGCAGATGAGCGTGACTTCTTCTTCAAAACCAGCCGCGGTGGCAGTGGCACTCCATGACCGAAGGAGCTCGCGTCCCTCTTTGAGATTGGGCTTGATGATGGTCGTTCCGTGGTACCGCGAGAGATCTGCTGACTTGGGATCGGTCACCACAGGAACGCCTGCCCGACGTGCCGTTTCGATGAGCTGCCGGCACAACTGGTGTGACAGAA
The DNA here is from genome assembly GCA_041184525.1 of Pseudomonadota bacterium. Lineage (GTDB taxonomy): Bacteria > Bdellovibrionota_B > Oligoflexia > Silvanigrellales > Silvanigrellaceae > RFOM01. The sequence goes on along the minus strand of JBEGJP010000284.1, from coordinate 2,948 downwards.
CTCCTTTGCCATAGTCCGACAAAACCAAGCCGCGTGCGCCGGGGGCAGCAAGAAAGCGCTCGAAATGCAGAATGACTTTCTGCTCTTCCGTTGATGACAAGGGCGCGACCTGTTCCCGATCGATACGAACAAGCTGCTGATAACCAGCAAGGACACGTGTTTTGCGCGTCGTAGGAAGACTCTCGGACTCGATGAGAGCGCTGGATTCCACTCCGAGTTGAAGACACACATCACGCACCATTCCTGCATCGGCATCACGGCCTATGCGACCACACAAAACAGCGCGTGCACCGATGGAAGCAATGTTAGCCGCCACATTTGCAGCTCCACCCAGAACGTAACGACGTTCCCCTTCGAGAACGACCGGCACCGGCGCCTCGGGTGACAAACGCGAGACCGAGCCCTGAATATAGCAATCCAGTACGATATCGCCGACCACAAAAATCGAACTGTTCTGCATTTGCAGCGCCAGTTGGGTCAGGGAAGCCGAAGTTTGCATCTTAAAATCCTCTCTGGGTCGACGATTCGAAATCCAATGCGTCGAATTCGAGTTTGAATGAGTATGCCTGCCCCTCGGCGGATTGAAAAGACTGCATGCGTTGCTGCAATGCGATGACTCTCTCCTGTCCCAGCCGATTGACACAGTCTTCAAAAAGCGAACCTATGAGCCTGTCTGCATGGGGGAAATGTCGCCCCGATGGTTCCAAATGAAGAACTTTGAAAACCTCACCTTCAGACGTTCCTGAAAAGTTGAAACGCATTTCATACTGTCTCGGGAGAAATCCCGGTTCACGCAACCAACGCTCAGGCAGCGCAATGGCACGACAGGGAGCAAACACGGCATCGGCAATCTGCTGTTGTCCCCCCGTTTCCTCGGCTGAAGAAGAATGTTCCCCAGCAATCACTCCGTGATCTTCAGGGGAGACAGTCTCGATGGTCGGCTCCTGAGACCATCGGTTTTCAGCTGCGGGCTCGGGGTCCACGGCTTGCAGACGTGTTTTCTGAAGTCCGATCGCAGGCGGAAGCGGGTGCTCAATCAAACGCACCGCCACAGGCTGTGAGACGGAGGACTTCGGCAGCGGATGGGGGTGACTTTGTGTGCGGCTCAAACTGAAGGCCAAGGCCCCGTGCAGACCAATAGACAGAGTCAGAGCAGAGGATGCTTTGAGGAGCTTCATGGCACGGGAACTTCAGCTGCGAAGGAAAAAAACGGGACGGCAAATTGAGGTGCATAATTTCTAAATTCGCCGCCGGAAGCCTCTTGCACTGCGACCTCTCCTTTTCGACAGAATTCCGAATCGACTTGGCAGGCGAAAATGAGCGACTGCCCTTGGGAAGAAGGTGACACTGCGCCCACCGCGCGAAGATCCGATGCAACATTTCCATTTTCAACATTCAGCCAAGATGCATCAGCGACACGACCTTCATAGTCGTCCATCGATGTCTTCTTTAAAGTGACAAAAACTTCCTTCCTATTCCCGCTGTGTCCCATCAGATCAATTCTTTGGATGTCGTCTGCACTCCTGCTCATCAGCAAACGAGACGAAAGTTTTCCTGAGTCATCCAATTCAAGAAAAAAGACTGCCACGCGTTCGCCTGCCACAGGACCAAAATATTGAGGGTTGCAACTCACGACAGCTTGCGCAGGTCCGAGCTTGAGCGTCTGATAGGCATTGATGCAGGCCATTCCAGTTTTTTCATCCATCAGACTTTGACCTGCCAAAACTGATTCCGCTGTTCCACCCTCTTGAAGCACGTTGAGAACCGCAGTGCGCGGTTTGAATTGCACGAGATCGAATCCGCCATCAAGAAGTCCGATCCAAGTGCCCTTGCGCAGAATAAGAGAAGGATTTGAATTCCCCGTGAAGCGAGGTGAGCCGTCGAGCGTTCCGCCGCGCAGGGGTTGATCAGCTGACCATTGAAACTCCCTCAACTCGGCGAAATCGAATCCGACCACTAGACCCTGATGTTCTGAAAGACGATGCACATTCGATGCGTTCTGAGGCCAATCGCCATGTTGAACGATAAAATCACCCTGAGGACCTAAAAACGTGGCGCGGCTCGGCTTTGCGAGGCGTCCCGAAAAACGTTCAATGAGAATTTTTTGACCCGAAAAAAGGTCGTTGAGTAGCAACGGGTCGCGGCTCTCAGGAGCGAGGGTCATCACCGTCCGGTACTGATTGTCCTGTGCTGTGCACACAAAGTGCTCTGAGGCGGGTGTTCCCAAGATCCAGAAAATCCCGTGGAGTGCCTCCGGTGCACGACCGACGCCACACGGTGTCTTATCGGAGAGACCCTTCAAATTCGGAGCGCTGCAAGCCACGACAAAGGCCATCGGCAAAAGCGCGATCATGGCAAAACGGAAAATGCGGCGAACGCCAGCTCGAAAACGCAGGCCCATGAGCCCTCCCTGCACACCCTTTGCCTCATTACTCCGGAGCTCACGGAGTGAGCAACCTCAAATTCAGCTCAAAAGTACGACCTGCAATCGGGAGAACGGGTGACGACACCCACGGTACGCTTCTTTTTTGAGCACCTGCAATCCTCAGGAGGGAGTTCCGTTCGTCAAGAAGATTGTCCACTCGAAAGCCCAGACGCCACTCTTCGGCTCCGGACGGGAAGAGCGCCTCTGCAGAAAACGCCAACAGAGAGGGAGGTGTCAGCCAACCCAAGCCTTCAGGGTCCAAACCGTAAGACCCCGATTGGTCCCATTCCACTGCCGTGCTCCAAGGGTGAAAGACTTCCGGTACGCCGCAATCTTTCAAAGAAGTTCCTGCTTTGAGACGTCCCTGCCAAAGCGGAATGAAGGGAATGATTTTCTGCCCCGGTTGTCCGCGGACCAGCTGACTGTGCAGAAGCTCAGTGTGCGCCTCCCACCGGAGCCATGACACCTGTGCCGCAGTTTGAGCAAAGACTCCATAACGACGGGCATGGGCCGTGTTGTCGAA
>JBEGJP010000283.1:0-10073 GCA_041184525.1 Pseudomonadota bacterium | reverse complement strand
CCTCTGCAAAAATCGAAATGGAGCAACACAACTCTGCGTCGCCGCGCCGTAGAAGAAGCTATCAAGTACATCAAAGCCTTCAACCCCAGTATGGTCATGGCTATTGATGCTCTCTTTTGGGATTCGGTTTCTCACGCTCTTTCCTTCATGCGCGATTCGCGACCCAAAAGCTTTCTCGTCCGGACGGTTCTGAACTTCATGGCCCTTCAGGATAAAAACGGAATGACCTTCAACGAAACGCGCCGATTCAACGTTTCTGAAGACTTCTACAAAGTGATTGAGGGCGTTTCAACCAACAATCAGTATGGACCTGCCGTTCCGGTGCTCTTCGCACGTCTTGCAGACAATCCTCTCGAGGTATTCGCACAAAAGAACTACGAGCCTGTGCTTGCCGCAGTGTTTGGTCAGTATTTTGAGACCATGACGGGCAAGAACTTCGCAGAGCAGATTGCCACGTGGCTCCGCCGCATTGCCTATTCTGAAAATAACAAGATCAAACTCAACGGGGTTGCAAAAGACGGGAATCCTGATGTCACCAGCGAATCCCTCGCGAACCGTCGTGTGGCGCGCACCTCCGGATATTACGATGAAGAGCTCGACACATACTTTTCGGCATCGGAAGTCGAAGCCCTCCGAAGTGTTTATGAATCCTTTGAGAGGCAAATCATTCATACGTCATCAGACAAAGGAACATTGCGCACAGCAGCGTTCGGAGGAAAGGCATCCGCATCTCAAAAGGCCGAATTCAGTGCATCACCGGCTTTCATGTCCTCCATCGCCAGCTGGCTCATTCTCAAGGCCATCAAGGAACTTCCCTTGTTTATGGAATCCTTGGAGAAGGCGATGCAGTTTGAAAACCGCTCGGCCCGAGCTTTTGCTTCCCGAACCAACAACAACACTCATTTGCTCAACGTCGATAAATTCTATGAGAGTTTCCCCTACTTTTTGAAACCTGAAATCATGCATCCTTCTGTGTTCGGCGCAAAACAGATGGCCGGCATGATCAACAAGGCCATCTGCTACAGCACAGGTGCACAATGAAAAGAGACGGATTGAATCTCAAATATCTTTTTGCGACGGTAGGTCTTCTTTCCTTCGGCTCTCAGATTGCCTTTTCTTCCTCTATGCAAAAGAATGTGAGACGCGCGATAGAAGACGACAATACAATTGAAAACGCGACTGGTGTTTTGGATTTTTACGCTCATACGAATCGGAACAAAACCATCCGCTGTGCAGCATTTCATATCGGTCAGAATTACGTTGCTACTGCGGGCCACTGTTTCTTGGGTGCCATGGACTGCAATGGCGCTACCGTCCGCTGGTCGAACTCATCACTTCAAGCGAAATGCGTGAAAGTTGTTTACAGCAACGCCAGTGAATCATTCAGCAATGGCAACGAGCTTTCCTCCGATCTGACAATTTTCAAAGTCGACACAGCTCCTTCAGCAAAAATCGAACTGGCGGGAACGAGCAGTTCTGCAACCGAATCAGCCGTTCTCGAGGCCGTAGCCCTGCCAATCAAAATAAAAAACGGCCGCAGCGGCTCTGAGAGAACTGCCTCATGCAGACTCAACGTAGGCCCCACCAAAAATATTTTTGGACAACCCAAAGCAGCTGACACGGCAACCCACGACTGCCCGATAAGCGAAAACCCTGACGGCACACCCCTCGTGGATGCTAGAACAGGTCATCTGTTGGCCATTCATCAGGCCTCGAACCAGATTCCCGTTTTTGGAGAGGGAACAACTGGAACAGAATCGACACTCAAAAATATTCAGTATGCGAAAATCCTCAGCCATCTGGACATGGAGACAATCTCCCGATGGGAAAGAACACCGCTGACGAACTTTCGCATCGGCGGGTTCTCGACGGATGTCTTCAATACAGGTTTTACAGAGCCTTTGGCCTTGAAGGCTGTCACACTCCCCCTGCAAGACGGGGCAGACACTCTCTCCTTTATGGCTCACAACGGCCTCGACAGCACACTTGAGGTCGTCGGAGCAGACGGCAACCGCATGATTTTTGCAGGCCCCCGACGCGCAGGCTTCGAGCAGCGCTTCCAATTCAAGGCCCCCGTCACAGTGATCATCAAAAGCGCAAATACAGGAAGGGCTCCCCAGATTTGGCTCGAAGACATTCAAGCCCCTTGAGGACAACGCATCGTGAATTCAATTCAAAATAAAAAATGCAAGATCGGAAAGATTCGCCTGCTGTCTGCGAGCATCTGCAGCCTTTCTTTGATGGCCTGCAAACCCCCGACTCCGAGCGGAAACGCAATGACTGCGGGCTCTGACACCGGAAATATTGCACAATACATATTCTATAGCTGCCGCACCGCAACCATCGAAGGTTCCGTCCAACACAAGTATGCAACGAGTTTCTTCAATAACACCAGCCAAGATTTGTCACTGCAGTACCATTCCTCTGCCAACGAACGAGTTTCTTTCACGGAACTGAAAAAATCAGCCACCGACGTTTGGAACAGCTCATCCGGATTCAAAACACGTCTGACTCACAAAGCCGATGGCAGCAAAGGGATTGAAGTCTTCGATCCTCGCTTGGCGCGAACCGTATCGAAGGAGAATTCAACTTGCGAAATCAGGTGTGCCGGTCCAACGCAGCAGGTCGAAAACCGCTGTCTTTGGAGCGGCAAGACGGACGACGACGACGTCGGCAACTTCATCATAGAAACCGTCGCCACATTGGGTACGAGTGCCGTTTTTCGCGTTGCAACCATCGGTACAACGCGTGGAGTCGTGTTTGCGTCTGACTCAGCATTCCGCACGGGTGCGCATGTTGTCTCGCAGTCAGAAAACTACGACGAAGCCATTGCAGCCATGGCCAAGGCCATCCAAAAGACAAATCCCCTCACCGGAACAAAGGTGATGGGCAAAGGAAACTGTGCGAACGATGCCATGACCCAGCTTGTCTCGCTGGTATTGGGACGCTGGGCTTGTGCCATCCCCTATCCTGCAGGCCATCCTGATGTGGCCAGCGCCGGACGCATCTGGAAAGACCTTTCTCAACTTTTTGGAATCCGACAGCAATTCACCCAAATCAAGAATCTTTCCGGATTTGCCCAAAACACGATGCTCAAGGCAATGAAAGATGGAGAGGTGGCTGTGCTTCTTTCGGGTGCCAAAGGAGCCGGCCACATGACTCTCATTGCCAAAATCAAAGGCCAACTGGTGCACATCAACAACCAGAGTTGGCCAGTGAAATTTCAGTCCGTTGCCGACTGGGAGAAGCTTTGGGCCAGCACCTATGGAAAGATCAATCCGGCATACAACGTCTTTATTTTAGAGAAGCAATTGCTCGGCTTTAGGTGACGCACTGTTCGAGGGTGTTCCTAGAGGGCATCAAACAAATCGGATGAAATATTCCTCAAGAATTGAAAGAGCTTCACCATTCCTCGATTTCTGACATCAGCGTCAAAATATTACCACACCAATTTTCATATCTCTTTGAGTCACTCCGAAACAGAGAAGCAGTGGTGTGTTTGATTGGAGTCTGGCATGAGAACGTTTCCCATTGGTTTTGCATTGATGGCGATTCTGGTTTCCCTCTCCATGGGAAAAGAATCGATGAAACTTTATGCGAACCATGAAGCCCTTCTGATGGTGGCGGGAGGAACGATCGCGATTTTGGTCATGTCCAGTCCAGCAGAAACTCTGAAGCGCTTGTTTCGGGCCATCCGATCGGCATTCGGTCCTCAGCAGAAGATTTCTCATTATCAGGCAGAATTTGATGAGCTCATGCAGAAAAAGAGCCTGTCGGAGAAATCCGAAAACGAACTGATCAACTATGCCGTTGAGCTCTGGTCGGGGGGAATCGAGGCCGAACTTTTTGTCAACCTCGTTTCTCAGAAGCGCGACGAGTTGGAACGCGGATACCTTGATGCCGTGCACGCGTTGAGGAACCTCGCCAAATACCCACCGGCGCTCGGCATGACTGGAACAGTCATGGGACTCGTGTCTCTCTTGTCGATGCTTGGTCAGAATCAGGAAGGACTCGGCCCAGCGCTTGCTCTTGCGATGACCGCCACATTTTTTGGTCTCGTTCTGTCGAACTGTCTCGTGACACCTTTGGCGGATCACCTCCAAGTCAGACAAGTTCAAAATGAAAGGCTCTACACTGGGATTTTTCAGATCCTCGTTTTGATTGAACAGGGCGAAGCACCCGCCTTGATCAAAGATGAGGTCAAAGACCGTGCTGCCTAAATCTCCCTTGCTTGGTTCAAGCAAAACAAAAATTTTTCAGATCGAGAGGAGAAAAAGCGCTGCATTTGCAACTGACGACAGCCAAACGTGGGCAGTATCTTACGCAGATATGTTGATGGTGCTCATGAGTTTCTTTGTGCTTTTCTTTTCGACAGACAAGAAAAATGGTCAGAACATGCTCGACAAGGTTGCAAGTCACCTCAAGAACGACAGGCAACTTCAAGTGTCGCAGACCGCAGAAGGAAAGATGGGTATCGGAACTCAAAATGACGGCGCCGGAAACCAGACCGAGGGTCCAGCCGAAGGCGGAGTGCTGCTCGAACCCGGCATTGGTTCGGTTTCCTTCCGTCTGTTGGCAGAGCGAGCGGCCACCTTTTCGTCTTCTGACGTCAATTCACAGATACTTTCCGCAGTGGATACACTCATGGCGGGGATTGATCGTTCCCGCATCGAGAAAGACTCGGCACTGGAAAAGAAATTTCAAAGCACAAAGCAAAAAATCGCCGAAGTTGCCGCCGTGAATTCGGCAACTCAAGCACTGGAGGAGCGCAAGGGACCTGAAATCAAACTCTCCTTCGCGACCCAAAGGCTCTTTGAACGCAGCAACATCCTCTCGAAAGAAGGTTCGCTCATTCTGGCAGAATTGGCGAATTACGCAGCTCGCCTCAGTCCAAAGCCACTGATTGTGATCTCCGCATTCGTTTCGGCCAACGAGAGGGAAACAGCCTCGCGCGCGATCAGGCTCTCCAACGGACGTGCGCGGGTTGTCTTTGAGACGTTCCTTGAGAAGGGGATTCCGCCCGAGACACTCGCCATGGCTGGATATGGAGCAAGAAAACCGCTCCTCAATGAAATCGACTCATTCGGAAACACAATGGAAAAGGCGGCCTCCGGCAACAGTCGCGTCGAAATCGCTTTCCGGCAGCGGAGAGACTATCGGCCATGAGAAGATTCTTCGTCATTCTGTTGCTGACACTCTCGCTCTCGACACCATTTCTCCTGAAAATAAGAAATCAATTCGCAAACCGCGGTGTCCACGCGACCGGAGATCAAAGCGTTTGGAATGAATATTTTGAAAAACAGGACGCAATAGAAAGTGAAAGTGTCTGCCGACTCATGCAAGTGACGGGAGATGTCCAATGGCGCTCGGCCGGATCGGTCAACTGGTTGCCCTTGGGACAAAGAAAAAAACTCTCCCGAGGCGATTCTCTCTACACACCCAAAGGCAGTTCGGTGCAAATTTTCTACACGGAAGGCCGCACAGCAGTTCAATTGCCTGAGTACAGCCTTTTCACCGTTTCACAACGACCTCCGTTGTTCAATAAAGTGCTGCGCAGATTCGGCGTGGAAAACACTATCAAACAAATCCTGAAACCAACGAAAAGCAACCGAGAAAACCCCAAACAAAAACTCGCCGTCGCCCGAATGAGAGGAAAAATCCCACTCGACTTCCCCGAGAGCGGAAACATCATTCTCACTGATTCATTTCCCACCTCCTTGCGTATCCGCGTGTCACAGGAGTTCAGTGGAAGCAAGTTTTGGGCTTTCGTCTGGCCGGCAGAAAACAGCCAAAGGCCAGTTTGGAGCGGGTTTTCAGAAGGCGAGTTTTCCGGAGCCTCAATTCCCTCTGCAGGCAGCTATTTCGTTCAGGTGATCAACGACGACGAAACCCTCTTCTCCGATATCGTCAAAATTCATGTTTTTCAGCGACAACGTGAATCAGAAAAGAACGAAACAAGCGGGCAAGAAGGCCCCTCGAAAGATAAATTGAAAATCAGTGCCCTGCTGCAGAGTCTGAACAAAGAGACCACATCAAGTCAAACTATTTTTGTGGAGTAGAAAAAGATGCGAGGGCTTTGGAAGGCATTCGACGGGTCGGAGCGGACTTTTTCATTTGCAGAAAAAGTTGCCATGGTGGTGTCTGCCATTGGAATTTCCGTCTTTGCCCTCTCCATCAGTTATGCCGCGATAGCTTATAAAAAGGACAAAGAGGCATACCTTTTTGAACTTCAAGCCCTCCGCGCACGGTCGGTCGCCATGCAGTTTCGGGCTGCATTGATGGAACAGCGCTCCAACGCGATTCTCATCGCAACCAAAAATGAACTTCCCTCCGCGTCCGAAGTCGGTGCCAGTCGTCTTCCCGAGAAGAACGAAACCTTTGTGGTTCGTTCAGATGCACCTGACCTGAGAAAAAAGATGTCTCCGACACTTCCTGTTCTTCCCAGTCATCTGATCCTTTACCGCTCTGCCCAAGGCGAGCTGCTCGCATCGCCCCTCAAAGAACTCAATTTTCCCCAACAAGACGGAACTCTTTTCGCAGTGAGCGCTTCGGGTGAACTGATCTTCAGTTCAGGAAATCAAGCTCCCTCCGGTCTCAATCTGGACAAGCGGCCTTCGGTGCAGACAGCTCTCGAGAGCGGACTTTCTGAAAGCACCACACTGGTTGTTTCCCAAGGACAGGACTGGGTCTTTTCCTACCGTGAAATTCCAGAAACCAACGTCTTCGTCTTTGCCGAGGCGCCCTTAGAAACTGTCATGGAACCCTTCTATCGAGCGGTCGAAATTTGGCTCTTCTATGGGCTTGCCATTGTTCTTGTCGGCGGATTCATTGGTTTCATTGCAACAAAAAACATCGTCAAACCGGCACGCCTTGCGGCCCAATATCTTTCTCAACTCACTCAGGGAGATTATTCGGTCAAACCCGACTACAAAAGCAAAGATGAATTCCTCGCAGTCTTCTCAGGCATTCAGTTTCTTGCCGAGAGCATTTTAAAGCGTGACAACAGACTGGGCTATTTGCGCAACGGACTTGAAACGATTCTGCAGGACAGTGCCACATGGAGCACGGAGCTGGACACTTCCGAATTCCACCGTGCATGCGCGCGGCTCTGCGGGAGGGTTCTGCACGTCTTGCAACCCTCGGCCATTGGATGTGCAAACGAACATGTGAATGAAGTCTTCAGCGCTTTCAACTTTGAACTCTCCGAAGGCATCTTCTGGAGTTCCAGCACACAAGGCAAACTCGAAATCCCCGTCTTATCGAGAGACGGCAAACTCCTCATGACGATCGGGATTTATGGAATTGACGAAAGTAAAATGTGGCCCGAGACACAGCAAATCACAAAATACCTTTCCGAAGCCGTACGTGACTATTATGAACGTCGGAGTTCATTTCAATTGAAGCTCATTCAGACCCAACAAGCCAGCGAAATGGCTATTGCAGCCAGCATCCAAGATCGGCTCATCACGTTTCCCCATTCAGTTCCCAACACCGAAATTGCATATCATTGGATTCCCGCGAATGACGTCGGCGGCGACTGGCTTGCCGCATTTTATGACGAAAGAAAAAATGTTCTCCGCTTTTTCCTTGGGGATGCCACCGGCCATGGGATCGCACCCGCGCTCGTCACCGCGGTCGTCGCAGGAGCAGTTCAAACCTTCTACCGCGTCAAGAGTCCTGCACAGGAACTCTCGGGCGTTTCCCTGAAAGATGAGACTCAACTCCTGCAGGAACTTTCGGTCGAACTCAACAGCGTGGTGTGCGAAGCATCGAAGAAGCGACTCGGGAGTGGCGAGCAGGAGATTGGCATGACCATGCTGATGGGATGTCTCGACTGTCGAACGGGAAAACTTCTTCTCTGCAATATGGGCCACCCATTGCCTGTCTTCATTGGGCAGAATTCAAAAAGCGAAGAGGAGATTGCCTCAATTCTCAGTTTCTCGTATCTGGGATCAGAATCCTTTCAAGTCCCGGCAATCTCGGAAATTGCACTCAACCCGAATTCGGGAATACTGCTTTTCAGCGACGGCCTCATTGAGAACTATGATGGAAACTTGAAAAAACGATGGATGCGAAGACGCGCTTCACAATCACAAAGTGCGCGTGACACTTTGAACAGCATCCTCAAAGAGTACCAGACCATCGGCAAGGAACACGGCCAACAAAGCGACGATGTTTCTCTCCTTGCCATCACGTGGAAAGGGAATTAGTGCTCGAAATTCAGCACTGCCCCGCAATCCCAAAGCCTCATCTTCAGTGATTGGAACTTTCTCCCGCTTTGATGGAATCGGGTTTCACTTGCAACGTAAATTGAACAGATTGATTGTTCTTCGCATGGGCCACCACAACTGCCGGCCCCCAACGCTGGCCTGCCTTGACTCTCGTACTTGCCTGACCAAGTGCATTGGTGACGGATGTCTGCGACACGAGTTCGACGTCACCACTCGATACTTCAAACCAAACGGATTCTCCGGACGTGGGAGCTGTGCCCGTGGACAATTGAACCACAAGAGGTTGCGAGAGTGAGCGCACCGGCAGGACTTGAACATTTCCGCCGCGGATGCTCAGACGCGGTTTGAGTGTTCTCTTGAAAAGAAGAACACTGCTCTCTCCCAGATTCTTGTCTCCAGATTTTACAACCACATAAAATGCAGTTGCCTGTCCTTCAGGGGCCACATTTGCAGGAAGCGTCAGCGATTCCTCCTTCACGGTTGCTATCGCCCGACCCGATTTTGAAGTTCGCGGCAAAAACTCGCCCGCAGGAAGCCGCTGAACACCCTCAGCATACTTCTCAGGATTCGGCATCACCTCTTGAAAGACGAGATAGGAGATATCATGACCTCTGATTGCAGCAGGCCACGACAGAATCAAACTGCCATCTGCGTTCTCGACGAGACTCTTGAGTCCTTCAAATTCAGTCCTCCAAAAGAAAAAACCAGACCATGTGCAGCCTGACATGAAATGAAGGACAACAAGAGGCAAAATACGAAACATCATGCTTCACTCACCTTGCAGTAAAATCTCGATGTCGTTCTTCATCGCGGCGATACTCCGACAACCTGAATGTGCGGGATCAAATGTCTGTCCTGCAGAGCAACAGACGCCTGAATTCGGGTCAAACAGAGGGACGTCGGGGGGACATTCGGGCAACGACTGACCGCCTGCCTCCACACAAAGATGGAGAGGACTGAGCCAGTACTTTTTACCTTTTGGACAAACGGAAGCTCCATCTTCAGACAACGAGGCCCTTGCGACTTCAATATTGGAGCAGCGCACATGGCCCTGCTGATCCTGACGGGACAACGCTCCGCTCCCAGCGAATTCGACGCAGGGGAGAGGGGAAAGCAAATCCGCCCAAACCGCATTGATCGCCACGACGTCTTCGAAGTGGAAACTCTTGCGACCACCTGCCATCACAGGCAGAACACTGAACTCCCCTTTTGAATCTTGATTTGATCTGACAGTGGCCCGTTCCCCGACGCCCAAGGCGCCGCCAATGAGACGGGCCATCGCCCAGCGGTCACCTTGTGCACCACCCGCTGCAATCAGGCCTGTGCGCGTACGCGTATCATAAAAAGCTCGACACACCCGATCGTCGCCGTCCGCGAAGAATTTCCCGCTCAGAGCTCCGGCCTTCCGCAGAAGGCACTCGTCATCCGATTTTGCCTCCCGAAGTGGGCCAACATCAGCGACAATTGTCAGAGACGGCGGAGAGGCTGGTGAACAAGACTCATTCAGTAGAAATGTAATTTTGGGTTCTTCTTTCTTCCAAGAGCGATTCAAGCTCAAAAAAGAAAGCCAGCGTTGAAACAGAGATTCAACCACAGGGCGTACGTCACTGGAACGGAGTCGAGCCACCGACGGTGACACCTGAGCGGAAACCGATTGAGGGACGCGGGCTAAAATACAAACGACCAATTCCTTGCCGCTCTGCACATCGATAAGAAGTGAATTCCTTGCTGAAACTGCTTTCTGAGCTTCCACTTGTTGCGACAGCGAATGTCCATTTCTCGAATCGTTGAAGTTCGCCGTTGGTTTGTTTGATGAACTTCTCATCCAAAGAATGCCCCCAA
>JBEGJP010000282.1:0-2812 GCA_041184525.1 Pseudomonadota bacterium | reverse complement strand
GGGGAGCATTTGTCCGAGCCACCGGTTCGGGTGCGGGGTGCGGTGACCACTGGCCTCTTTGCAACGGTGAGGTGATCCCTCGTGCACCCACAGTGCAAACGATCATCGAGATTTCTCACAGGTTGACGAGCGGCTTGTCACTTTTGATGATCGTAGCCTTGTTTTTCATGACGCGACGCCATGCCCCGCGCGGCAGTCCTCTGCGCAGCGCCGCGGGTTGGACCTTGATTCTCATTCTTGTGGAAGCTCTCATCGGGGCAGGGCTCGTGTTGTTCGAACTGGTTGCCCACAATGCTTCTCTAACGCGTGCTGTTTCCATGTCAGCGCATCTTCTCAATACCTTTGCCCTGCTCGGCGCTTTGGGCCTCCTGATACACAGAACATCTCAAGAACCTCAGGCTTTGAAAAAATTGAGTTTGACCGACGTTTTGAAATTCCGGCTGACTTCGATTGCGGGGCTGATGCTGTTGCTCACCGGCATGACAGGAGCCATCGCGGCTCTGGGGGACACACTGTATGCAAGTTTCGGTTCGCTCCCTTTGCAGGCTTATCTCGACGGTGAAGTTCCCACTCTCCTGCGTTTGCGGTTGATACATCCGGTTGTTGCGTTGAGCTGCGTTGCTTACATCTTTTGGTATCAAGTGCAGTTGCTCGGACGTCCCGAGTCGAGCGCAGATTCAAAGTTGGTCAAAAGCGGATATTGGGTCAGTGGCATGACATTGTTTCAGGTGGGTTTGGGATTCTTGAACATCTACTTGAAGGCGCCTGTCTGGATGCAGCTGGTTCATCTTGGGATGGGTGTTGCTCTGTGGGTTGTTTTCGTTTTTCAAAGTTTCCGTTTGCACAGCAAGTCTCAGATATGATTGGGAACTGGTTGAAGCATTCAATAAACGATTTTTGCCTCCGAACAGGATGTCTGGACGGAAGACCGGGGGACCACGAACTGTCCGTTTAATGTGGGGTTTTTTTATGACTTATCGATACTCTCGCTTGGACAGTCTCGCTCTGCAAAAGCAATTCGAAGAAGCCTTGGCACTCGCCATGAACCAAATGGGGGTGGGATATTCGGAGGCGTTGGAATTGGTGTTCACTCCAGTGACCGATTTAGATGGTCTGAGCGTCGCCGATTTTGTCAGACGTGGTCAGCTGCCTCAGGCCAAGAAGGCTTTGGCTCTTCTTATTGACAACCACCGTAGGTCGGGCGCCGTCCGACCTGTGGGGCAAACCCAGCGTCGCGCCTGAGTTTTGGCCGTTCGTGTTGATTTTTAAAAAAACCTCAAGAATCTTTGACCTCTTCCGATGACTCCCCAGAAGTTGCCGTTTTTGGGGGCTGACCTTGGTTTTCTATGCTGCCAAATGCATTGCTTTGCTCGTCCGCCGCTGCGAATCGCGAGTCGAAGGTCGGTTCCGATGGGAGTCTCTGCTCTCTTCTCTTTTTTTAGTCCTTGTTTCGTTCGTCTCAATTGACGCAGAAGCTTCAGGATTGCAGGTTTTGAAACAAAAGAGCTGCTCGGTTTTAGTTTCGGGAGTCAGTGGCCTGTCCAAAGGGCAAACGGTGTCTGTTCAATCGAACAAGGGCGAGACAATCAAAATTTCCCTCATCCGAATCAAGGGCGACAAGGCGACGGCGAAGCTCGCCAAAGTTGGAGGGCGCTGTCCTAATGTGTCAGGTCAGACCTTCGCACTCGACGGTGATTCCTCGGGACAGCAGAAGAAATTTTCCTTTGGGGTCATGGGGAGCGTGGGGCAGTTCACATTCCGTCAGCCCTTCGTTCCAAATGAAGTGACGGATTCCGGACAAACAGTGCAGGCGCAAACGGTCAGCGGCCTCAGCGGTCTCGGATTCACAGGAGGAATCCTGATGCGCCTTGGTCTCAGAGGCCCATTGGCCTTGGAACTCGGGACAGGCGCACTGAGTGCTAAAACAAGCGGAAAAACGACGCTCAGCAATAATGAAAGCTATACAGTGACAGGTTCATTCATGGAGATCATGGCTCAACCTGCTCTGGTGGTGACGCGGTGTTTGAGTGTCCAGCTTTTTTGTCGCGTCGGCGGCGTGTTCGGATTTCCCATGGGATCAAAATTGGAGGTCAAGACATCGACCTACACCAATGCAGCAAGCTTGAAGTACATGCGCATGGGCACTGACCTTTCTCTTGGGGTCAATTTGGGTAAACACCTTGTTGTGACAGGAGGGACTCAAATCTCTCAAGACAAAGGTTCATTTGCTTTCAAAGACGCTCAGGACTCAAGCGCCCCACCCGAGACAATCAACATTTCTGTATTGACCGTCTATATTTTTGGTGGATTGACGGTTGTCTTTTAAGGGTGGGAATATGGCCATCCAGATTCGCACAAGACATTCGGGCCCCAGCAAGAGAGCTGTGTCGTGCGTTTTTCTTTTTCTTAATTTCGTCCTGCTTGCACTGGGGTGCAAGAAAAAGAGCATTGAATCGGTCGTGCAAGACACAGGGCTGCAAAGTCGCGACGCTCTCAGAAGTTCTCTTTTGGCGTCCGTGAACGCTCATGACGAGACACAGGTGGATCTGTCGCGGTTGATGAATGAAGGTGTCTATCAAAAACTTCCTCCCATCCAAGAGTTTTCAACCGAGAAGACGTTGTTTTCCTCGCTCACGCTTGGTGCGCAAGTGGGCTTCGGCGCTTCCAATTCAAATGCAGATTCAGGGTATTGGCGAGCCGAGAAATTTGCCATCCGCGGGCAGTTGAATCCGGGGCGTTGGACCGAGGCGGGACGTGTTTTACCGGTGCACCTGAATTTTAGCGCGGGGAGTGGGATTGTTTTTTACCGGCA
>JBEGJP010000281.1:0-3696 GCA_041184525.1 Pseudomonadota bacterium | reverse complement strand
ACCCAAGGCGAAAGACTCGTTGCGAAGGTCTTGGCCAAGAAAGGCCCGAGCGGCACATACTCCCAACGCTGAATATCGCGCGCTGACCAGTCATTGAGAAGTGAAAGACCGAAAATGTGATTGTCGGTATCAGCCGCCGTGATGCTTGAGCCCAAATCCGTTTTCCGGCCCGTAATGAACGCCATTTCCAATTCAAAATCCAGTTGCTTAGAAGGCTCGAATGTGGGCGCAGGATCGGCATCATTCTTGAGCTGACCAAACGGCCTGCGCACAGCACATCCGGAAGCAACAACGGAACTGCTCCGACCGTTGTAGCCGATGGGGATATGAAGCCAGTTGGGAAGCAGAGGGTTTTGCGGATCGCGGAACATCGCACCCACGTTGGAGGCGTGTTCGCGGCTCGAATAAAAATCGACATAATTCGAAACCCGCACAGGTAAATGCATTTGTGCGCCGCTCTGAGGAACAAAAACGCGGGCATGCAAATCGGCCTTGTGAAGCAACGCCTCGTTCCCTTGCGTCATCAGTTCAGCCACACGCATCCGCAGCCCCTGCCACGTCTTGCGCCCTGCCGCCATGAGCGGATTGAGAGCGTCCGTGAGGAGCAGCTCACGATGCAACTCGGGGACTGCCGACAACAGTCCGGCATCGAACAGAACCACCGTATCGATGATCGCATGGCCGAGCGCCAAGCCGACTCTTTTTTCCGGATGTCCGGCGCTGCTGAAGATGCCGAAGGGAAGATTCTGCAAGGAGAAGTCAGTTTGAGCAGGCAATTCGAACCAGCTGCGGGCCTGCCAAGAAGGATTTGCAAAAAAAGTCATGGTGTCTTCCTCAGCTCAAAAGTTTCATCGATTTCATTTCTTCCACCGGCTCATAGAAGCTGCATGAGCCAAAACTGCGCAGCCCCACGGAGCGGACTTGGCGGATATCAGACTGAGAGACCCTGTAAGATTTCCATTCGATGCCATCCGCGTGAATGCCGATGTGAGCAAGGTTTTTTTCTTCGAGCAAAAGCCGCAACTCGGTTTCCGAAAGATTGTGGGTCCAACCCAAAACGGCCGCACAAAAAACATTGAGGAAGCCAAAGACGTCTGTGCCGACTGCGGAATCGAAGTGCCGCAGAGCCAAATGCAGGCCGGCGGTCAGTTTGAAGGGAATCCGGTGCTGCTGCACAATGCGGAACGCGCGTGCCAAGATCTCGGGCGATACGATGGCTTCCGGTGTCAGACCTCCGGTCCTGAACTTCAAACACACCGTCGCGGGTGCCGCCGCGTTGGCATTGTGCGCTGCCAACGCCACATGTTCGAAAGGCTTCTTCAGATTGACTTCCCAAAACACCGGAACGCCAAAATGCGCCTCCGCGAAAATGCGATAGGCCTCAGTGAAAAAACTGCGGGCCAGCTCCTGATCGTGGGTCCCCGAGAGTTCGTCAGGAACGGGCAAATCGAGGGCATCCAACTCCAAGGCTCCCGCATGCGAATCCAGCAACCCGCGCAAGAGAGTTGTTTCCGACCTCATCAGATCGAGTGACTCGGCAATCGAGGGAGCCGAGCGAATCAGGCCACTCAAGTGCCATGGAACCCGCGTTTGCGCCGCTTCCGCCAGCAAGCCGCCGGCCGCCTGTACCAGCTCACCGCTGCGAGACGCGGGCAAGACAAAGCGGGCCAAAAACCATGCTTCGGGATCGTTGAGGCAAGCTGCGAACTCCTCAACCGCCTTATTCATAGGCAATTTAGCGGGCGGAAAAAGACCCGCGTAGTCGAGTGCACGACCCATCAGTGCTTTTACTGCATTCACAACACACTCCTCTGAACATCACGAAGTCCTACAGCCTCCCGTCCGTTCCTTCAACCCGACCCACAAGCCGATGGAGCAGTAGAACCGGAATCCTCTCCCCCGAGTCGATTGCATCTGTGACTGCCGGTGGTAGTCTCGGGCGTCCGCGAGTCCCTGTTTGTGATCCGGGAGGTTTTCCGTGAAAAACTTGCTCCTCAGAATTGTGAAGCCGTCGATGTTCGTTTGCCTCAGCCTTGGGGCCGGTTGCACCGCACTCTTTCAAAAAACAGCCTCAAACAATACCGACAAAGCAACGGCCGTGAGTGCTGAAAAAGCAGCATCGGTTACCTCCGACAAATCAACAGCAGCGACGCCTGACAAAGCAACAGCGGTCGGTGGAGAGAGAACGGGCACCTTCATTGAAAGTGTTTCGGCGAATCCGACGAGCCTCTTTCCGCTCACCAACAACGACGGTGAAACTGGCCCCGTGATGGACATGTTTTTCGAGACCCTTCTCGACCGGCATTGGGACACCTACGACTGGATGCCCAACCTCGCATCCCAATGGGAAATCTCCAAAGACGGCAAGCAATTCACTTTCACGCTCAACAAGAAGGCTAAATTCTCCGACGGCTCCCCAGTGACTGCGGACGATGTGAAATTCAGTTACGACCTCATCTTTATGAAAGGCGTGATGTGCGCACATCTTCACCCGTACTACTCGGCCATCAAGAAGGTGGAAGTGCTCGCTCCCGACAAAATCCGCTTCACGGCGGGTGATGTTTACTACAAAAACTTCGACGTTGTGGCGACCCTCACCGTGTTCCCGAAAAAGCACTACATGGCGTTGTACGAGAAGGACAACTCCATGACAAAAGCGGAAGTCACCAAAAGCCCTCTCGGCTCTGCGCAGTGGCTGCTGGACAAGTGGGACGGCAACCAACAGCTCATCTTCAAACGCGATCCGAATTACTGGAACAAAGAGGAGCTCATCAAACAGGGGCGCTGGAATTACGATCGGTATATCTTCAAAGTTGTTCAGGATGAGCCCGTGGAATTCGAACTCTTTCGCAAAGGCGACCTGACATTCAAAGGGCTGCTGCCCAAGCAATGGATGAAGCAAACCGACGGACCCGAATTCAAATCGAAGCTCGTGAAAGTCAAGGCAATCAACAAATCGCCCACGGGATATTCGTTCATCGGCTGGAATTTGAAGAACCCCATTCTCGCCAACAAGGATGTCCGCTGGGCCCTCTCTCACATTGCCGACCTCAACACGTGGATCAACAAAATTGAATACGGAATGGCAGAGCCTACAATTGGGCCTTTCAGCGTCAAAAGTGAACAAAACGACCCTTCGCTGAAGTCTGTGGAATTCGATCTGCAAAAAGCCCGCGACCGGCTCGCGGCTGCCGGATGGACGAAGGCAGGCAAGAACGGTGTTCTTGAAAAAGACGGCCAACCCTTGGAACTGACCATCATCTACCCGAGCCAATCGAAGGAAACCACCGAACCCAAGATGGTCGATTTCAAACAAAAAGCGGCTAAAGTCGGGGTGGCCATCAACCTCAAATCGATTGACTGGACCACGTTCACAAAGCTGCTGGACGACAGGAAATTTGATGGCGCGGCGCTCGGATGGAGCCGAGACTCCGACGGTGACCTGAAGCAAATCTGGCACTCCGATTCCATCGGAAACAAGGGCAGCAACTTCATCAGTTATTCAAACAAGGAAGTGGACAAGCTCATCGATGAACACCGTGCCACCCTCGACAAGACCAAACGGACCGAGATTGCACGGCGTCTGCAAAAGATAATTTACGAGGATCAGCCCTACACATTCCTCACAGAGCGATTGTATTCCCTTTACGCCCATCAGAGCTATGTGCAGAAGGAAAAAGACACCTACAACTACAC